>JANXXE010000028.1 GCA_025350815.1 Myxococcales bacterium | reverse complement strand
TCATTTCAAAGGCGGCCCTGGTCTTCGGCCAGATGAACGAGCCCCCGGGCGCCCGCGCCCGCGTCGGTCTGTCCGCGCTGACCGTCGCCGAATACTTCCGCGACGACGAGGGCCAGGACGTCCTTCTGTTCATCGACAACATCTTCCGCTTCACGCAGGCCGGCTCGGAGATGTCCGCTCTTCTTGGCCGTATTCCATCGGCCGTCGGTTACCAGCCGACGCTGGCGACGGAGATGGGCATGTTGCAAGAGCGCATCACCTCGACCAACAAGGGGTCCATCACCTCGGTGCAGGCGATCTACGTGCCGGCCGACGATCTCACGGACCCGGCGCCCGCCACGGCCTTCGCCCACCTCGACACCACCACGGTGCTGTCGCGGCAAATCGCCGAGCTCGGCATCTACCCGGCGGTGGATCCGCTGGATTCGACGTCGACAATCCTTTCGCCCGACATCGTAGGGGTCGAACACTACAACGTCGCCCGCGGCGTGCAGCGCGTCCTGCAGCGCTACAAGGAACTGGTCGACATCATCGCCATCCTCGGCATGGACGAATTGTCCGAGGATGACCGTCTGGCCGTCTCGCGCGCGCGCAAGATCCAGCGCTTCCTGTCGCAGCCTTTCCACGTCGCCGAGACCTTCACCGGCACGCCCGGCAAGTACGTCGAGATCAAGGACACCATCGCCGGCTTCAAGGAGATCATCGACGGCAAGTGCGATGATCTGCCCGAGCAGGCCTTCTTCCTGATGGGCGGGCTCGACGAGGTGCGCGCCCGCGCCGAGAAGATGGCCAAGGAAACCTCGTAGGGCCGATGCATCTGTCCCTGACCACCCCGCGCGGCTCGGTGATCGACACCGAGGTCGACGAAGTGACGGCCCCTGGCGCCCTTGGCGAATTCGGCGTGCTGCCGGGCCATATTCCCTTTCTGTCGGCCCTGCGCGCGGGCGTTTTCGTCTACCGCACCAAGGATGGTCCCCGCCTTCTGGCGGTCAGCGAGGGGATCCTGACCGTAGCCCGCACGCCCGACGGCGGTGACAAGGTGCTGGTGTTGGTCGAACAGGCCACTGCGGCCAGCGACGTCGATCGGGACGCCACCTCCCGCGAACTTGCGGCCCTCGACGCGGAAATTGCCGCGTGGAAGAAGGACGCTGGCGGCGAGTACAAGTCCCTGCTGGCGCGGCGGGACTGGGTGGCCGCCCGGGCCGACGCCGCCGATCGCGCGGCGCCACATTAGAAACCTGCCCTTCTTCGTCACCTGCGCCAAGGGCACCGAAGGGGCGCTGCGCCGGGAACTGGTTGCCTTGCGCATCCGCGCGCCCCGCGGCGACACCGGCGGCGTTTCCTTCGAAGGCCCCTTCGACGAGGGCATGAAGGTTTGTCTTGGCTCACGCGTCGGCATGCGCGTGCTGCTCGAGATCGCCGCCTACCAGGCCGCGGACGCCGACAGCCTGTATGCCGGCGCCCGCAAGGTGCCCTGGGGCGACTTTCTTTCCGCCAAGTCGACCTTTGCGGTGTCGGCCACCGTGCGCGACAACGCGGCCCTGCGCCACTCGGGTTTCGTCGCGCTGAAGGTCAAGGACGCGATCGCCGACACGCTCCGCGATCGCCTGGGCGTCCGCCCCGATGTAGCCCCCGACGATCCTGACGTGTCGGTTGTCCTGCACCTGCGGGGCAACGATGTGCGCCTGTATCTGGACATGGCAGGAGATCCCTTGCACCGGCGCGGATACCGCGTCGCCATGACCGAGGCCCCGCTGAAGGAAACCCTGGCCGCCGCTGTGCTGGCACTCGGGGGCGTCGCGCATGATGTCCCCTTCCTGGATCCCATGACCGGGTCGGGAACGCTGGCCATCGAGCACGCCCTGGGCGCCCGGAACATCGCACCCGGCCTCAATCGCCGTTTCGGCTTCGAGCGCTGGCCCGACCAGACGCGCGCAGCCGCATGGAAGGCCCTGAAGGACGCCGCGCGCGCCGCGATCCTGCCCGCCGCCCCCGCGCCCATCTTTGCCCGCGACAGTTCGCAGCCCGCGATGGACGCCGCCCGTCGGAACGCCCGCGAGGCGGCTGTGGCCAACGACATCCGATTCGAGCTTGCCGACGCCCGCAGCCTGTCCGTCCCGCCCGGCATACCCGCGGGCAATATCGTGACGAATCCCCCCTACGGCGAGCGCCTGCGCGCCGGCCCCGGTCCCGATCCCGAGGATCGCGCGCTTGAGGCCCTGTACCGCGATCTGGCGCGCGCTATCGGGCGCCTGTCCGGCTGGCAGCTGGTGGTGCTGTCGGGCAACCCGCTGTTCACGCGGGCGATGGGCCGCAAGGCCGAGGTGTCGCACCGCCTTTGGAACGGCCCCCTCGAAGTGCGTCTGTTGCGCTGGCGCCCCTAGCGACGTTTAGCGAACCGGGAAGACGACCGGGTAGCGAAACTTCTGGTGGTCGATACGGAAGCGCGGGAACTGCGCCTTGCGGGCGGCTTCCATCACGCACAGGCCCATGGCGGTGCCGCCCAGCGTTCCTTCCAGCGTCACATTGTGGTTGCCGCCCCCGCCCGGCACGTCGAAGATCAGGAAGGCGGTCCCCTTCATCCTGAACATCTCGAAACAGGCATTGGTGTCGGGGCGAATTGCGGCCAGCGCGGCGTTGATCGCACTCGCATCCAATTGCTCGGGCAGATCGTCCACGCCGGGCGCCGAAACCTGCGCACCACCCCCCGGCCCCGGACAGGTCGCGTCGGGCGATTTGCTGGCCGCTGAAGCGGATTCCGGCTGCGAAAAAACCACCTCGCCCGTGCAGCGATCGAAGACGCGCGCTCCCAGTAGCTTGAACGCATAGCCGCGGCCGCTGCCCAGCGTCCACTCGGCGTCTGTCGGCTTGAAAATGAACTCGGTGCGCAAATGGGGTTTCACCGTTCGGTTCCAGGCCGCTGATTCGGCGATGTCGTTGAAGCTGATGGCGGCCTCCGACACCCCGACAGCGGCGGCCAGTGATGTCGCACCTTTCGGGGGCGCCTTCAACGTGACAAAGCGCTTCTCGCCACCGGCCACGATCGGCGCCTTGCACGCCAGGCACCCGGCGATGCGCAGACGAAAACCCTTCACGCGCGCGTCGTAATCCGAGACTGACAGAACCTGGGGATCGTCGGCGGCGGCCACGAACGACAGCTCGGGCAGGCGCTTGCGCATATACGCCCGGACGCCCAGGCAGCGCGCCTTGTCGATGTCCCGACGGGTCTTGCTGCAATCATCCATCAGCGGCAGCAGCACGGCGCCCAGTTCCGTGACCCGCGTGGCGGACTCGGCCAATCCCTCGAAGGTCTGCGGCGCGGCGGCGGCGCTCTGGATGGGCCCAGCGCCCAGCCAGCCCACCAAAGTCCCCACCGCGATCGATCCGCCAATCCTTCTGTTCATGCCTATCCCATACCCCATCCGTGGGCGGCAGCGCTACTTGGTGACCGCTGGGCCGGCCCCGGCACTGATACCGTCCAGCAGGTTCTGTAGCTGGACCTGCATGTTCTTCAGGTTATGGCAGAAGCGGGCGACGTCTTGCTCGAATTCCACCCGCGCAACCACGCCCAGCAAAACCCCCGGGCCGGTGGCCCCGACCACGATGGTGCGCCACCCCGGGCGGCGGAGAAGGTCCAGCGGCTCCTGTTCGGCCCCGAACACCCGGTACTTCCTTCGCAGCAGACCACACTCGGGCGGCGTCTCTGGAATCGCACGGTGGGCGCCCAGCGCCAGGGTCGTGTCAGCGGCCAGCAGACGGGTCACCTCAGCCGTGGGGCCACGCGGGCCGGTCGCCTCCGCCCAGCCATACAGACGCACTTCGATGTCGGCCGTGACGGCTTCGTAATTCTGGCCCCGCGGTGACATCGCGCCCGACCCGTCGTCGATGACGGCATCGCCGTAAGAACTGATCGTCACCACGCTTGCCTCGCCGTCCTTCAGGCCCTGGGCCTTCACCTTCCAGTAGTCCGGGTGACTAAGCGTATAGCGAGGCGTCCGCAGCTGGACCTGCCCGCCGGCACAGCCCGCCGAGACCGCCCCGAGGGCAACCAGCAGCACGAGACCCAAGTGACGCATGGGGCCGGATTCTACATGCCGCTGAGGAATTTCCACTTCCTGTTCGCCGTGCGCTCGAGGACAAAGCGGTGGTAGTCGCTGACCCGGCGGTAACTGTCTCCGGCCTGGGCTGTCAGCTCGAACGCACCGGTGATGAAGACCTCTACCTCTGCCCTGTCGCCGGTGATGCGCGCGTTTCGATACTGGATATCGTAGCGCAGGGTGCGCAGCCGCGTCAGGCGCTTGCGCAATACGGTCTTCAGCCCGTCGTATCCGTAATCGTCGTCCGCGCGCGGCGTCCCCGAATCCTCGAAATACTTGTCCGACGCCAGCACCAGCAGGCCTTCGACGTTCTTCTCGACCAGGCGCCCACGGTACTGCTCGATGACCTCCAGCAGGGCGACGTTGTCCTCGGTCGCAAGGACCGTCGTACCGGAAATGACAACCTGGTGTGCGCACCCGGCGGTCCCAAGTACGGCGAGCGTTGAACAGGCGGTTGCAAACAGGCTGATTCTCCTCATGGGCTGGGCCCTACAGAAGCATCATTCGTTCCACTCGAAAAGGGCCAATTTCAGCGGGTTTCTGCCGCCCGTGGTCCCACCTGCGACTGTTCGTCGGCCCCGCGGGGGCCCCGCCTGCCAAATTGTCAGGCGCCCAGCAGGTGCTCGATATTCGCCTTCTCCCAGGCCGAGGCGCGCTGAAAATCCGGGAAGGTGCGCTCCTCCGCCAGGAACTCCCGCGAATGGAAGCAACGCCGCCCGCCGCGACGCACCACCTGGTGCTTACCGTGCAACATCTCGTGAAAGACGATCCACGCAATGAAGTAAGGCGGCACGTTCTGCTGGTCGAGAATCGGATGGATGCGGATGACTCGGTCCTCGACCGAGAAGCTGCCCATCTTGATGGATCGCTGGCTGCGTTGCCGGTGCCGGAATCCCGGCCCCCAGGTGATCTGCGCCTGCAGGATACCGCCGAAGTGTTCGGTGTTCAGCCGGTCGAAGATGGACTGCAACTCATGCACCTGCCCTGCCGTCCGGACCTTGAGGCGCCGGGTTCGCCGCGGCTGCTGCGCGATGACGTGCTGGTGCTTGTCGATGAAATCGCCGATGACGCCCGACGCGCGGCGATCGTTGTGCACGACATAGCGAGCCAGCGCGCGCACCATCTTGGCGTCGGCCCCCGCGAACATGCGATGAATGCGAACCGTGTAGCCCGCAGTCGCGCGACGGACGGCCACCATCGTGTAGCGGTTGTCCGTCAGCGACAGGCGCAGCGTCTTCCCGGGCGGCAGACAGCTCGACAAAGCGGCCTCAAGTTGCTCCTCCTGCACGGATCGCTCGGCGCGGTTCAGCCGAACACGACGAGCGGCGACCTCCGTTCGCCGATCACGGCGCGACTCCGACACGACGGCGGGCTCTTCCGAGCGGCCAGTCGGCGGCACGAAGGGCAGCGCCAGCTGCGTATGGGGATGTGGGTTTTGCGTCAAATGAAGGGCCTCAACAAGATTGACCTAGATCGGGCGCCAGGGAAAGTTTCCGGTGCGCGACAGGGCAAATGCTAGCAACCGGAATTCGCCACAGCAAAATTCATATCGTTTCGGACTTATTTGACTTTTCCTGTGGATAAAATGAACCCACCTATCGCCGTACGTGCCAATCCTGGTAAAAGTCCCCATGCGGATCACAGTCCTTTACTTCGCCGTCGTAAAGGAAAGACTCGGTCGCAGCGGCGAGACGATCGATGTCGCCCAAGGTGCGACAGTGGCCACCGCTCTCGACAGCCTGAAGGCGCTGCACGCTGACCTCGGCGCGCTACTTCCGCAACTCCGTACGGCGGTGAACCGAGAGATGGCGCCCGCGACACAGCCCCTTGCCGATGGCGACGAGCTCGCGCTGATTCCGCCGGTCGCGGGCGGCGCGAACGGCCGGCGAATCGCCGTCAGGGATTCCGCGCTGTCCCTCGACGAAGTGATGGCCGCCGTGACTGCCCCCGAACAGGGCGGCATCGTCACCTTCACTGGCTGTGTCCGCCGGCAGGGGCAGCTGAGTCAGGTTGACCACCTCGAATACGAGGCCTTCGTGCCGATGGCCGAGCAGGTCCTGGCGGCAATCGCCGATGAGATCGAGAATGAATGGCCCGGCGTTCGCGTGGCCATCCAGCACCGCACGGGCACCTTGGTCGTGGGCCAGCCCGCCGTCATCATCGCCGCCTCAGCGCCCCACCGCGCCGAAGCCTTCGAGGCCTGCCGGGCAGCCATCGAACGCCTGAAACAGCGCGCACCCATCTGGAAAAAAGAGACCGGCGCGGATGGCGCTGTGTGGGTGGGCCTCGGGCCGTGAATCAACGACGACGGGGCCGCGCGCCCTTGGCGGCCACGATCTTGTCGAGCAGGCGCTGGGAGCCCTCCGTGAGCTCGACGAACGAAACGCCCATTCCGCGCGGGCGCTCACTGACGCGCACGACCTCGCCTAGTCCTTCGAAGATCTCGGGATCCTCGACCAGGATGGTGAAACGCATCCGCAAGCGCGTCCCGACCGGCCACGGCTCGCGCGCACGAATGAAGGCCCCCGACTTCGAGACGTCGGCCATGTAGGCTCCCAGACGCTCCAGCGAATCGAATTCGAGATTCACGTCGACGCGCTTGTGGCGCGGCTGTGAATCTCTCGTATCTGCTGGTCCGCCCACAGCGCTCGGCCTCCCCGGGCTACGCCCCTACGGCTCCTGAACCTTATCGGCCTGACCCGGCTCAGCCGCGGGCTGGTCGGGGCGCGGGTCACCCCCAGACGGGGCCGCCGCCGCAGAAGCCGCCGCGGACGCCGCCACTTCGGCCTCCTCCGAGAAGACCTCGGCCATGGCCTCCGGATCGACGACGCTGTTGCGCTCTTCCTCTTCCATCAACGCCTCGACCTCGGCCGGCGAGCCCAGGGCCCGACGACGACGGCGACGACGACGCGTTTCGGTCTTTTCACCCTCGCGCCCGGCCGCGTCTGAACGCTCAATCGGCGCCTTGTCGCCCGGCGAGCGGATCTCGAAGTCCTCCATGTGGAAGGACCCGCGCGCCTTCACCATGATGCGCTTTTGAAGGCGCTTCTCCATGTCCTCGAGGAAACTGCGATCCGTCGTAGCCAGCGCCTGCGCCACCTCGGGATGGACCTCGACAAAGACGGTGTCGCCTTCGATGAGACCACCCTGGCGACGCAGTTCGCGCAGCATCTCGTAGGCGACGGTGCGACGGGACTTGGTGAAGCCCTTGCCCTCGCAGTGGGTGCAAGGCTCGGTCAGCGTGTGCAGCAGCGATTCGCGCGTCCGCTTGCGCGTCATCTCGACCAGGCCCAACTCGGAGATCCGCGTGACCGTCGCCTTGGCCCGATCTCGGCGCAGGTGATCGTTGAAGGCCCGCATGACCTTGTCGCGGTTCGACGAACGGTCCATGTCGATGAAATCGACGACGATAATGCCGCCGAGTGAACGAATTCTCAGTTGCTCGGCAACCTCGCGCGCGGCCTCAAGGTTGGTTTGCGTGATGGTGTCTTCGAGGCTCTTCTTGCCGACGAAGCGGCCGGTATTCACGTCGACGGCGGTCAGCGCCTCCATCTCGTCGACGATCAGGTAGCCGCCAGATTTCAGCCACACCTTGCGCTCAAGGGCGCGGTCGATTTCGATCTCGATGCCGTAACCGTCGAAGATCGGTTCGGGCCCGTCGTATAGGTCGATCTGCCCGGCAAAGTCCGGCATGAACGCGGCAACGAACTTCTTGACCCGGTCGTACTCCGAGCGGGAATCGATGATCAGCTTTTCCACATCGGCGGTGAACAAATCCCGCACAGTGCGCAGCAGTAGATCCAGATCGTTGTAGATCAGCGCCGGGCAGCGGACGCTTTCGGTGCGCCGGACGACCTCGTTCCACAGCTTGATGAGAAACTCCATGTCGGCGCGGAGATCTTTTTCCGCAATCCCATCGGCCACGGTGCGAACGATGAAGCCCGAGCCGGGCGGTCGCACCTGCTCGACCAGATCGCGGAGACGGCGTCGCTCTTTGTCCGAAGAAATACGACGCGAAATACCAATGTGGTCGACCGTTGGCATGAACACCAGGTGCCGGCCAGGCAGCGAGATGTACCGCGTCGTCCGCGGCCCCTTGGTGCTGATGGGCTCCTTGGTGACCTGGACGACGATTTCCTGACCCTCTTTCAGCAGATCCTCGATGCGGGCCCCGCTCGAAGGCGGTTCTATCTCGTCATCTTCTTCGTCCGACCGCTGCTCGCCACCGGCCAGAAGGCGCTTGAGATCATCAGGCGTCCCTCTTACGTCCGACACATGCAGATACGCGGACTTCTCAAGGCCGATGTTAATGAACGCGGCCTGCATCCCCGGCAACACCCGCTCGACCCGGCCCTTGTAAATGTTGCCGGCTATGCCGCGCTCGCGCTTGCGCTCGATATAGAGCTCGGCCAGCAAGCCACCATCGACCAAGGCCACGCGGGTCTCGGGACCGTCCGCGTTAATAAGGATCAGGCTGCTAGGCATGAACGACTATGAAAAAAACCGCGCCGCAGGAGCAACCCCTGACGCGAATGTCAGGGTTCAACAAGTCCGTGGCCGATCGCGCGACTGAAGGATAGTCGCTCATAACACGGAAGAGCCAGGATTTCCAAGAGTTCGCTGCGACCTAGGCGGCTGAAATTTCATCGGCACGACCCTTGCTACCCAGTGGCAAGCAGAGGCAGCTTCCAGGGGACGACCTCCGGAAGTTCTCCTCCTCCCACCACACCGGCGCAAGCCGGTGTGACCTGAATACGCGGCACTAACAGCCGCTTTGATTAGCAGAGCTTAATTTATCTAGCTTCGTTATTGGTGGTGATACCCCTGCGGGCGACCGCAGGGGTTTTGCCGTATCTGGGCCCCGCTAAAACCGCACGAAGCGGGCATGCAGATAGACGTAGGCGCCCACGAACAGCAGGGCGTCGATACGGTCCAGCATGCCGCCGTGGCCAGGAATCAATTTGCCGGAATCCTTGGCCCCGACCGAGCGCTTCAGCATCGACTCGACCAGATCCCCCATGGGACCCAGAACGCCACCCACGATGCCGATGATCAGGCAGTCACGCAGTTCAAGCGCGGTGAAGAACGTCTGCCGCGCCAGCAGCAGCATCGCGAGTCCTGCCGCCATGCCGCCGACAGCCCCTTCGACCGTCTTGCCCGGTGAAACAGCGGGCGCCAGTTTTCGCCTACCCACCGCCCGGCCGGTGAAATAGGCGCCCGTGTCATTGGCAAACGTCACCGCCACGGCGGCCAGTACCCACAGGGGTCCGTGTTCAACGTCGCGCTGAAGCAGGGGCAGAGCCACGATCAGGGCGCCCACGTAGAAGACGCCAAACACGACCAGGGCCAGGCGGCTGCCCGCCCGGGAAATGTCGTCGACTGCCAAAAGCGCGGCGGCGCCACCAAGTATCACCGCCGCCATCACCCAGGCCAGCGCGCGCTCGGGCTGAAAGTACAGGCCGGCGGACAACGCCGTGCCGACCACGACCACCGCGTGCCGTCCGCGCGGCCAGTCCTGCAGCACCAGCTGACCGTATTCGGACAGACCCACCGCCGCTGCGACCAACATCAGCAACCCGAAACCCAGGGACTGCCGCCACAGCACCAGCAGCACCAGCAGCGGTATGCCAACCGCCGCCGACAGCACCCGCAGCAGAAGGTTTCGATCCGCCTTCAGCGCCACGCGCCTATCCGTGACTGCGAAGGATCTGTTCTGTTGTGCGTCCGAATCGCCGCTCGCGCCCGTGATACGACTCAAGCGCGCCCAGCAGGTCGTCCCGTCCGAATTCCGGCCAGAAAGTATCGGTGAAATAGAACTCGGCATAGGCCGATTCCCACAACAGGAAGTTGGACAGGCGTTCCTCACCGGAGGTGCGAATCAGCAGATCCAGCTGGGGCAGCCCGCCGGTCTGCAGGGCAGACGAAAACCGATCCTCTGTGATGTCTTCGGGCTTGAGGGTACCGCGCGCCGCCATGTCACACAGCGCGCGCGTGGTCGACAGGATCGATTCGCGCCCGCCGTAAGACAGCGCCAGGCACAACGTCATGGCGCGGTTACCCGCTGAATCGCGCATCAGCGTTTCCAGGGGCTCGCGCACAAAATCGGGCAGCCGATCCACGTCGCCAATCGCAATCAGCCGGATTGCGTTGTCCATGATCTCGGCACGCTCCTCGATCACATAGTCGCGCAACAGCTGCATCAGCGTGGCGACCTCGTCGGCCGGGCGCTGCCAGTTCTGCGACGAGAACGCGTACAGCGTCAGCGCGCGCAGTCCCACCTCGCGCGAGGCCCGCACGACCTCGCGTACCGCAACGGCGCCCTTGCGATGACCCTCGACGCGGGCCAACCCCCGCCGCTGCGCCCACCGGCCGTTACCATCCATGATGATTGCAACGTGACGCGGCAAGGTAGTTGGATCGAGGGCCATTGGAGCGATTTCGGGTACCACAGTAACAGGCTTCGTTCAACTAGTCCCGGGATCACGGCGTCGATTGCCGATGCCATTTCTTCGCGGACTTCCTGCCCTGGTTTGTCGACACGCCCGGAATCGACTACCCTGCCCCATCATGAAGGGCCGAGAAGACATCGAATCGTACCTCATGAGGGCGGGCCTGCCGTATGAGCAACTGGCGCCGGACATCTGGAAGGTTCAGCCCGAGGGGCACGAGAATCTGCTGATCTCGATAGCGGGCCCGGTCCTGGCGTTCCGCCTGAAGGTGATGGACCTGCCGCAGCAGGGACAGCGAGAGGCGCTTTTCCAGACCCTTTTGACCTTGAACACGACGGACATGGTGCATGGCGCCTTTGGCATCGAGGGCAACGCCATCGTCATCGTGCACGCGCTGGCGCTGGAAAACCTCGACTTCAACGAGTTCCAGGCGGTGATCGACGACGTCGCCCTGGCTGTCAGCAAGCATTATTCGGCCCTGACCAAGTTCCGGGACGCCGCCTAGACGGCGCGTAACACCAGAGGAAGACCATGGGAATCTTTTCGCGGCTCGGCACGCTGCTCAAATCGAATCTGAACGATCTCATCTCGAAGGCGGAAGACCCGCAGAAGATGCTGAATCAGATCGTTGTCGACATGCAAAACCAGCTTGTCGACGCGAAGAAACAAGTCGCGATGTCGATCGTCGACCAGAAGCGCCTGGAGAAGCAGAGGGACGAGCAGTCCGAGCTGTCCAAGGAATGGGAACGCAAGGCGATGCTGGCCGTGCGGGCGGGCGACGACAACCTGGCGCGCGAAGCGCTCAAACGCAAGGGCGAGCACGATACCCAGCTGGCCGAGTTCACCAAGCAGTCGATCTTGCAGAAGGAAGCCGTAGATAAGCTGAAGGATCAGCTGCGCACCCTGAACGACAAGATTGAAGAGGCCAAGCGCAAGAAGAACATCCTCGTCGCGCGGCAGAAGCGGGCCGAGGCCCAGCGGGCCATTCAGGACACGATGCGGGGCCTGTCGGACACGAATGCCTTCGACACCTTCGAGCGAATGGCCCAGAAGGTCGACAGCATCGAGGCCGAGGCCGAGGCGTCCACCGAGATAGGTGGAGAGCTGGCGGGCGACACGCTGACGCAAAAATTCAAGAGCCTCGAGGCGGGCTCGGGCAGCGACAATGCCCTTGAAGAGTTGAAGGCGAAGATGGGCCTGCCGGCACAGACGGTGCGCGCGGCCTTGCCCGCGAGGGGGGAATCGCTCGAAGGAATCGAAGGTGCGTCCGAATCGGTCGGCGTGCCCACGGGCTCGCGGAGCAAGTAGTCGGGCCTCGCTGAACACCGGTGGCCATGCCCACGACCATTCTGCTCGTCGATGACGACGCCGTGGTGCGGCGCTCGCTGGAGCGGACCATCAACTCGGATGCCCGCCTGCAGAAGCTGGCGCTGCGTTTCGTACATGCGGCCGACGGCAAGAAGGGGCTGGCGCAGGTTGCGGCCGAACGCCCCGATCTGATCATCACCGATTTATTCATGCCCGGGATGGATGGGTTCGCGTTTTGCCGGGCGCTGCGCGGAACACCCGAGGGACTGTCCGTGCCCGTGATCGTCACCTCGGGTGTGTACAAAGAGCCCGACCTGGTCCGCGGTCTTGTCGACGAATTCAAGGTGATGTTCCTGCCCAAACCCGTCGCGGGGGATGACCTGGGCGCTGCGATCCTGTCCATGGTTGACCGACAGCGGGCACCCGCGGCCGAGGCCGTCTTTGCACCGCTTGCCGAAGGGGCGGCGACGACGTCGGACGGTCTGCTGGCCGACCGCGGCGTTCCGCGCCTGCTGCTGGATCATATCGAGGCCCGTTCGACCGGGACATTGGTTCTGGTGCGCGGAAAAATGGGCAAGGAACTTTTCCTGCGCGACGGGCGAACCGTGGGCGCCGAGTCCAATCTGCGGCAGGAGGCCCTGGGGTCGCTGCTGCTGGCGCGCGGGGTAATTGACGAGCAGCAACTGGCGTACCTCCTGGCCGAAAGCAAGGCGCGCAACCAGAAGATGGGCACTGTCCTCGTCGAACTGGGCTGGTTGACGCCCGAGGACGTTTTGCAGTTTCTCGCGGGGCAGGCGCGCAAACGAATCGTGGATTGCCTGCGCTGGAACGACGGAAGCTACAGCTTCGACCCGGGCGATGCGTTCGCCGACCGGGTCATCGAGCACGACCTCGACATCGAGGGACTGATCTTCAAGGGGCTACAGCGAACCGCGGCGCCAGACACCTTGGTCGGCCGCTTCGACGAAGACGGCGCACGACCGCTCAAGCTTGCGCCCCGCTTCGCGCGTTTCGCGCCCTCGTTCAATGCGGTGTTTGGCAGCAACTTGGCCGAGCTCCTTGCAGGTGGCCCGCGCGCCGGAACCATTCTCGGCTCTCTGATTCTACGACCCGACTCGGAGCTGCTACTGCTCGGCATCGAAGCGCTGCTGCTGACCGGCCTTGCGGAACTGGGTGCGCCGGCGCCCGAGGCCGCACAGCGCGAGCACCCCGACGCCAGCGAGTCGTTTTCACTGGAGCGCCTGGGCGCCGAGGTCTCTGGCGCATTCAAGCGGATCACCCTCGCCCCCGTCGACGATCTGTTCACGGATGCCACGGTGTCGCTGCCCACCAGCGCGATTCGCCCGCCCGACCCGGGGGTCGTCCCCGCGCCGCTCGGCGACGGCGAGGAATCGGGCGTCGTCTCCTTCACCGAGCTGCCCGTCGCCCCCGCAATGCCCGCGAGGGCGCGGAAGCCACCACCACCGATCCGCCGCCCCCAAAGCGGCGATCTCCGACGGGACCTGCTCATCGAATACCTCGAAATTCACGGCAAGACGCCCCACGAGGTTCTGGGTCTGGTCGAGTCGGCCTCAGGCGCGGAAATCAGCGCCGCCTTCACCGAAAAGATGAACCAGTTCTCGCTGGACGCGTATGCGCAGGTGGATCTCGCCGAGGACACGCCGAAGTTGCAGGCGGTGCGCTCCGCCTATCAACGGGCGCACAAGGCGCTCTCGGGGCCGCCGCAGGTCGCGCAGGTTCACGAGACCGGTTACGACCCGTCTGAACAGACAGACCCGCTGGGCGCGGAACTGGCGTTCGGCACGGGCCTGGGCCTGTTGTCGTCGGGCGAGCATCAGCAAGCCGTGGCGCAATTCGACGCGGCCACCAAGGCACGTCCGGACCAGGCGGCCTACCACGCCTATCTCGGGTGGACGCTGTTCGTGGCCCGGGGTGACGTGTCGGTCGACGAGGCGCGCGAAAAGCTGCTGCACGCTCTGACCCTGGATCCCGACCTTTCGGAGGCACATGAGTTTCTCGGCCGCGTGGCGCTCAGTCAGGGCGACGACGAAGAGGCGCGCCTGCATTTCGAGCGGACACTGGAGCTGGATCCCGCGCAGCCCGAGGCCGTGGAATTGCTGGTTCGCCTGTACGCGCGCACGGGTGATCTGCGCGCCACCGAACGGCTATACCGACGCGCCATCGCGGGCCTCGGTGAGCGGGCGCTGCCGCTGCGGCGGCGCCTGTGGAAGGAACTTGCCGATCTGTACGAAGCCGAACTCGGCGATCGCGGAAGCGCACGCATTGCGTACGAAATGGCGGCTCGTCTCGCCCCCGATGACCTCGCCATCCAGCGCAAGGTGGTCGAACTCAACGCCGAGGATCCGGCGCGATGGCGAGAAATCTGTCGCGCATTGACCGCCGAATGGCGACTGCGCCCCGATGACCGACAGGTCGGAGCGGCCCTCATGGACCTGCTGACCAGGGCCGGACGGCACGATGCGGCCACCGTGGCTGCCGCCGCCCTGGCGCTGCGTGGGCTGTCCGACGACGAGACCCGGCAGATCGCAGATCAGAACCGGCCCCGCCTGCTGCCGCGCCTGCCACCGCTGCCCCCCACCACCCTCGGGCGCCTGGGTTATTCAGCCGAGGACGCGGATCTGGAGCAGCTTTTCAATTTGTTGGCCCAAGCCGAGATCGTGCGCCCCTTTTCAGGCGACGACCTGGGATTCGGCACCGAGACCCCGCTGTCTTTCGACAGGCTGAGTGATCCCTTTCGTCGGGTGTTGCAGTACGTTTGCCGCACGCTGAACACCCCGCCTCCGGCGATCTTCTTCCGGCACGGAGATCTGGTTAGCGACGCGCGCCTGGCCGACGTGCGGCCTTATGCGCTGCTGGTTGGGCCGGCCCTTCTCGAAAGCAGCGACACGGTCGAACTTGGCTTTCGCCTGGGCCGGGCGATGGCCCTGGCCACGCCGGGACGCATCGCTGGCTCGTCACGCTCGGGCCGACAGCTGCGACCTTATTTACTGGCCGCGTTGGCGCTGGGGCGCGGCGATGACACCCCTGAGGCGCTGGAGGTCGAGGCCATCTGCCGGCGCATCGCCAGCGGGGATGCAACGCTGCTGGCCCAGGTGGTCGAGTTCGGCCTGCGCATTTTGCACGAACGACCCGCCATCAACCTGAGCGCGTGGTCGCGCACGCTGAATCGAACGGCCACCCGTATGGGCCTGTTGATCTGCGGCGATCTGCTGCGCGTCGGGCGCGCCGTGGCAGAGGAAGAGGGCCCTGAAGCCCTGGATCACCTGCTGGAATTCGCCCTGTCGCTGGAACATTTTGATCTTCGCGACGAACTTGGCGTTTCAGCAGTAGTCTAACTAACGTATTTTTTTGTAACCATAACCTTGACCCCGGGGTGGGACGGGCCTATAACTCCCGAAGTTCAACCCTGGTGAGACGTGACCTCGGAATTCGTCGGTACGCGGGATTGTTGGGTGGTGGCGGCGAAGCGCACCCCGTTCGGGGCCTTCGGCGGCAGCGCCAGATCTTTGCGCGCGACCGAACTGGGATTCACCGCAGCCAAGGCCGCCATCGCGCAGTCGGCGCTTGAACCCGCTGATTTCTCGCAGGTCGTGTTCGGCAACGTGGCCCAGACTTCGCCCGACGACATTTACTGTGCGCGACACGTTGGCCTGCGCGCGGGTTTGCCGGTGGCAGTGCCGGCGCTGACGGTCAACCGCCTGTGCGGATCGGGCTTTCAAGCCGCCGTCAGCGGCGCGCAAGAGATCCGCAGCGGCGACGCCGAGGCGTGCCTGGTGGGCGGCACAGAATCGATGAGCCTGGCCCCACACGTCCTGCGAGGCGCGCGTTGGGGTTATGCCTTCGGCAAGGCGCCACCACTGGAAGATTTGTTGTGGACGGCGCTGACGGACGATTACGCGGGCTGTTCGATGGGCAGGACCGCGGAAAACGTCGCCGAGCGCGCCGGCATCAGCCGTCAAGCCTGCGACGAGTACGCGCTGTCGTCGCAAAAACGCTGGGCGGCGGCGGATGCGGCCGGGCGATTCGACGCTGAACTGGCCCCGCTGGAGGTGCCCGGCAAGGGCGGACCAAAGGCCTTCACGCGCGACGAGCATCCACGCCCCGATACCACGCCCGAGGCGCTTGGACGCCTGTCACCGGTGTTCAAGAACGACGGCGTCGTCACGGCGGGGAACGCGTCCGGTATCGCCGACGGCGCGGCGGCCCTGGTGCTGACGTCGCGGGGTCTGGCCGAGCGCAAGAAGCTGACGCCGCTGGCGCGCATCGTCTCGTGGGCCTTCGTTGGCGTCGAGCCCAAGCTGATGGGCCTCGGGCCCGTCCCCGCCATCAAGGCGGCGCTTGAACGCGCCCGGTTGACCATCGATGACATGACGCTGATCGAGGTCAACGAGGCCTTCGCGGCGCAGTACCTGGCGGTCGAGAAGGAGGCGCACCTGCCGCGCGAAAAGACCAACGTCGACGGCGGCGCAATCGCGCTCGGGCATCCGCTGGGGGCCTCGGGCGCACGCATCATGACCCACTTGATCTATGAGCTGCGTCGCCAGCGGGGGCGCTACGGCCTCGGGGCGGCGTGCATTGGTGGCGGACAAGGGATTGCCGTCGTCCTCGAAACATTGCTATAGGATATCCAACCAACCGACGGAAACAGGCGGTTCCGTTCAATCGCGATTCGGGGTTTTGCCTCGGAGAAGAAAGACAAACAGTGATGTTACAGAATCAGACGCATACGATGGCAAAGTTCAACGGGGTCAAGGTCTTCTCGGCGACGATGGCGCAGGAGCGAGAGAACCTCGGCGACAAGGTAACCGCCTGGATTCGCGATCATTCCCAGTGCCAGGTGGTCGACACCATCGTGACGCAGTCCTCGGACGAGGCCTTTCACTGTCTGGCGATCACCGTCTTCTTCTGGGAAGAAAAGACCGCCAAGTAGCGCGTCCTAGCCGCTGACGAAGACAAAGGGGTAGCTGACCGAGCCGCCCCCTTTTTGTGACCGGGGGAACGCCCAGCGCTGCACCTGGCCCATCACGCAGCCAGGCAGCACCGTGCCCGTGAACGAGGGCGCGTCGATCTTGGCGTTGGACACCTTCCCGTCGGGGTCGATGCCGAAGGTGACAATCGCCTTGCCCGAACGATCCACCCCGGCGCGGGTCATCATCAGATAACAGGTCTTCACCCCGCCGAGGTTCACGCGCACGATGCGCTGGATTTCGGTGCTGGGCGGCTGCTCGGGTAGCGGTGGTTCGGTGGACGGCGGCGGCGGGGACGTCGTGGTGGGCGTCGCCACGCGCGTCCTCACCGCCCGACGCACGCTGCCCATCAAGCCCTGGGCCTGGTCGTCCTCGACAACCAGCGGATCCATCCCCTGCCCCGCCAGCGACGACCATTGCCGGTCAAAGCCTTCGTCCCCAGATGGGATGGTCGCGGGCGACTTCGAGCAGGCACCAAGACACGCGGCAGCGGCAATGGCGACGACGTCAGCTCGAAAATTCATGGCGCCCGCATAGTAGCACCATCGTCACCTTGAAGAAGGCGGCGGGATGGTCATCGGTCGGTAGGGGGACGCGCGCTGCGCGCGATGGACGCGCCTGAGAACAAAGACCCAGAAACCCAGTAACAGAACGCTGACCACGACCCACAGCCGCCAGTCCAGGTGGTGCAAAAGCGCGTAGTCGTACAGGCCATGGAAGACCGTCGGCACGGCCAGCGCCAGGGCGGCGTAGACCACGCGGCGCCGGGCCGGCCCGAACTTCGCGCGGGCGGCATAATGCCCCATGGTTCCACCGAACAGCGCGTGCGCCGGAACGGCAAAGAGCGCCCGCTGCCACGCCACACCCAGGCCCAGACGATTCAGGTAGTACAGGTTCTCCACGGTGGCAAAGCCGAGAGCAAGGGCGACGCCGTAGACAAGTCCGTCGAGCGGCTCGTCAAACTCGCGCCAACGGTAAATGATCGCGCCCAGGATCAGCCACTGGGTCGCCTCCTCTACTGATGCGGACAGAACGAAGGCGTCGAAAAGGCGGGCGGGCTCGCCACCCAGTTGCAACCATTCCGCCGACAACAGGCCTTCGACCAGGCGAGACAAGGCGCGCGCACCAAACTCGGCGCTGGCACCGAGGACGTAGGCCGCCGCCACATGTCTCAGCGGCTCGCGTTCGAAGCGGTCGCGCAGGTAGAAGTACGTCAGCAGCAGCGCCCCGGGCGCGCCCGCCACGAGGATCGTCCAGAACATCGGTGACCAGGGTAGCCGATGTACCGGCGGGAGTGCGCTATAGTGAGGCCCAAGAAGGGGGCGAATTAGTTTCGACGGAGGTTTGCAAAGTTCATGTCGCGTGCCGAGGCGCCCGAGGCCTCGTAAAAACGGGCAAAAAAACAACTGCGAACGACAATGCGTTCGCTCTAGCCGCCTAAAAAACGGACTGGACCGTGACTCCGGGAGGCGCCTGTGGCCCGGGGAAGCGGGTACTTAGCGGGCTTTGCGGCTGCACAACGTCTTCCGGTGCGGTTGCGAGAAAAAGGGAGGGCTAAGTCCCGGGACGCCTCGCCGGTGGGCTAACCCAGGAACGAAAACCAAATCGCCGGACACGCACGTAGTGATGTGAGCGGAGCGCTTCCGGACCCGGGTGCAAATCCCGGCGCCTCCACAATTTGAGATTAGCGGGGCACGGGGCGAACGGCCCCCGCCCCGCGGTCTCGTGGTAAGTCGTTTGGGTGAGATACCTTGCCGCCACGCTGGCGCTTGCCGGGATGCTGCCGGCGCAGGCGGCAGTTGCGTCAGGCTTCCTGCTGTACGAGCAGTCGGCGGAGGCGCTGGCGAAGGGCGGCGCGGTGACTGCGGCGACCCGCGAGCCGGCCGCCGTCTGGTTCAATCCGGCGGCGCTGGCGTTCATGCCCGCCCGGGGCGCGTCGGTGATGACCGCTGTCGTGCATTCGCAGACGACATTTTCACCGAGCGACGGCTCGGCAGCCGTGACCAGCCGCCCTGGCAACAACGTGGTGCCAAACATTTTCGCGCACGCCGCCGTTGGCGCGCGGGTGCACGCTGGCATTGGCCTGTTCGCGCCGTTCGGACTTGCCGTTCACTGGCCCGACGGCTGGGCGGGCGCGGAAAAATCGCTGACGACATCGCTGCGCTTCATCGTGCTGAACCCGACGATCGCGCTGCGGCTGCACGACACGGTGGCCGTGGCGGCGGGCATCGGTATAGTCCGCGGCGACATCGGCCTTGCCACCGCCCTGCCCTCGATCACGGGCGGCCGGGTGGCGCTGGCGGGTGGCGGCTGGGGACACAACCTGAATGTGGCGCTGCTGTACCGACCGTGGCCCGATCGCGTGCACCTGGCCCTGACCTACCGCGGCCGCGTCCCCATTGCGCTGCAAGGGCGCGCCGATTTCTCGCCGGAGAAACCGGGCTTCGAAACCATCTATGCCGACCAGGGGGTGGCATCGTCAATCACGCTGCCGGCGATCGTCACCGTCGGTGTCATGGTGCGTGCGCATCCGCGGCTCGAGCTGTCGGCCGAGGTCAACCAGGTGCGGTGGGCGTCGTTCGATAGGCTGGTCATCGACTTTGAACACGGCACCACCCCTGACCGCATCATCGACCGCGACAGCCGCAACGCCCTGACCGGGCGATTCGGTGGCACCTGGTCCACGTCGGTGCCCGGGCTGGTCGTGCGGGCAGGAACGTTTTTGGCACAGAACACGACGCCCAGCACCACTCAGGTTCCAGCGGCGCCCGACGGCAACCGCGTGGGCGTTGGCGCCGGCATCGGCTACAGCCGGGGCCACTACGGCGTGGACGTGGGCTACGTGCTGCTGCACCTGCTGGCCGCGGCGTCAGTCGACGCGCCCGTCGGGACCTACCGCTCGCGCGTGCACGCCCTGGCGCTGACGTTCAGCGCGCGCTAAGGCCGGCACACGTCGTCGCCGTTTGGCATAGCGCCCGGCTGTTGGCATTCTGCCGCCATGAAGATTCGTGGTTGGTTTGCCCTCGCACTGACGTTGGCCCTGCATGGCTGTGGCGGTGACGGCGCAGCTCCCTTGGCACCCGGCGCGACCAGCCCGGTGAAGGTGATGACGCGAAATCTTTTCTTGGGCTCAGAACTGGTGGCCATCGTGTTGTCGAACACCCCCGCCGAGATCCCCGACAACGTCGCCACTTTCTGGAAGGCCGTGCAGGCCAGCGACATCCCAGCGCGCGTGCTGTTATTCGCTGACGAGATCGCCACCGCAAAACCGGATCTGGTCGGCCTGCAAGAGGTCGAATCCTTTCGCGTGCAAAACCCCAGCGATTTCTCCTTCGACGCCCCGGCCATCAACGCGACCAAGGTCGAATACGATTTCCTGGACCTTCTGCTGGCGGCGCTGCAGGCGCGGGGCGCGCACTACAAGGTCGCGGTCGAATCCGCGCTGAGCGACAATGAGACCCCGGGCAAGGCCGCCGACGGCAGCCTCTTTGATCTGCGCATGACCGACCGGGATGTGATCTTGATTCGCGACGATCTTCCGTATACCAACCCGCAGGTCAAAACCTTCGCGAATCGCCTGGACATCACGATAGCCGGCAGCAAGGGCGTCCCCGTCAAGATCATCCGCGGCTACGAGACAGTCGACATCAGCCTCGACGGCGCGAAATTCACCTTCGCCAATTCGCACCTTGAAGTCGGCGGGATCCTGGCCGCCTTCCAGGAGGCGCAGGCGAACGAGTTGGTTACCGCGCTGGGCAACCAGCCAGGGAAAATGATCCTTGTGGGCGACTTCAACAGCGCCAGCAATGGCTCGGACACACACAGCTACAAATATCTGACCAGCAAGTTCAGCGACGCCTACGCCAAACGCCACCCCGGCGACACCACGCCCACCTGCTGCACGGAGATAACCAGCCCGACGTTCAACGCCATGACGCGCGTCGATCTGATTCTGAGCAAGGGTTCCGTGCGCATCGATGACGTGACGATCGTCGGCACCGCCCCCGACAAACGCACGCCGTCGGGGTTATGGCCGTCGGACCATGCAGGCGTGACGGCGCTGCTGGGCGTCGGCCGCTGAACTACGGCGTCGATTTCGCCGGGTCAATCACGCGCACGCCGGCCGGCGGCGACCACTTGAACAGGCTGTCCGCCAGTTTGGAATTCACTTTGACGTCCGAAAAGGTAATGGCGTTGATCAGCCCCTGCGTGTCGATAAGCACGCTTTGCTTCACCAGGTACGTCTCGGGGTCGACCAGAAAGTAGATCGACTTGTAAGTCGACTGCGGCTGCTTCGCCTTCAACGACAGCTTGTAGTCGGTCGCGGTGCCGAAGGGGATGTCCTTGGCGAAAATGATTTCGAATTCGTCCACCAGCTTGCCGCTGCCCATCAGAAAGGACAGCGCCGCCGGCAATTGCGACGTCTTGAGGTCCGCCTTGACGACCTGCCGCTCGTCCGGTTCGTACATCCACAGCGCGCGCCCGTTCGCCAGGTACATTTTCTTCTCGGGCTTGTCGTAATCCCAGCGCATCCGCCCGGGCTTCTTCACCTGAACCTCGCCTGACGAGACCGTCGTGCGGCCGAAGGTCGGATTGGTCAGCGCCTGCGAAAAATGCGCGTGAAAGTCCGATGCCTGCTCGTAGCGCTTCTGCATCCGGTCAACGACCGCCCGCAATTCCAGGCGCCCCGCGGGCGCGGCGGGGGCGGGAACGGCCAGCACTGACAGCAGCAACGTCGGCATCCACATGGCGGTGAATCTACGCGATCCCTCGGCAGGTTGGACGGACAACCCGCCACAGGCATTCAGCGCGACACGAACGGCTGTAACGACAGGCGCAGGCGCAGGCCCAAAAGGTCCCGCGTCACGCCCGCGACGCGCGCAAATCCCGTACTTTTGCTATGCCCCGAAAGGCGCGGCCGGCATTCGATGGTCTCCACCGTCGAGGGTGTCCCGGCCCGCATCACGCGGATGGGGAATTCAAAGTTCAGAAAGAACGAATCGGGCACCAGCAGATCGGGGTCGAACAGCGCCCGCTGGAACAGGTACGGCCCGTCGCTGTGCATGGTTACGCCGAACAGGGTCCGGATCATCGTCCGGATCCCCGCGGACATCAGCGTCCGCTGCCAGCCGTCGTCGCGCGCACGGTAGACCGAGAAAACGGTCGACACGCCCGTTCGCACGGCGGCCTCACACAGCACGTCCAGTTCGGCCGGCGCGATCTGACCATCGCAGGGCAGGAAGGTGACCCAGGGCAAGGTTGCCGCGCGCACGCCCGTTTTCAACGCAGCCCCGATGCCGCGGTTCAGCTTGTGCCGCAAGACCCGGGCGTGCGGATCCCCCGCCAGCACCGAATCGGCCGCTGTGCCCGTGCGATCCGTACTGCCGTCATCGACGAACAGCAATTCGTAGGGCGCACCGCGGCCCCGCAGCCAGGCCACGATGGCACCCAGCACCGGCGGCACGTTTTCCACCTCGTTGTAGGCGAATACCACCAGGGACAGGGGCAAGGTCTCGGGCGGCGCGGTCATCGTTGCCGCACGAACTTTGCCGGAACGCCGGCCACCACTGCATAGGCGGGGACGTCTCGGGTCACCACCGCCCCGGCCCCGACGACGGCGCCCCGTCCGACGGTCACGCCCGGCAAGATCACGGCACCGATGCCGATGTCGGCGTCGTCTTCGATCACCACCTTGGCCGTGACGATGGGCGAGAACAGCACCGGCGTGTCGCGCCCTGCCTCGTCGTGCTGCGACGTCAGGATCTTCACCGCCGGCCCTATTCCGACGTGCGCGCCGATGGTCAGGCCGCCTGCCGAATGGAAAAAACACTGCTGGCCGATCCAGGTCTCGTCTCCGATGCGCATTTCATTGCGGTGATAGCCCTTGAGGATGCTTTGGTGCCCGACATAGACATTGCGACCCAGCACGATGTTCTGGGGATGAAAGACCAGCACGCCGGCCTCGAAGACGCAGTCCGCCCCGATGGAACGAAAGTCCGCCAGGGCAAAGGCGCCGGACCCGTGGCTTTTGTGGCGACTATCCATGCGCCCACCGCGCCGCGAGTGCGACACCCAGTTGGCCCGCCCAGTACAGCGACAAGGTCACGGTTTGCCCGTGCGGGTACGCCCGCGCAAAACGGTTCCAGGCCAGGTTCGCATCCGACACATAGAAAAGAAAAGCGCCCGCGGCGACTGCCCCCGTGACCCTCGGGGTCCACGAACCGCCGATCGACAGGAAGGCCGCGCCCACCATCGCGGTGATGGCCGCGGCGTAGGCAATCATCGGCCCACGCAGCGAAGGTCCCAGCCCCAGCCACAGGCGCCGTACCAGCACCGATGACGCCAGCGCGACCAGCGCGGCGGCCACGATGGACAGCAATCGCCCCGACTGCGCCATTCCGGTGGCGAAACCGATCGCGTAGCTGATGTGCGCCAGCAGAAACAACACGAGACCGGTCACGAAGGCGGCAGGCTTGTCGCTGATCAAAACGGCGTCACCCACCGCCGCCAAAACCAGGCCGACAGAAACCTGCCATGCAAAGGCGCCCGGGGTCGCACCGACGACCAGCAACAAGGACAGCGTGGCGGTGGGCTTGCTGACCGCGAACAAAGCCGGTTTTTTCGCCTCGACACCAACCAGCGCCGCTGCGACCAGCACCGCGAAGATCGGCAACGTGCCCCAAAGCCCACCCACATCTCACCGTCCCGCCTCAGGACGCGGCGGTCAAGTACTCGCCCGCCTGTGCAATGATCTCGCGCGGCTTGATCCCGTTGGCGGGGCCGACAATGCCTTCGCGCTCCATCTGCTCGACCATGCGCGCAGACCGGTTGTAGCCGATTTGCAGCCGGCGCTGGATGAATGACACGCTGGCCTGCCGGGTCTCGCACACGATGGCGACGGCCTGGTCGTACAGGTTGTCGTGAAATTCGTCTGCCGGCGGCGCGCCCTCTTCCGCGTCTTCCTCGCGCGGCTTGAGGATCTCCATGTCGTAGACGGGCTTGGCCTGCACCTTGAGGAAGTCGACCACGCGGTGTACCTCGTCATCGCTGAGGAAGGCGCCGTGGATGCGGCGCAGTTTCGTACCTCGGTCGGAAAACAGCATGTCGCCGTTGCCCAGCAAGGTCTCGGCGCCCGGCTGGTCGAGGATGGTCCGCGAGTCAATCTTCGACGCCACCTGCAGGGCGATGCGGCTTGGGAAATTCGCCTTGATGAGGCCGGTGATGACGTCCACCGACGGACGCTGCGTGGCCAGAATCAGGTGCAACCCGGCGGCGCGCGCTTTCTGCGCCAGCCGCGCAACCGAGGTCTCGACGTCCTTCGGCGCCACCATCATGAGGTCGGCAAATTCGTCGATGACGATGACGATGTACGGCAGCTTGCGCGCCGGCGCCTCGCCGGACTTGGCCTGTACCGCCGCCGCCTGCGCCGAGATCTCCTCGGCCAGTTCTTCCCCCACCGCGCCATCGGCCGCCACAGTTGGCGCCGCGTCGCCGTCGGGGTCGACCTCGACCTCGCGTTCCACACCGTCGGGACCGGCGACGACGACCTTCAGGCGCTTGCCGCGCTTCGAATCGGATTCCTCCAATTCACTGGCGATCTTGCCGTCTGCTTTCTTCTTGTCGGCTTCCAGGCGCGCGTTGTAACTGGCGATGTCGCGCACGCCGCTCTTGGACAGAAGTTCGTAGCGGCGTTCCATCTCTTCGACGGCCCAGCGCAAAGCCAGGTTCGCCTTCTTCGGATCGGTCACCACCGGAAGCAACAGGTGCGGAATGCCCTCGTAGATCGACAGCTCAAGCATCTTCGGATCGACCATGATGAAACGGACGTCCTCGGGCGAGGCGTTGTAAAGGATGCTGGTGATCATCCCATTGACCGCCACCGACTTGCCCGACCCGGTGGTGCCGGCCACCAGCAAGTGCGGCATCTTGGCCAGGTTCACGCTGACCGGCGCTCCCTTGGTGTCTTTGCCCAGGCAGACCTGAAGCTTGGCGCCCGAATGGGCAAAGCTTTCGTCCTCAAGAATCTCCTTCAGATAGACCATCTCGCGGTTCTTGTTCGGTACCTCGACGCCCACCACGGCCTTGCCGGGAATCGGCGCGACGATGCGCACCGCCTGCGCCTCCAGCGCCATCGCCAGATCGTTTTCGAGCTGCGCAATCTTGCCGGTCCGCGTCCCGGGCGCCGGCGCGAATTCGTACATCGTCACGACCGGACCCATCAGGATCTCTTTGACCTTGCCGCGCACGCTGTAGTTGCCCATGGCCTGCTCGACCCGCTCGGCCATCTCGTACAGCGCGGGTCGATCCAGCTGGTTGCCCACCGGCGGCGCGACGTAATCCAGTAGATCCGTCGACGGTAGGCGAAACTCGCCTTCTGATAGGCGAATGAACCCGGGCCCCTCGGCGGCCTTCGCCGCTGCGGCCTTTTCTTCGCGCGCCTTCTCCAGATCTTCGCGCAACCGGGTACGAAACAGCGGCTCGACGATGATGGGCGCCGCATCTGCCGGCTTTTCCTGCGCGGCGACGACCGCGGGCTCTTCCGCCGGCTCGGGGACCGACGAAATAATGATGGGCGCATCGTCAACACCTGCCTCGACCTCCGGGGCCGCCTGGATGGCCACCGGGCCCGACAAGACGTCGGGCATCGCGGCACAGTCCGCGGCGGCCACCTCGGCAACCACGGCCGCCATCGCTTTTCGCGCTTCGGCGCGTGGATCCATGGGACGCGCTTCCAGTTCCTCTTCCTCGGCTGACTCGACGGCCTCGGTCGCGCTCCGGACACGCCCCACTTTGACCGCCTCACTGGCGCCATCATCAAGAGGCGACAGAACCGCCGGCACCGTCCCCTCCGTGTCGTGATGGGAATCGGCCGCCACGTCCTCGTGCTCGGCCTTCTCGGGAAACATCGCGACGATCATCCGGCCGAAGGCCTTGCCCGCCACGACCAGTCCGTGCCCCACGTGCGACATCGCCCAGCCCACGACCGCCAGAACCTCGTGGACGCGGACGTTGGTTATCAACAGCAGAGAAATGGAAAGCACCATCGCGGCTGCCAACGCCGCCCCCACCCCGCCAATGAAGCTGGCGGTTACCTCGCCCAGCCACTGGCCAAGCAGCCCACCCGGCCCGTGCAATCGGACCGTCCTGTCGGCAAAGGGCAGGTGCAGAAGGACCGCGACCGAGAACAGCACCCCGAGGCCGCCGAAGATCTCGACAAGCCCGTCATGGAGATTCCGCCCCCGGAAGCAGCGAAAAGCCACCAACAGCAGGCCTCCCACCAGCAGGTAGGCGCCAAGGCCGGCCAGCGAGTACAGGCCCGACGCCATCGCCTCGCCCCCCGGCCCCATCATTCGGCGTGCGCCAGCCTGTAGGGAAACTAGTGAAAGTACAGAGAAAATACCGAGACCGAGGAGACAGATCCCCGCAATCTCGCGCCCTTTGCCCTGTGCATCATTTTTGATCTTCACTGCCATGATGTCCTCTCGGTGTCGGGTGCAGTGGATATTGCACCTACATAACCACACTAGTGAGACATCTGGCCTCGTCAACTTTTTTTCTGCGAACGGTCCGCAGAGGCCGCTTAAACACCGCGTCCAATGCCAGTCGGGGCGCGGCGCGGCGCGGCGCTCTGGCAGGGCTGAAGACCGAGAGCGAGGCTGTCCCCATCGCCATCACGTATCAGTGATTCAGCGGCGGGGTGCTTTGCGCACCGTCCGCTGTATTGCCTTGCTAACTGGTGACCGGCGTTGATCCGCAACATCCGGTTCGACGTCGGCAACGTTTGAGAGCGCCGCCAAGAAATCTTTTCGCCTGGCGCGTCCAGCACGCGCGGCCAAATACTCCGCCGTCAGCAAGGCGAACATCCCTTCCAGCAAATGGTATGGTAGCGAGTCAGGTGCACTCGCGGGGGCCGCGAGCGGTTTTTGCCCGATGACGCATCCTGACCTTCGCCGGGTCAAACCAACGGAGGGAGAAGCGCCGCCGGGGTGGGAGCAGAAGCGACCGGATGCTTGGGCTCCCGTGAGGGCTTCGCATCGGCACGGGCAGGATTGCCGCAGCCGGGCAGATGTCCGGGTGCCGGATGCAGCCTGCCTATCGACAGGCGCGCTGGTCGGCAGCTCGGAAGGTGCCAGACGTGATGTCCAACCGTTCGCCCTCCGGTCCCACGCCCGAAATCTGGAATGTTCCCTCGGCGTCCAGCGTGCACGTCAAGGTGCCGCGAATCTCCGGCGTGCACAGCGACGCAAGGTGTCCCAGCGACAGGATCCCCGTCACCTTCGTCAGTGCCACGGGCAGCCAGGTTTTACCGGCCGCAGCCGCGCAGGATGGCGCCGGGGTGCCAATTGGTATCAGCGCAAGCTGGGCGTTGGCGTCCGTCAGCGCGATGGCTGTGGCGGAACTGGTGGGCACCAGGTTGCGCACCAGTAGCCTTACCTGGAAGGCGGGAGCGCAGGGATCGCACGTCGGGTCCAGGGGTTCCTGGATGAAAAGAGTCTTGTCCAGCGAGTCGACGTCAGGCCACAGGACGGACAAAGGTTCTTCGTACGCCAGATTCAGATACGACTCCCCGATGTCCGAGGTCACCGTGCCCTTGATGGGCGCGCCCGCAGGCGGTGTGAAGGCGTAGGTAAATCCGTCCGCACGGCTGGCCAGCACGCGGGCATTGGCCTCGGCGCAACCGGCGACATCGCTGGTGACAGGCGCGTCGATCACCGGGGCGCCGCTATCCGGTGTGGGTGTTTCAGTGGCGCTGTCCGGTCCTGACGTCTCGGCGCCGCTGTCCAGCATGGCCATCGGCGCATCGCTGTCCGCGACCGCCGCGTCCTCGATGGCTGCTGCGTCCGGGTTCGTCACGCTGGCCGATCGCCCGCACGCCCCTGCCGCGACGACGGCCCCCAGTGTGGCCCAGATCATTCTCCTGGCCTCAGCGGACATTGATGATGAACCCCCGCTGCTGCCGGTTTCCCAGTCCATCGGTGACCTCGACCTTGAAGGCATGTCGGGCGCAGGTGCGATCGCCGGGGATCCCGGTGATCACTCCGGACGTTGGGCTCATGGTCAACCCGGCCGGCAAGGCACCCGAGGACAGGAAGAATCCCAGTGGTCCGATGCCGCCCACGCCCGCATTGGCCTCATACGCGGCGCCGCTGGTGGCTGGTGGCAGGGCCCGCGAGAACTCGAAGCGCGGCGACAGCACCAGGATCTGGTGCTCGTCATTCAAGGGGTCCATGGCGAAGATCGTTCCCTGCGTGGGATCAACGGCGATGTTGGCGCCCACGGCAAACCGGCGGCCGGCCAGCGGCTCGTTGGACGTGAAGTCCTTTTGCCCCATGACACCCACCGCCGCGGTTCGCGCGCGCAAACCCCGGGACAGATCGAACACCAGCAAGCGCGACCCACCCGCGTAGGGCACATAGAGCAGTCGGCGCCGGGTGTCGAGGGCCAGGCTGCCGACGCTGGCCATGCGATCCGGGGCAAAGCCGGGTTCATTGCTGGAGAAGTCGGGTTGCCCCAGGACGTACTTGGCCGCCATGCCCGGCCGGTAGCCCGCTCCCAGATCGAAGACCATCACCCGGGCGTTGAAGGTGTCAGCCACGAACAGCAGGGCCGTCTCGGGGTCGACCACCGAATCGCGGGGAAACCACAGCCCGCTGGCGCTGACCGGGCCTCCTCCGTTGGCCTGCCGCTGGTCGAAATCGTTCTGTCCGATGACGCCCATGGCGGGCATGCCGTTGCTGATTCCCGCGGCCAGGTCGAAGATCAGCACGCGGTTGTTGTCGGTATCCCCGACGAACAGCCACTTTCTCGTCCTGTCGTAGCCCAGGCCGCGCGGGCGCCAGACGCGGCTGCGGCCAACGGCAGCTTCACCCGGCGCGAACGTGGGCTGGCCGATCACCCAGCTGGCCGCCATCCCTGTCCTGAGGTCCTTGGTCAGATCGAACACCAGCACCCGTGATGCCTGGTCATCCGCAACGAACAGGCGGCCCTGCTCGTCGAAGACCGCCCGCTGGGGCCGAATCATCGTGACGGCCGACAGCGGGAAGGGACCACCAATCGTGTGAAAATCGGGCGTCCCCAGCACGAAGTCGGCGGTGCGGTGCTGCAGGCGGTTCTTCTTGTCCAGCTCAAAGACCAGCACGCGCCCGTTCAGGCCGTCGCAGATCGCCAGGCGGTGATGATCGGGATCGATGCCCACACCGGAGACACCGTCGCTGAGGTCGACCTCGAAGCTGGTGGGTCCGTCGTTGGCGCCCTGCTGTACCAGACTTGGTTGGTCGAGCCGCCCCTCGGTGTACTGGCCCAGCACGTCCGGCGCCGTGGCGCGGATCTGCAGGGCGCCCGCGTCGTAGGCAAGCACGCGGTTGTTTTTCATGTCGGCCACGATCAGGCGATTGCCCACCAGGCCCAGGCCGGTGGGATGGTTCAGGCTGGTGGCGGTGGCGGGGGCCAGCGGCAGGTAGAAGTTGTCGGCCGCAGGCTCCGTCAGACCCGGCCCTCCCAACCCTGCGATCGCGGCTTCGCCGTTCGTCAGGCCGTCGGTGAAATCGTAGACCATCACGCGATCGTTCCCCGAATCGCTGACGAAGAGGCGGCGATCGCTGGCATCCAGCAGGACCCCGTGGGGGCGGTACAGCGTCTGCGAATCGGCGGCCGGCTGTCCCTTGTTGGCGGCCACCGAGGTGAAGTCCACCTGTCCTGCCACCGCGCGCGCGGCGGGGCTGTCCAGGCCGTCGGCCTTCAGATCAAAGAGGAGGACGCGGTTGTTGGCAACGTCGGCGGCGACCAGGCGGTCTCCGCGGGCGTCCAGGATCAGACCCTTGGGGAGACTGAGCGTGCTGGCGGTGGCGGGGCCGCCCCGGTTCGCCGCGCCCGACGTCAGATCGATCTGTCCGATGACGTGGGTGGCAGCAGGCCCGTTGTCCACGCCGCCAGATAGATCGAAAGCCAGGATGCGGTTGTTGCCCGTGTCCGATACCCACAGGATGTTGCGAGTGGAGTCGAAGGCGATCCCACGCGGTTCGGACAGCCCCCGCGCGGAGATGGCGCCGCCCCGGTTGGGGCCTTGCGTGTCGAACGAGGCTTGCCCCAGCACGGCGCTGGCCGCCATCCCGCTGGTCGGCGCCGTGGAAAGGTCGTACATCAGGACGCGGCTGGCACGGGTGTCCGCCACGAACAGCCTGTGCCGGGCCGGATCATAGGCGACGCTGGTCGGCCCATAGAGACTGCGCGGCGAAGCCACGGGCAGGGGGTACACGAGCCTGGGCGAATCCTCGCGGGCCTGCGAGTCGGGAATCGTCGACGAGAAGTCCGGCTTTCCCAGGACGAACGCGGCTTCGCGGTTCTTGAACGAGCCGTCGGGTTGCACGGCAAAAGCCAGGACCCGGTGGTTCGCCGTATCGGGAACGAACAGCAGACCACCCACCGCGTCCACCGCCAGGCTGTCGACGAACATCTCCATGAACAACCGGGTGCCGGTCTTGCGGGGCCAGAATCGAAACCCTCGCGACGAAGGCCCGCCATTGGGCCCGATCTGGTTGAAGGCCGGCCGTCGCAGATCTTCGTTGACGTACTGACCCAGGATGTCGACCGCCAGCGGCTGCGCGCCAGCAGGGCGTGTTGCCAGGAGGCCCAACAGGCCAAGGGCGATTTGTCGGAAGCGCATCGACTTGCCCCCGCATTAGGAAGTCAATGCCTGGGATGAGTCAATGGGCGCGCCGCTGTGTGCGCCGATTTCCTGAGCCAGAACCGTGCCGGACCCCCACCACGGGATCGAATGGTGCTCGCACGGCCAACCCCTCCTTCTTCCGTGCCGGAACGGTCCGCAGAGGCCGCTTACACCGCGGCAGTCGCGGCCTTGGCCGGGAAGACGATCGTGAAGGTTGTCCCGGCGCCCGGCGCGCTTTCTACGTCGATCGTCGCGCCGTGCCGCTCGACGATTCCGTGAACGATCGACAGCCCCAGCCCCGCGCCCTCGCCCACGTCCATTGTGGTGAAGAACGGGTCGAAGATATGCGGCAGCACATCCGGCGGGATCCCAGGTCCATCATCGGCCACCCAGACCGCCGCATCGCCGGTCGGCCGCAGCGCCGCCCCGACCCGGATGGTTCCGGGCCGATCACCGAAAGCCTGCGTCGCGTTGGTCAGCAAATTCATCAGCACCTGATCAATCTGTCCGGGAAAGCCCTGGACATGCACCCGGGGATCGATGTCCTTGACGACCTTCACATTGCGCATGCGGTGCCGCAGCAAATCCACGCTGTCGTCGACGCTGCGGGACAGATTCACCTCGCGCGGGATTGACTCGTCCCCGCGCGAATAGTTGTGCAGGGCCTGAACCACCGCCTTGGTGCGCGACGTCCCGCGGGCAATGACCCCCAGCATCTCCTGCGCCGCCTTGGCCTTGTCGACCACATCCCCGCCTTGCGGCAGTTCCACAATCTCGCGCACCACCTGTTCAAGCGGCCCCAGCGAATTGATGATCGCGTTCACGGGGTTGTTGATCTCGTGCGCGATGCCGGCCACCAGCCGACCCATCGACGCCAGTTTCTCGCTGCGAATCAGACTGTCCTGCGCCTGCCGCAACTTCTGCAGGGCATCCCGCAGTTCGGTGTTTCGCTGCTCCAAAGCCTCGGTGCGGCGCCGTACCTCGCGCTCGAGATCGACATTGATGGATTCAGTCGATCGCAGCCGGTCGCGCAAGGATCGTCGCATTTCCTCGAACGCAACCGACAGTCGGCCGATCTCGTCGGCCTCGCCGGACGGTGGCACGGGCCGCGCCAGTTCGCCGCGCGCGATTTCCTCTGACCGCGTCTCCAGCGCCTGGATGGGCGCCACCAGTTCGCGCACCATCAGCAGGACCAGGCTCAGTGAAAGCCCGCCACCCATGGCCAGCGCCAGCAGTCCCCAGCCCCCAGCCCCGTCCGGCGCCCCGTCGAACAGCGAGACAAATCCGCAACCGATCGCCGTCTCGCCCACAAAAAAGGCCAGCAATTTGGGCCGCAAGCCAACCTGCGACCGAACCTCACGCACCGGCAAGTGGTGGCGCGAGCCGATGTGCTTCATCAGGGGCCGCAGCGTCATGCGGAAGACCATCGCGGCGTACAGCGTGCTTGCCAGGACGACCACCGCCAGCACCAGCAACATGCGCCCGGCGACGGCCGGTTCGAACCCCGTAAGCCAGCGCCCGACCGCCACCGCGACCACACCCGCCAGCGCCAGCGAAAAGGCCTGATAGCCGGCCAGCCGGTACGGCAGTGATTGGGCGACCACGAAAGCGGTGACCGCCTTGGGCTCGTCACGCGCGGGCCCCCGGGTGCCCGGCGACCGCAAAGTGGCGTCGAAATAGGCCTCGATCGGGGCCGTGCGACGACGCATGGAACGCCACCACAGCACCGCGGCCGGCGCCAAGATCGCAAAGCCCAGCAGCGTCAGCAAGGCCACCTGATCGTTGGGCGCACCGACAAACGCCACCAGCATCAACGCGGCCCCCGCGTGGCTGAAGCCCAAGGAGGCCACCGCAACCAGCGCGAGCCAGGCGCGATACGCCCGGCTGAAGACACGGATGCCCTCAAGATTCGGCAAGATCACGGGCCGGACCCGGCCCAGGACGTTTTCCAACACCAAAACCCGCGCCGCCGCCGCCGCCGCCGCGTGCAAAGCGCCGGCCGTCAGCAAGCCGAATGCTGGCAGCGTCGCAACGTGCCCCCGCAGCCTGGCCACCGCCAGCAAGGTCCCGGGAAGGGCCGTCCACACAATGAAGCGCAGGACGGCGCTTTCCCGCGGCGCCCGCACCAGCGCGCGCTGACCCGCGTCCGCCTCGGCGGTCGAGACCGCTTCTAACCGGCGCTTCGCCGACAGCAGCAGCGCCACGGGCCTCAGCGCATCGAACAGGCGCAGGACCAAAGCCGCGCACAAGGCCACAGCCACCGGCAGGAAGATTCGGTACAGGCCGTCCGCACGCGGCAGCACCCGAAGCGACAGGAAGACCGGCATCCCCAGCAGGGCAAACTCGCCCGCCGTAAGGATCAGTTCCGTCGCACCCACGGCCAACACCAGACTGGTTCCCGTGGCGCGCGCCAGCCTGCTGTCCGTGGTTGGCGGCATCGGGGCAGATTCTAGACGAGACGGGACCCAGGGGACACGCTATGCTTCATACCGACATGACCTGGGAAACCATCAAGAATCTGATCCGCGACGAGTGGGTCATCCTTTCCCTGCTGTTTTTCTGGTCGCTGGCCGGCCTGACCATCATCTGCGAGCGCATCTATTCCCTGTGGAATATTGCCGCGCGGTCGGATGTCTTCAGGGGGCGGGTTGTGGCCGCCATCGAGGGCGGGGATCTGGCCAAGGCGACCGCGCTTTGCGAGACATCCCAGGAACCGCTGTCTGAGGTTTTTGAGCGCGGACTGAAAATCTTCCAGAAAACACCCGCCAAGACGACCGAAGCGGTCACGTCGCAGCGAATGGCCACCGTGGCGTCCTTCAAACGCTACCTGTGGGCGCTGGGCACGGTGGGATCGTCGGCGCCGTTCGTCGGATTGTTCGGCACGGTCGTCGGTATCCTGAAGGCCTTCCAGTCGATGTCGGTCGCCGGCACGGGCGGCTTCAAGGTCGTGTCCCAGGGCATCGCCGCGGCGCTGGTGGCCACGGCCGCCGGCCTGATGGTCGCCATCTACGCCATCATTGCCTACAACTACTTCGTCGCCCGCGTGAACGGCCTGGGCGTCCAATACAAGATGAGCTGCGAGGAATTCCTGTTCGCACTGGCCGAATACGCCAAGAACCGCCCCGCGGTTGCAACCGCCGCCAAGGATGGCGCGACCGCATCTCCCTGAGGCAAGCACCATGGGAATGAGCGTTCAGCTCGAAGAAGCGAACACCAGCGGCGACGAAGGTGGCGGCGACGGCGCCGAGTCGGTCATCGCCGAGATCAACATCACCCCGCTGACGGACGTCTTCCTGGTGTTGCTGATCATCTTCATGGTCACCTCGACCGCCATGATTGACGCCCAGGTGGCGTCGCAGACGGGAATGAAGGTCGTGCTGCCCAAAGCCAACGCGGCTGGCCCGGTATCGAAGAAGCGAACGGATCCCGTGCTGACCATCATGAAGAATGGCGACCTGTATCTGTTTACGAAGAAGGTCGACCCGAAAAATCTGGAAGCGGAAATTCGCAAGGCCCTGACGGACGTTGGGTCCGACACCCTGCTCATGCGCGTGGACCAGGCCGTCATAACTGGTTCGACCGTGGAGATCATGTCCATCGGCAAAAAAGCCGGTGCGACCCACATCGCGATCCTGACCGCCAAGGGCGACGGCAACTGAGGGCGCGGGTCGTGTGAGGCGTAACGCCACACGGCAAAGCGCGCACCTTGCAGAACCGCCACACTCGCACAGCCCGGGCACGGATCCCGAGCCCGGATGTTTCCATAACCAGTTGAATTTACAGTGTGAATCAAAAACTATCCGGCGTCTTTCCGCTGGCACAGCCGCTGCATCTGAGTCACTTCGAAAAGGGGCCGCAAGGTCCTCAAACGTCCTCAAAGGAGCATCAGATGAAACTCACCCGCGCAATCCTCATGTCCCTCGCGTTCCTGATCCCGGCCGTGTCGACCGTTGCCAAGGCCGAGGACAAGCCCGCCGCCGAGAAGCCGGCCGACGGCGAGAAGAAGGCCAAGAAGGGCAAGAAGGCCAAGAAAGAGGGCGGCGAAGAGAAGAAGGAAGCCGCTCCCGCGAAGTAGTCGCGCGTTTCTCGCGCCGACTTTGTTCGGTAGAGAAACGAAGACCCCCGAGATTCACGTCTCGGGGGTTTTTTCTTTTTGTGCCGTGGGTCTAGGATCCTGACGATTCGATGAAGATCCGGACCAAGGTCTGGCTGCTTGTGGCCATCAGCGTGGCCATCACCTCTGGGGCGGGCCTGTGGCTGCAGCGCTACACCGTCCGCCAGAAGCTGACCCAGCACGCGCAGGATGCCGCCAAGGAAATCGGCACCGAGGTCGCACAGGCGCTGGCGGCGCTGGAACCGGATGCCGAAGATCGCGATCTGGCGCTGGTGATCGGGTCATATATGAAACGGCACCCGAACATCCAGCGGCTGCAACTGCTGGTGAAGCGCGAATCCCCGCTGCGAATCGTCGCGCCCCGGGACGAGCGGCTGGAAATCACGCGTCTGGGACCCAATTACCGCCTGCCCGAGCGTCTGCCGGAATACCGGTACACACGCCAGGACGAGGGTGGCGAAAGCCTGAGTCTGGAGATGCCGGTCAAGCTGAAGGGACCCTGGCGCGCGACCCTGTCCCTGCAATGGCGCCTGAACGCCGTCGAGACCCTGGTCCAGCTTACCGAGCAGACCGCCCTGATCTTGGGCATAGCGCAGCTGATAGCGATGGTCGTGCTGGCGTTGCTGATCATCGATCGGGTGGTCGTCCACCGGCTGGAGACGCTGGCAGTCGCGATGCGTGACGTTCAAGGCGGCGATCTGGACCGGCGGGTGCCGGTGGATTCGAAGGATGAAGTCGGGCGCCTGTCGCAGGGGTTCAACAGAATGCTCGACCAGCTATCCAGCGCCGACAAGGAAATCCGCGCTTTCAGCCAGCGCCTGGCCGACGAGATCGAGGCGGCCACGCAGGATCTGTCGCGCAAGAATCTGGCTCTGGCGCAACTAAACCGTCTGCTGAATGATCTGCGGCGCGAGAATGCCTCGAAGGTGCGTCTGGCCACCCTGGGACAGCTGGCGGCCCAGCTGGCGCACGAAATAGGAACGCCGCTGTCGTCGGTGTCGGGGCACCTGCAACTGGCGCAGCTACAGCGCGATCTGCCGCCCGGATTGCGCGAGCGGCTGGATGTGGCGACGCGGGAAATCGCGCGTATCGGTCGGATCGTGCGCGACTACCTGGATTCCACCCGCTCGCTGGAACCCGAGAAGAAAAGTGCATCGCTGTCGCGCATCGTGACCGAGGCGGTGGAAGTCACGCGCGGGGTGGACGCCGCGGGCGGCGATGCCATCGATGTCAGCCTGGGGCCGGATCCCGTCGACTTCGTCACCGATGCCGGCCTTTTGCGCCAGATCCTGATCAACCTTTTGACCAACGCGCTGGACGCCGTCGAGCCCGGGGGCCGCGTTCGCGTCAGCGCCAGCTCTGAGAACGAAACGGTCCTGCTGACGGTCAGTGACACGGGCCTTGGCATCGCACCCGATGATCTGCGGCGCATTTTCGAACCCTTTTACACGACCAAGGGGCGCGGCAAGGGGACGGGCCTGGGCCTGGCCATCTGCCGCGAGCTGACGGCGGCGCTGGGGGGCGCGATCTCGGTCGAGAGCACACCGGGCAAAGGATCCACCTTCACGCTGCGTCTGCCGCGGAAGGGCGCACCGGCCGATTCCGACGTCCCGCGCGCGGCGGCAGCAACGGCGTAGATTCTTCGGTAGACTGCCCAGCATGACCCGCGTGCTGGTGGCCGAGGACGATGCCGTCGCCCGCGATCTGCTGTGCGAGATCTTGGGCGCCGAGGGATTCACGGTCGACGCAGTGGATGACGGCGCGGGTGCCATCGAACGCGTGACCGAGGGCCGTTACGATCTGGTCCTGTCGGACGTGCGCATGGAACGCGCCGGCGGCTTTGATGTCCTCAAGGCGTTCACCGAAAAGGCGCCCAACACGCCCGTCATCCTGATAACCGCATTCGGCGATGTCAGCGGGGCGATGGAGGCCATCAAGCGCGGCGCCCACGATTACGTTTCCAAGCCCTTCAACGTCGAGGAGTTGCGCCTGACCGTCGCACGCGCGCTGGAGCGCAAGCGATTGTCCGCCGAGGCCCAGGCCGCCCCGCGCACACCGCGCGCGCCCATCGCGGAAATCGAAGGCAAGAGCCCGCGCATGCTGGAGGTCTACAAGCTGGTGGCGCGCGTCGCGCCCACGACGGCAACGGTGCTGGTGGCCGGCGAATCGGGCACCGGCAAGGAACTGGTCGCGCGGGCGATCCACGCGCACTCGGCCCGTCCCACCGAAGCCTTCGTGCCGGTGAACTGCACGGCGCTGTCCGAATCGCTGCTGGAATCCGAGCTATTCGGCCACGCCAAGGGCGCCTTCACGGGCGCCATCGCGACCAAGCGCGGCCTGTTCGAAATGGCGGACAACGGCACCCTGTTTCTGGACGAGATCGGCGACATGGGGCCCAAGATGCAGGCCCAGCTTCTGCGCACGCTGCAGGACGGGATCGTGAGGCCCGTCGGCGGCACGGAGTCGATCCGCGTCGACGTGCGGCTGGTGTGCGCGACCAACCGGGATCTCGAGGCCGAGGTGAAGGCCGGACGTTTTCGCGAGGATCTGTATTTCCGCATCAACGTCGTGACGGTGAAACTGCCGCCGCTGCGCGAGCGATCGAGTGACATCCCCATCCTGGTGGCGCACTTCCTGACCAAAATTGCCGGCCGCGCAGAGCGGCCCCCCGCCAGCATGTCGAACGAAGCGCTGGAGATCTTGTGCCGCTACACCTGGCCAGGAAATGTCCGCGAGCTGCAAAACGCGGTCGAACGCGCGGTGGCGGTGGCCAAGGGCAACGTCATCTTGCCGTCGGATTTGCCGGCCGACATATCGGGTGCGCCGGCGCAGATGCCATCTGGTCTGATCGAGGACCGCCCCACCCTGGCCGAGCTTGAAAAGCGCTACATCGCGCTGGTGCTGGAAGAATGCGGCGGCAACAAGAAGAAAGCCGCCGAGCGCCTGGGCATCGACCGGCGGACGCTGTATCGCGCCCTTGATCGTTCCGGCGATGGCGCAACCGTCACTGACGGCGACGACGACTGACGGTCGCCAACAACAAGGCAACGGCCGGGAGCAGGAACAAACCCGTGGGACTGCCGGGCGCCGCACCGCCAGCCTGGCAGCCATGTCCATGTCCGCCGCTGGGTTTGGCCGCTGCTGGTGTGGGGGTCTCGTCCGGTTCGGGGGCGGCGTCAGGGAGCTTGGCGCTGTCGGCGGCGACCGGGGCGGCTGTGTCGACGGAGAGCACAGCGGCGCGATCCGCGGCAGCGCCAGTGTCCGTGGCACCGGCGGTTGTTGCAGCATCCCGGGCGCCCGCATCGGAGGTGACCACTCCGCCGTCGCTGGCTGGGCCGGGGGGCACGTAGGTTCCACCAGGCGAGACCATGATGCCGACCACGCGCACCATCGTCGGCATGTACAATGCCGCCTTCGCGGCGCCGACGTTTTCAACACCGATATTGACCGGGGTCGAATCCGTCAGAATCAACGGCATCCTGTCGAGGCCCTTGCTCCAGTCGACCTGGTTGTACTGGTAGAAGGTTGGAAGCTTGGCCGACCAGTCGTAAACGCCTGGCTTCGTATAGGTCTTCGTATAGGGTCCGCACGCGTAGTTCGACCCTTTGCCAAAGAAGCAGATGTGGAACTGGCTGCCCTGGTCCGTCGGTTTGCTGAAGACTTCCAGGTGGAAGTAGGCGGTGCCCTGCGAATAGTTAATGGGTGATACCCAGTTGGTAGGCGTTTCCGCCGACGGCTTTATGTAGTAGTGGCCCATCACGGTGTTCGTGGTGGCATGGACGTAGGTCACGTCGAAAAGCACGAACTGTTCGGCGCGGGCGATGCCGGGAGAGACCACTCCCGCCAATAATCACGCCAGCCGTCAGAAGCAACCTGTGAGTCATCATCAACCGCCTTATGCCGGCCGTGGACAAACATCACGGGGCGGGGCAAAGGGCGCGCTGCGCCCAGGTGTCAGGCGTCGACGGCGACCAGCGGTTCGGTGGGATCGATGCGGGAAAACAAGACCGCGCCCAGGAACAACATGGCGGCCAGCGGCAGCAGGGGCTGATTGTAGTTGCCGAAGTACGTCACCATGTACCCAAACGACACCGACGAGCCAAACGCCCCGACCTGGCCCGCCATGTTCATGATGCCAGTCACAGTCCCCGAATACTTGCGACCAATGTCCAGGCACACGGCCCAGGCGACCGGCAACATGCAGTTCATCGAACCACACGCCAGCGTCAGCAAGACCACGGCGACGTTCCTGTTGCCAACAAGGGCGGCCGACATCAGGCAGACGCTGGACACGCCGAGACCCGCGCAGCCGACGACGCGACGGCCGATCTTCAGACCATAGCGACGTGACAGCCAGTCGCTGGTCGTGCCGCCGGAGAAGGCGCCGGCCGCGCCCACAATAAACGGCAAAAACGAGTAGATCTTCATCGAATCTTCGCTGAAGCCGCGCCCCTTCTGCAGATAGGTGTGCAGCCACATGATGAAGAAGACGCTGCCCCAGCAGTAGAAGTGGTACATCACGATCGTGAGATAGAGGTTGCGCTTGCGCAGCGCCTCGGCCCACGGGAACGGGACGCGCGCCGTCGGTGACGAAGGCGCCCCGATGATGGCCATCTCGGCTGCGGTCACGCCCGGTTTTTGCGACGGGTGATCGCGGTACCAGAAATACCAGGCCGAAGCCCAGGCGACGCCCAGGAAGGCGAAAAGAAAGAACGACGTCCGCCAGCCCCACTGCGCCTGAATGGGGACGACCAGCAACGGCGCGACCGCTCCGCCAATCAGCGCCGCCATCCAGACGATGCCGTGGGCCCAGCCGCGCTCGCCGGGTGGGAACCACTTCGAGATGCTGGACGAGGCATTGGGGTATGCGCCCGCCTCGCCCGCGCCGAAAAAGAAGCGCACGCCGAGCAGAACCGGATAACTGGAGACAGTGCCCGTGAGACCCGTGAACAGAGACCACCACAGGACAATGCGGGTCAGCACCCGGCGCGGCCCGACCCGATCGCCCATCGTGCCGACGGGGATCTCGAACAGGGCATAGGCGATGGTGAAAACACCGCCGACCCAACCCCACATCGACGGGGTCAGATGCAGGTCGTCCTGGATGCGCTTGCCCGCTACCGAGATGCACACCCGATCGAGGTGCGTGACGATCGACAGTAGGACCAGAAACCCGAGGACGCGATATCGATGGGCTATGCGTGCCATGGGCAGGTGCCCAGCTATGGCGTGGCGGGCTTGGCTACGGGGCGAGGATCCTCGCCCGTTCCATCCCAGCGCGGATCGCCCTGGGATTGGTAGTTGCCAAGCTTATTCCACAGCGGCCGGCCCCGGCCCTCGCGTTCGTACTGCACCAGCCCATCGCGTATCGTCACCTCACAGGCGAGGCGCAGCTTGCCATCCATGCGCGTTTTGTACGCGTCCACGAAAGCGTACTGCCCGTGTTCCACGCGAAAGACCGCGATGTCGGCCGGCGCGCCGACGCTGAGGTTGCCCAGTTCCGGCCGGTGAATGGCCGACGCCGCATTCACGGTGACCCGGCGGACCAGATCCGGAAGCGACACACCCATGTTGAACAGCTTGGACATGACATTGGGCAGATCCTTCATGCCCGAGTTCATACTGCCGGCGTGCAAATCCGTTGAAATGGTGTCCGGCAGGAAGCCTTGCTTGACGGCCGGAACCGCCTGGCGAAACAGGAAGCTGCCCTGCCCGTGGCCCAGATCGAAGAGCACGCCGCGCTTTCGCGCCTCGAATAGATACGGCCGGACGTGGCCCTTGTCGTCGAGCAGCGGCACGTGCGCCAAGAAGAAATGCGTGTAGATGTCACCCGGTCGCAATTTCTCCGTGACCAGCGTCTCAAACGGCCGTTCGGGACGAAAGACGCCGAAGTCCACCATCACCGGCAAGTTCGCCAGACGCCCTGCCTCAAGCACGCGGTCGACGGCCACCCAGGACGGGCCGTCGAAATGGGCTGTCTTGAAGCCCACCACAACGGTCGGGTTGGCGCGCGCCATGTCGGCAGCCGCCTTGGGATCCATGTCGGCCAGATCCTGCTGCTGCGCACGCGAGGCCATGCCGTGGCCGACAATGTTCAGCAGCACCAGTATCCGCGTGCGTGCGACGTCGATGACGGCCGCCTTGTTGGCTGCGAAGTCCCGCCAACCGATCGTTCCCGGATCCACCATCGTCGTGGTGCACGCGCGCTGCGCGTGACTGTCCGGCCACAAATTCCCACCCAGGCTACTGGGCCCCGGGGGGGCAAGAACGTGGGCATGAATGTCGATCATGCCCGGGATCACGACCAGACCGGTCGCGTCGATGACCTTGATGGCCGACGCCGCCGGAATCTTCTCGGAGACAGCCGCAATCCGGTGGTCGCTGATCGCGACATCGCGAATGCCGTCGACGCCATTCTTCGGATCGATGACCCGGCCGCCCTTCAGCAGCAACTCGTAGGTCGGCGCCGCGGTGGCGGTGGCCGCAAAGCCCAGCGCCCCACAAAACGCCAGCAGCGTGGCCTGCAGACGGCGCAACATCATTGCAGGTCCACGACGGCGACCATGTTGAACGACGGCACGGTGAATTCCGTGACGCCCTTGACGCTGGTGTGATCCATCGGCGGGCGGGCAACAGCCTCGAGATCGCTGTGCGCCATGCCCTTGGCAAAGTCACCGCGCAGGCGCACGCGCAGTCCCTCGGTCGGATTGCCGCTGTAATTGACCAGGTACAGGCGGGCGCGGTGCTTGTCGCCGACCAGCCGGCACAACACCGTCTCGCTGCCGAAGAAGCGAATCAGCCGCTTGTCGTCGGTGAGCTTGCCGCGAATGCCGTAGGCAAATTCACTGGGATCCGTGGCCGACTTCGTCGGGTATTCCTTGGTGCCCAACTTGATCGTCAATGCGTGTTCGGGCCTGGGCGCGGTGACCGGACTGAACAGCAGATTGCGGCGGGACAGAAGTTCCATCACCTCCCCCACTGATTCCGTTCCGTCGTCGACGACGCCCACCTGACTGACGTCGGGCAGGGTCACGGCGTCGAAGCGCCGGAAGAACGCGAACATCTCGCCGGCGGCCGGCAAGTCGCGCGGGTCGATTTTGAGAACATCATCGGAACCAAAGGCCAAGGCCTCGGCCACGGCCAACTTCGCCACCCCTGCGGCCGGCTGCGAACGAAACTGGCCGCCGGCCTTGCGCAGGAACCGCCAGCCGTTGGCCACCACGAACGGCCGCTGCGTCGGCGACAGGGTCGCGACCTGGCGGTCTATGCCGGGGTCAGGAAGCTTGATCCGGGCTTCAAGCTCGGCGGGCGTCAGGGGATGCGCGTCCAGACCCGCGCGTTTCCATGCGTCCACGACGGCGGGTGGGACCTGAATCGTCGACACGCCGTTTTTCTTCAGCGCGGCTGCGGTGTCGATGCCCTGATCCCAGAACAGTGTCGGCGCGGCTACCAGAAGCAGTGTGACGATATTCATAGGACGATGCTCTTGATCTTGATGCGTTTGGGGTTCGCCACGCCAAGTCCGGCTTTGCTGGCAAATTCGACGTGGCCAGGTTCGCGAATGAACACATTGGCATTGGGGTCGGTGTCGCGATTCTTGCCGTTCTTCAACGGGCCAGGCGAGCGATCCCACAACGAGATAACGCCCTCGGCTTTGCGCTTTTCCTCGACGATGTCGACGATCTGACGATCGAGGGCCACCGGGTCCGTGCCCAGCATCAGCAACTTCGGATAAAAGACGTAGCGTTTGATCTTCCCGAACGGACCCCCGTGCCAGACGCCGCGAAAACCGTCGACGACCTGAAGAACCACGCGCGAGCGCAGGGGTTCGACGGACGCCAGCGTCCCGATGAAGGACAGCGTGTTCGTCTTCGTGCCGGCGTGCGAGCGCGCGACGTTCGAAAAACTGCCGTACGCGATGTTCTTGAGACACCCCGTGGCACCCGCCGCGCCGTGGTCCTTCACGGTTGCCACATTGATGATCTTGGTAAATTTCTCCGAGATCAGGCGAATCATGTTCGAGCGGGTGTCGTCCTCGCCGAAGAAGTCGACATCCACATACGTAAACGGATCGTAGCTGCTGTTCGAGCCACGCAGCGTCTCGGCGCCGTGGAACCGCACACCCGCCGGCAGGTGCGGCCCGTAATTGCCAGCCTCAAGATGTTCTGAGAAGCGTTCGTACAACCAGATCCGATCCGGGGTCACGCCGGCCGCGACCACGTTGCGGACGATTTCACCCACGAGTTCGGGCGACGAGATCACCTTGGGCAGACCCACGCAGTTGACCTTGATGCCGACGACGTCGGACGGCTGGATGAAGCGCCGCCAGGCCTTGTCCTTCTGGCTGTCGCCGGTCAATTCGCAGATGCCGCGATCAAGCATCTGTGCAACCACCTTGGGGTCGACCTTGTCCGCCGCCTCGTCGATGCAACGGGCCGAACTGACCCGCACGACCTGTCCTGGATAAGGCCCGGGCATACCCAGGCCCGGCACGGGCTTGTACTTGGTCGTGACGGTATAACGTGGCGGGCGTTCCGCCGGCACGGGCGCGGCGACTGTGGCGATGCCGGCGCCGGACAGTTTGATGAAGGTTCTCCGCTTCATGGATTCTCCTCGGTGCGGGTGGTCAGCGCTGCGGGCACGGTCACGGTCGTCAGATGGGTTTTGTTGGCGCCGACAAAGAAAGTCGCCTCGCTGCCGGGGTGCTGCGCCAGGTAGTCGCGGCTGGCCCGCACACCCAGGACGAACAGCACCGTGTCGAGGGCGTCGGCCTCGGTCGCGTTCGGCGACGTGACGACCAGGGACGCAATTCCCTGCACCGGCCAACCGGATCGGGGATCAAGGATGTGGCCGTAGGTCGCGCCGCCAGCCTTGAACGACTGCTGGGAAATGCCGGCGACTGACAGGGCGCGATCCACGAGCGCGAATGTTCGCACGGACGGCCCCCGGGTGTTCGAAGAAAAAGGATCCGCGACCTTTAGCTCCCACGCCTGCTGACCAGGCGGCCGGCCGAGGGCGTACGCGCTGCTGCCGCCACTGGTGACGAGAGCCCGCGCGATGCCCTGCCGTCGCAGCACGGCCACCGCGCGATCCACGGCATAACCCTTTGCGATGCCGCCGAGGTCCAAAGACATTCCGGGACGCGCGAAGCGAACCGTGCGCGCGGCATCGTCGAAGATGATCTTGTCGAAACCCACACGACCCAGCGCCTCGCGCCGCTGGGCGGCGGTCGGAACGTGGCCCTCGTGCGGACGAAAGGGACCCCAGGCCTTCATCAAGGGCCCGACGGTCACGTCAAAGGCACCGCGCGAATCGCGGCTGTACGCCACCGAGCGCTTCAGGAAATCGTAAAGCTCGGCGTCGAGGGGAACCGCACGCAAGGCGCCTTCCCGGTTCAGCAGCGACAGTGGACTTTGGGGTTTGTAGTCGCTCATCAGATGGTCGATGCGGTCGACCTCATCGAGTGCCCTGTTGGCAATGCCCGGCAGGCGGCCTTCATCCGGGCCGTAAATGACCAGCGCGAAAGTCGACCCCATCGACACGCGCGCCGCTTCGTGGCGAAACAAGTCCGCGCCGTCGTCGGCCCACGCGGGTACCGCAATCCCCACGATCGCGCAAAGTGCGACGAGGCCTCGCCCCGCCCTCGTCATGCGCGGCCCGACATATCAGGGCTGCCTGGGGGGCACAAAACCCACCCATTGGGGCGACGAATCCACCGTGACGCTGTCCTGCGCCGACAGGGTGCCTGTCTTCGCGTCGACCAAAAAACTTCTGACCATGGACGAGCCACGGTTGGCGGCCAGCAAGATATCGCCCCGGGAATCCAGACTGAACACCTGCGGCTTGGCACCGCCGGTCGCCTGGTAACCAACAAGGGTCAACGTGCCGGCGGCAGCATCGACGCTGTAGATGGCAAGGCTGTCGTGACCCCGGTTGGAAGCGTAAACGAAGCGCCCGGAGGGATGGACGTGAATGTCCGAGCCGGTGTTCTTCGCCCGATCAAAGTCAGCCGGTATGGTCGGCAGGACCTGGCGCGATGCCAGCGTGCCGGTTGCCGGATCGAAGGCGTAGGTCGATACGGTGCTTTGCACCTCGTTGACCACGTAGGCAAAGCGGCCGGCCGGATCAAAAGCGATGTGTCGTGGACCGGAGGCGGCCGGCGCGGCGGCGGTCGGAACCGCGTTCGGCGTCAGGGTGCCGTGTGCGCTGTCGAAGAGAAATTGCGAGATGGAATCCGAACCCAGATTCGCCGCCAGCACGAAGCGACCGGTCGGGTCGGTCAGCACCGAATGCGTGTTCTTCCCCGTCGGGTAGACGGCGACCACAGTGCCAAGGGCGCCGTCCCCGCTGATGTTCAGCACCGTGACCGTCCCTGCGCCGTAGTTGGCCACCATCAGATGACGCGCCTCCGCGTCGAGGGACACGTACGCGGGCACCTCGCCGACCTTGACGGAATTTCGCGCGGTCAATAACCCCGTGCCCGGTTCGATGGTGAACGCGCTGACGGTGTTGGCGGCCAGATCGGCCGTATAAAGGTAGCGCCCGCCTCGATCGGAGGCGGCCATCCACACGGCGGCCGGCGCACGCACGCTGCCCCGAGGTGTGAAGTGCCCGTTGGCGGCCACATCGTAGGTGTAGATCGTCCCGCTTTGGCAGGCGACGTACGCCCGCAGCGGCACGACGACGGCGGGCGCGGACACCGTGGCGACTGGCGGCGACGGCACGGTCGAGCAGGCCAAAACCGCACACGAAAGTGAAACACCGAAGGCGAGGCGAGGCGAGACGATTCGTCGGTTGTTCATGGGCGTGGGGATACTGCAATAGGCAGCCCCACGTTTCAAGACCAGCTACGATCGCGTACGAACGCGCGTGGCGGCAGACACACGCCGCGCGATTGGAATCAGACCTGGCGCTGCGCGAGGGCGCGATCAAACGCCTTCACGGTCAGGTCGATATCCTGTGCCGTGTGGGCGGTCGACACGTACCATCGTCCCGAGCCCATGACCAGGACGCCTTCGGGCATCAGCGCCTCGGTCAGCGCGACGTAAGGCGCACCGTCGTACGAGGCCAGCTGACTGTTGTCGTCGATGGGCGTCGCCCGCAGATACGTCCAGAAGACCGACCCACGGCCCTGCACGACGCCCGGCTGGCCGCGCTCGGCGTAGACCCGTCGCATGCCATCTTGAAGACGCTCGCCCAGCTGACGGACGCGCTTGAGAGCCGCCCCATTGTCCTTTTCGAGTTCGGTCAGGGTCGCCAGCGCCGCAGCCAGCGAGATCGGATTGCCGTTCAGCGTGCCTGCGTGAAACACGCGCCCCTCGGCTATCTGGTCGAGGATGGCCGCCTTGCCGGCGACCACACTTAGCGGGAAGCCGCCAGCCACAGCCTTGCCGAAGACCGACAGATCCGGCGTCACGCCATAAAGTTCCGCCGCCCCGCCCAGCGCCACACGGAAGCCGGTGATCACCTCGTCGAAAATGAGAACGACATCCGCAGCGGTGCAGATGTCCCGCAGCCCCTGCAAGTAGCCCGGTCGCGGTTCGATCCCGCCGCCGTTTGCCAAGAACGGCTCGAGAATCACCGCCGCAATTTCGCCGGGATATCGCGCCAGCGCCGCTTCGACGACCTTCAGATCGTTCCACGGCAGGCACAACACATCCTGCAGGGGTCCCTCGGCCTGACCGGCTGACACCGTTCGGCAGGCGCCCAGTTCGCCACCCGCGCGCGGGTCGACGAGGATATTGTCCATCCAGCCATGGTAGTGGCCCGCAAATCGCACGATCTTCGACCGCCCGGTCTTCGCGCGCGCCAGACGCAGCGCCACCTGCACAGCTTCAGAGCCGGTCGTCGCATAGGTGACGCGTTCGCAGCCCGGCAAGATCGAAAGCAGCTTTTCGGCGACGATGAATTCCAGCTCGCACTGGGCGCCGTAGGTCTGGCCGATCGCAACCTGTTCTTGCACCGCCGCGACCAAGGCCGGATGACTGTGGCCCAGAATCTGCGGCCCATACGCGAGGGTGTAGTCGATCATTTCGGTCCCGTCGGCGTCCCACACGCGCGAGCCTTCGCCCTTCGTGAAGTAAAGCGGCGTGGGCTTCTGTTTTTTGCGAAAGACGCTGCTGGTTCCGCCAGCGAGAGACTTCTGAGCCCGTGCGAACCACTCGCGAGACTTGGCAAATGACATGCCCTATATGTATCGTGGGATCACCAATGTGTCAATAGAGATACCACTGATTACCTATTGGAACACCGGCAGATTCAGCGGTCGGGGCGCACAATGGGTGCGGGCGCTGCTGGTCGTGGGTCTGCTGGCCTGCCGTGCGCGCCCCGTCGCGACCCCGCCTGCACCTGCACCGGACATCGTCATGGTCGCGGCCCGGCCGCCCCGGCCCGCTGGCTGCCTGACCGACGCGGCCGCCGCCGGCCAGCAGCAGGCGCGTTTGCCCGCAGCGACCATGAGCTACCGGGGAGCCGAGTGGCTGACGCGGCCCGAGCGCATCGCGGAAGAAGATCCCGAACGCCTGATTGCAGCGCTTCACCTGCGCCCGGGCATGGTCGTGGCGGACATCGGCGCTGGCGTCGGGTACCACACCTGGCGAATGGCGCCGCTGGTGGCCCCGAATGGCCGCATCGTCGCGACCGACATCCAGCCGCAGATGCTGGCGGATCTGGAACGCAACGTCCGCGCGCGCGGCCTGGCGAACGTCAGCACGGCCCTGTCAGGTGACGGCGAAACTGGCCTGCCGTCCGACGCGATCGATCTGGCACTGATGGTCGACGTGTACCACGAGCTGTCGCAGCCGGCGCGCTTCCTGGCGGACCTGCGCCGCGCCCTGCGGCCACAGGGACGCCTGGCGCTGGTTGAATTCCGCGCCGAGGATCCGAAGGTTCCCATTCGTCCCGAGCACCGCATGACCGCCGCACAGGCGACGGCCGAAATGGCCGCGGCCGGCTTCTGTCTGGTCGGACGCGACGACACCCTGCCCTGGCAACACCTTCTGGTGTTCGAGCCGCTGCGCCACTAGGCTGCTGCGCCTGATGCTTCAGCCCCACCGCACGCGCTTTCACCGGATCCTGGCAATTGTCAGCACTGTGGGCCTCGCGACCTCGGCCGCCGCGCAGCCCCTGCGTTTGACTTTTGGCGATGCCGTCCAGATGTCCATTGATCGCGGGCCCGAAATAGCGGGCGCGCGACACGGGGCGACGGCGGCGGACCTGAAAGCCAGCGCCACGGCGTCGCAAGCTTACGCAAAGCTGCGGGCCGAGGGGAACCTGCTGCGCTGGAACGAGCCCTTGCAGATCACGTTCGGACCGATGCCGGCGGCCATCGGGATGGCGCCGACGACGACGGTCGTGCGGGAACAGATGACATCGCTGTTTTCGATCTCGCTGGCGCAACCGATCTCGGGTCTGTTCGTCCTGCACCACATGGTCGCCATCGATCGCAGCGCCGCGGAAGGCGCACGGACCGACATCGCGCGGGCGCGCCTCGACACTGCATCACGCGCGGCCGAGGCGTACCTGCGCCTGCTGCAAGCCAACGCCACCGCCGAGGTGGCGGGCAAGACCCTTGGGCAGTTGGAGGCGCAACTGGAACGCGCACGCGCCCTCGAACAGGCGGGGGTCCTGGGGCGCGTCGATGTGCTGCGCCTGATCTCGACGCGCGACGGGGCCCGGCAGGGCTTGCTGCGGGCGCAAACCGGCGTCGCCGTGGCCAGCGCAACCTTGACCCTGGCCCTGGATCTCAAGCCCGAGGCCGTGGTCGAGGTTGTCGACGATCTGCCCGACCCGCCGCCGCCGATTGCGCTGACCGAGGCCAACGCGGTCCACGCCGCGACCGGGGCCCGCCCCGAGCTTAGCGCCAGCCGCGAAAGAACCGTGCAAGCCCAGGAAGGCCCGACGGTGGCCAAGGCGCAGTTGTTGCCGAACGTCATGGGCGTCGCCACCTACCAGCACACGAAGGGTCAGGGTTCTTTTCAGCCCGTCAACGCCTGGTTCGTGGGCGCCACGTTGAGCTGGGACATCTGGGACTGGGGCAAGACCTGGGACGGCGTCAAGGAAGCCCGCGCGCGCGCAAGTCAGGCGGAAGTGGCCGACAAAATCGTGCGCGATCAGATCGCTTTCGATGCGCGCCGCCGCCTTCTGGAGGCGAAAAGCGCGTTCGAAACACTGGCGCCGGCGCGCACGTCGCTGCAGGCCGCCGAGGAAGCCCACCGCATCCAGACGGTTCGCTTCAGCAAGGGCGCCGCCAGCACCACGGACGTCATCGACGCCGAGGCGGATCTATCGCGCGCCCGCGGGGCCTACACCCAGGCGCGCTACGACTACTACCTGGCGCAGGCCGCGCTGGTGCGCGCGATGGGCGAAATCCCGGCGCAGCGCGCGCCCGTTCGTTAGGAGCGCATGGCGTCGATGGGGCTGACGCGCGAGGCGCGGATCGCGGGGAACAGGCCGCCGAACAATCCCATCACGGTGGCGAAGATGATGCCGCCCGCGATGATCCCGGGCGTTGGCTCGAAGCGGAAGGATATCTCGGACCAGCTGGCGAAATTCACCATCGAGAAGTTGACCATGCCCATGGCCAGCGACGCTCCGGCGCCCAGCACGCCGCCCAGCAGGGCCAGCATGATGGATTCAATCAAAAACGAAAACAGGATGCTGGCCTTGGAAAATCCCAGCGCACGCAACGTGCCGATTTCGCGCTGACGGTTGGCCACGGCCGCGTGCATGGTGATCATCGCGCCCAGCATCGCGCCCACCGAGAAGAAGACGGCTATCATGATGCCCATCGCCGCGATGAAGGTCGACGTCCCCTCGGACTGCTTGTCGTAGTACTCGGCCTCCTTGAGGACCTGCATGTTCAACTGCCGGTTCGATTCGATGCTGGCCTTGTAGCCGTCGAACTTGCTGGGCTCGACGCGCGCACGAATGACCGACACCACCCCTTCGCGACGGAAGGACGCGCGAACGAGATTCAGATCCGCCCACACCTCGGATTCGTAGGATGACCCGGCGTCCTCGAAGATCCCGACCACTTTCACGGGCCGGTTCTTCTTCAGCTCGAACGTCTGGTCCAGATCCAGGCCCTTGAACCGGCCCCGGATGGCCTTGCCGACCGTCACCTCGTCGGACCCCGACTGCGCCGCGCGGCCGGCGATGATCTTGATGTTGGGACGAAAGGCCAGCGACCCGTCAGCCACGCCGCGCACGGTGGCGTTGGACAGACCCGGCGCGCCGACCTTGTCCAGCAGGATGACCACGACCAGTTCAGCGATGCCACGCGGCCCGGTGGCCGGCAGCGGCAGCTCCTTGTCGTTCAGAACCAGGTTGATGCTGGGTTCTTCTATGACGCTTTCCAGTTCGGCCGTCGCGCCCTTGCGCAGGACGACCGCAACGTCGGGACTGGCGCTGCGCCCCATCGTCTTCTTGATGCCATTCGACAGCATCAACACAGATGCGAAAACGAAAACCACCAGACCCAGACCCAGCGCCACGGCGGCCGTGGTGGTCTTGCGGACCGTCAGATTGCGAAGGTTGTAGGAAACCGGAATCATGATCGCCTGCCTCTCAAGCGACGCGCCGAAGCGCGTCCGTGACCAGAAGTCGCGACGCCCGCCGCGCCGGAATGACCGACGCCACCAGCGCCAACCCGATGGCAAGACCCAGCCCCATGACATAGGTCTGCGCATCGATGCGGAAATACGGGAACCATGCGCCCATGTTTTCTTCCAACCAACGGCCGAGACCCAATTCGACGATGGGCACGGACAGCGCAAGACCGACCACGCCGGACAAAAGGCCGATGAACGCGGCCTCGCCCACGATGAAGGTGCCCACGTCGCGCGGTGAAAATCCGATCGCCCGCAGCACGCCGTACTCGCGCGTGCGCTCGCGAACCCCCATCGCGATGGTGTTGCCCAGGATCATCATCATGATCAGCAGGATGATGATCGAGATGACGTCCAGCGCCTTCAGCAACGAGCTGATCATACCCATGAACCCCAGGTTCATCGCGCGCTCGCTCATCGTCGCCGTCTGCACGTCCTTTTCGTCGAAGATTCTGTCGATGGCCGCCGATATGTCCGCGCCCTTGCCGGGATCGTCGATGCGGCTGGTGATCCAGCCGATCTGATCTTTGCGCGACTCGGGCAACGAATCGTTCATGTAGCTCCAGTGGAAGAAGAAGGTCGAACGGTCGACCGACTTGCGCTTGGCTGAATAGATGCCGTCGATGTTGAATTCCCAGTCGCCGGGATAGATGCTGCCTTGCAAGGTGAACTTGTCGCCCACCTTCAGGCCCAGCGTCTTGGCCAGGACGTCGCCGATGACCGCGCCCTTTTTGTCTTCCAGCCAGTGTTGCCGGTCGGCCGGGGTCAGAACGATCTCGTCCATGACGTCGAAGATGGTGGTGGGATCGACCGCCAGGGTGGCGAAAAACTGTTCAGGCTTGTTCGGGTTCTTGCCGCCGAACCAATTCATGTAGGTCGCCTGCTTCACGCCCGGCACCAGCCGAATCTGGTCGATGTAATTCTTGGGCATGCTGATGACGAAGCTGACCTTGTGGCGGGTGGCGATGCGGTCCTTGGCCGAGTAATCCGCCGCCGTCGACCACGCCGACAGCACCGTGCGCAGCATGACGAAAGCGAGAATGGCCACCGACGCCCCGAGGATGGTCAGGACCGTGCGCATCTTGTTGCGCAGAAGATTCCGCGCCGCTATCAGCACCAGATTCACTGCAACTGCCCCTTGTCCAGCTTCCGCGTGACGCCGGCGCGCTCGGCAGCGTGGGGATCGTGTGTGACCATGAGGATGGTCTTCTTGAATTCTTTGTTCAGTCGTTCAAGCAAGTTCAGGATGTCGTCGGCCGCCTTGCGATCCAGATCGCCGGTCGGCTCGTCAGCGACGATGATCGTCGGATCGTTCACGATGGCGCGCGCAATCGCCACGCGCTGCTCTTGCCCGCCCGACAACTGACGCGGGTAGTGTTTCATTCGCTCCTCCAGCCCCACGACGCGCAACGCGGTCTGCGCGCGCTCACGTCGTTCGGTCTTGGACAGGTTCGTCAGCAGCAGCGGCAGTTCGACGTTCTCGATAGCCGTCAACACCGGCAACAAGTTGTACGCCTGAAAGATGAAACCGATGTGCCGCGCGCGAAACTTGGCCAGCTCGCCGTCGCTCATGCTGACCAGGTTCGCGCCCGCGACCACCGCGCTTCCCTGCGTCGGGCGATCCAGCCCCGCTATCAGGTTCAGCAGCGTCGACTTGCCGGACCCCGAAGGCCCCATCAGCGCCTCAAACGAACCGGTCGGGATCTCCAGCGTCAGCCCATCCAGCACGACGATGGGTTCCTTGCCGCGCTGGAAAGTCTTGGTGATGCCCTTAAGCTCGACGATCGAAGGTTCCATCTATTTCTCCCGTTCCTTGATTCCCTGCCCGGCGAACAGCTCGTCGGAAGGTTTGTTGACCACGCGCGCGCCGGGCGACGGACCGTCCAGCAACTCGACACCGCTGCCCACCGCCGGTCCCACCGCGACCCGCGCAACGCGCAGCTTGCCGTCCTCGATCACGAACAACACCTTGGCGCCATCGCGTTGGGTGATGGCGTCAGCCGCCACAATCTTCTTGGGCTTTTCCTTCAGCGACTCGGCCTTGATCTCCTCGCTGAGGAAACTGACCCGCGCCGACATTTCCGGAAGGATGCCCTCGGTGGTGTCGCGAAACTTCACCTTGGCGACGACGGTCGCCTTCGCGCGGTTGATGCGCTTGCCTATCTCGCTGGTCAGCCCGCGGTAACGCCGCGATGGATAGGCATCCAGAACGATTTCGCAGGGACTTCCGGGCTTCACCAGGTCCAGCCGCGCCTCGGGCACGTCGGTTTCCACGACTATCGAATCAAAGTCCGCTATCTCGGCAATGACCGACGCCTGCCCCACCATCTCACCCACCGACGCGGGTTTGCTGATGATGGTCCCGCTGATCGGCGCCGTGATGATGCGGTCGTCCAGACCGACACGCAGGGTGTGCACCTCGGCCTCGATGGCCGCGCTTTCGGCGGTGGCGGCGGAGACCATCTCGGACAGCGCCTTGGCGCGCGCCTCCAGATCTTCCAGTTGCGCGCGCGGAACCGCATTGGCTTCGGCCAGGCCCCGTGTGCGGTCGACCTGCCGTTTGATCTCGGCCAGATTCGCACGCGCCGTATCGGCCCGCGCCCGCGCCACCAGCACGCGGGACGTCGCCGCAGCGATGGCACTCTTCTGGTCGGCGTCCTGCAACGCCGCGATGACGGCGCCCGCCTTGACGATGTCGCCCTCCTTGACCAGCACG
>JANXXE010000020.1 GCA_025350815.1 Myxococcales bacterium | reverse complement strand
CGTGCTGGTCGGGATGCGGCGTTCGATCTATGTCGACGACGCCCTGCCGGTGCAGGGCTGGCCAAAGCTGCCCGCCGACGCCGTTCGATCCGTATACGAGGCCTTCGGGCGATGACGGAAGGCCCTGGCGACCATCGGCCGCATGGGCGGCGAAGGCTACGTCACGACGCGCGACGGGTTCGAGCTGCCGAGGCCGAAGACGCGCAAATAGAACGCGAGTTCGGCCTGCAGCGCGCGCTCGATCGTGTCGGCGCGGCGGAAGCCGTGCTGTTCGCCGGCAAAGGCGTGGTACTCGACGACAACGCCCCTGGCCTGCAGGGCCTGGACCATCAGCTCGGCCTGGGCGGGCGGGACGACCTTGTCTTGCAGGCCCTGGAAAAAGATCACCGGGCAGCGCAGGCGTTCGGGAAATTTTATCGGCGAGCGCGCGGCGTACAGGTTCGCCGCCGCCGGGTAGGGGCCGACCAGACCGTCGCCGTAGCGCGCTTCGAATTTGTGCGTATCGGTCATCAGGGCGGCCAGATCGCTGACGCCGTAGTAACTGGCGCCTGCGCTGAAGGTGTCGCGAAAGGTCAGCGCCGCCAGCGTCGTGAATCCGCCCGCGCTGCTGCCGCGAATCGCCAGCCGGCGCCCGTCGACGAGATCCCGGTCGACCAGGGCACGCGCGGCGCAGACGCAATCATCGACGTCGAACACGCCCCACTGCCCGCGCAGCCGATCGCGGTAGGCGCGGCCATAACCCGTACTGCCGCGGTAGTTCACGTCCAGCACGCCGAAGCCGCGCGTGGTCCAGAACTGCACGGTCAGACTTAGCGACAAAGACGCGGCGCCGGTGGGACCGCCGTGGGCCATCACCAGCAGCGGCGGTCTTTCGCCGGCGGTGGGCGTGAAATCCGGATTGCACGGTGGGTAGTAGAACGCGTGTGCTGTGTCGCCCTCGGTGGTCGGGAAGGTGATCGCCTGGGGCTGCGACACGTACGCGGGATCAAGGACGCCGGGCGCCGCTTGTCGCAAAACTTCGGTCTGGCCGCTGTTCAGGTCCAGCGACATCAGCGTGGTGCCGCGCCCTGATGAGCCCTCGACAACCAGCGCGCGTCCGGGGGCCGTGACGACCTGGCCGATGGTGGCGAAGGGCTGCGCGGGCAGGGGACTCATGCGTCCGTCGCGCAGGTCAATCTGCGCCAGTCGCCACCGGCCTTGCTGGGCATAGGCCGAGACAATTTGGTCAGGGCCGCTGAAGCCCCAGACGCACACGCCCAGCTCCCACAGCGGCATCCCGAATTCGCCCTGAATCAAACCGGGGCTGACGGCCTCGACGTGGTCGGCGCGCAGGCGGTGCAAGTTCCAGAAGCCATCAGGCTCGAACATGAAATACAGGGTGCCGTCCGGATGCCACCCGGGCTGGAAGACCGACGCGCGCTGGTTGCCGGCGACGTGGCGGATGTCGCGCAGTTCCCCGTCGGTGTCGAAGGTGCCCGTCCACAGCGCAGCTGCGTCCCAGGGCAGGTGCGGGTGGTCCCAGGACAGCCAGGCCAGTCGCGATCCATCGACGCTGAGGCAAGGCGCAGCGTAGAAGTCGTGATTGCCCGCAAGGACGGTGATTCGCCCGTCGTTCAAGTCGACAGAGACGATGGCGTTGCTCGGCTGGCCTCCGGGCGTGTGCTGCTCGCCCACTGCGATGAGGCGCCTGCGGGTCGCATCGACGACCAGTTCGGCAAAACGCCACGAGCTGTCTGGCGTGGCCTCGATGGTAAGTGGCTGTGGCTGCAAGCCGGGGCGAATGTGGTAGATGCGCTGGTCGGCGCTGTTGACGAAGTAAAGTTCCGTTCCGTGCGCGACGTGGGCGCGGCCGCCGTATTCGTGCACGCGGCTGCGCACACTGAAGGGGGCCGGCGTCAGATCAGCAATGCGTCCATCGGGACGGCGCGCGACCAGGACGCATCGTCCCCCTTCGGACGGGCGCCCCTCGACGAAGTACACGGTGCCATCGGCGCCCAGCGCGGCGCTGCCCAGTCGTAGGCTTTGCCCCGCCACCTGCGCCGCGGCAAGGGGCGAGCGCCAGGAACCACAGGGCGCCGGGGTCGTCACAGCTTCGAGAAAAACGTCCACACGGCCTCGTTCGCCATGCGTGGCCAGCCGTGGTACGTCCACACGTTCGCGCCCGTGGCGTCCTTGATCTGGTACACGCCTTCCTCGTGCTCGCACCAGGCGACGGGGCGGTCAGCCTGGCAGCCGGGAAAGCTGTCACACGGCGCCGGCATCAGCATCTTGTCCTGACAGCCGTCACGGCCTTTCCAGTAGTCGCGGCTTTTGATGCCGCCTGTGTACGGCACCTGGGTGTCCTTCATGCTGTGCACGCCCACCATCGCGATCGGGCGCTGGCAGTTGGTCATGGTCGGCAGCACGCCCGCGACCACAGCCACGCCGCGCAGGATATTGCCCCGTGCACACGCCATCGTGTTGACCATCATCGCGCCGTTGCTGACGCCGGCAATGAACACGCGTCCGGGATCGATGCACAGGCTCTGCTGCGCCCACGCCGCCAGTTCGTCCAGCACGGGAACGTCTTTCGTTTCCCAGCCGGGCTTGTTGCCGCCTGATCGGTCCAGCGCGTCCGGCGAAATGATGACCGCGTTCTGCCGCGCGGGATCATAGACGCCCATCTGGCCGTCGACCTCGTCGCCGTTGTTGCCGTAACCGTGAAACAGAACAATCAGCGGATAGGCGTGGTCGTTGCGGTAGCCGGGGGGCACGCGCACCACCGCCGTTCGTGCCTCGCCGGCGGCGGAAAACGAGATCTGCGGCTTCATCGCCGTGCTGTTCGGCCGCTTGCCCACGACCAAAGTGGGCGCCGGCTTGCCGCAGCCCGCGCTCATCGCCGCAGGCGGTATCCCGGGCCCCGCGTCGCTCAGACGCTGATCGACCGGCGCGTCGGCCGGCACAGTGCGGGCCGCGTCGGCGCCTGTGACCACGGCGGCTCCATCGACAGCGGAGGGTTTGGGGGCAGCTGCGTCCGGCGTTGGACCCGTCTGCTCGCCGGCGGCGTCGGCCTCGTCGGGCAGGGGCGCGGGCTTGGTGCTGCTGCCGCATGCCGGCGTCAAGGCCACCAGGGACAAAGATAGAACGACGCAGCGAAACAACAGGCAGCGCATTCGCTTTTTTACACCATCTGGCCTGGGCGCGTCGTCACGTAGCATGGCCGCGGCCGTAGGCCGCGCGAAGACGCTGCAAGTCCCGGGGGCTTTCGAAGTCGAGGGACTGGCGTACTTGGGGGCGCCGGCTCGGGTGCGTGACGAACGCGGGCCCAGACGCTACAGTTGCGTGCAGATGTCGTTTCTCGGCCTTGATACACGCCCCGAAGCGGCGGCGGTGCAGCTCGGCCTCCTCCGCCAGGCATCGGTCGGCCGCCGTGCCGCCTTGGCGCGCTCGTTGAGCGCCACGGTCATCGATCTATCGCGTCGTGCCCTGCGAGACACCATGACTGCGGCGAGCGAAGCCGAGGTCATGAACCGCTGGCTGGCGCTCAATTACGGCGAGGATCTCGCGCGGCGAGTCCGTGACTACGTTGGCACCCGCGCGCAGCCGCGATGATCTCCGGCGACATCATCGCCGCGGTAGGGCCCGTGGTGGCCGCGTTCGAGACGTTGGGCGTTTCCTATCGCATCGGTGGCTCGGTTGCGAGTTCGGCGCTGGGCGTGCCCCGTTCGACCCTCGACGTCGATTTGGTCTGCGATCTGCCTTTTGGCAAGGTGGCTCCGTTCGTCGCCGCGCTTGATCGAGACTTCTACGCTGACGGTGACATGATGACCGACGCGATCCGGAACCAGTCGTCGTTCAACCTCGTGCATCTGGCTACGATGTTGAAAGTGGACGTGTTCGTGCGCAAGTCGAGTCCCTGGGACCTCGAAGCGTTTGCACGCAAGATCCGTCGGCCTCTCGACGCCTCTGCAGATGGACCCCAGTTCGATCTGACGACCGCGGAGGACATCGTTCTGCACAAACTGTCCTGGTACCGCCGTGGCGGCGGTGTGTCTGAACGCCAATGGCACGACGCGGTCGGGGTCATCGCTGTTCAGGCGCAGGCGCTTGACCGGGCGTACCTCATGCGTTGGGCCGGCTCGCTCGATCTCGGCGATCTGCTGGAGCGAGCCTTCGCTGAAGCCGCGGCTGAGTAGTTCACCGCCGCGGCTTGCCGTTCGGCTTGGACCGCACCCGTCGGGTCAGGCGAGGATTGCGCGGATGACTTCGCCGCGCACGTCGGTCAGGCGGAAATCACGACCCTGAAATCGGAACGTCAGGCGTTGGTGATCCAGCCCCAGCAACGCAAGGATGGTCGCCTGCACGTCGTGCATGTGGACCTTGCCGTCCACGGCGCCGAAACCCAGTTCGTCGGTGCTGCCGTGGCGGACGCCGGCCTTCACGCCTCCACCGGCCATCCACATGGTGCCAGCGTCGATGTGGTGATTGCGTCCCGTGGTCTCGCGGATCTCGCCCATGGGGGTGCGGCCGAATTCACCTCCCCACACGACCAGGGTTGAATCAAGTAGGCCCCGTTGTTTCAGATCTCTGATCAGCGCGGCCATGGGCTGGTCGACATCGCGACAGACCCTATCGAGGCCGCCTTCGAGGTCTTGACCCGCACCGCCATGGTGGTCCCAGTCCGTGTGGTAGAGCTGAACAAAGCGGGTGCCGCCTTCAACCAGTCGCCGCGCCAGCAGGCAGTTGCGCGCAAACGATGGTTTGCCCGGCTCGACGCCGTAGGCCGCGCGCGTTTGCGCCGATTCGCGCTCGAGATCCGTCAACGCGGGGGCGCTCGATTGCATGCGGTAGGCCATCTCGTACGCAGCGATGCGCGTGGCGATCTCGGGATCACCGCACTGTTCAAGACGAACGCGGTTGAGATCGCTGACAGCGTTGATGGCCTGACGCTGGCGGGACGCGCTGATCCCGGGGGGGTTGGCCAGATCGAGGATCGGCTCGCCCACGTTGCGAAAGGGAACACCCTGGTACGACGTGGGCAGAAATCCACTGCCCCACAGGGGTGCCCCGCCGCGTGGTCCGCGTGGTCCCGACTGCAGAACCACGAAACCCGGCAAGTCGCGCGCCTCGCTGCCGATGCCGTAGGTCACCCATGATCCCATGCTGGGGCGACCTGACTGTGCGGACCCGGTGTTGCAAAACAGTTTTGCCGGGGCGTGATTGAACACATCGGTTGTCGTCGCATAAAGGAATGCCAGCTCGTCGACGACACCAGCCAAATGCGGAAACTGCGCCGAGACAAATGTCCCCGTTTGGCCGTACCGTTTGAACGAACGATGAGTGCCCAGTAGCCTGGGAACCTCCTTCGAAAATGAATCCATGAAGGCGAAACGTTTGCCCTTGATGAAGGAATCGGGAACGGGCTTGCCGGACAGCTCTTGCAGCCGGGGCTTGTAGTCAAACAGGTCAAGCTGGCTTGGCCCACCCGCCATGAACAGATAGATGACGGCCTTGGCCTTGGGTGGAAAGTGCGGCGGCTTGGGTGCCAGCGGATCGGGCAACGGTGGCGCGGCCCACAGGCGCGATTCGGCGGCCAGACTGGCAAGGGCGACCTTGCCAAGCCCCACGGCACAGCGACCGAAGAAATGCCGGCGTGTCTTCCGAAGGGTGTCTGCGTCGTTGGTCATCGCTTATTCGCGCGTGATGAATTCGTCGAGGTTCAGGACCACGCGGCACACCGCCGTCCAGGCTGCCAGCTCGATCGTTGAGATTCGCGGCGAACGCCTGGGCGTCGACACCAGCGCCAGTGCCGCTGTGCCGTCGGCTGCGAAGGACGTGCGCTGCTCGCTTAGCAACTGTTGCAGGCGGGCCATCTCAACATCGCCCGGTGAACGGCCCACGACCGTGCGCATCGCCGAACGAAGGCGCTCGGCGTCGGTTGCCCCTGGCCCTGCCAAAAGATGCGTGGCCAGTCCCTGGGCGATTTCCACAAAAGCCCGGTCGTTCAGCAGGGTCAGGGCCTGCAGGGGCGTGGTCGACCGGTTGCGACGCGTACAGGTGAACTGTGCATCCGGGGCGTCGAAGACCGCTAGCGCCGGATGGGGCGCCGAACGCCACAAATGCGTGTACAGGCCACGGCGATACCTGTCGCCGCCCGTGCTGGTGTTCCACACGCGCGGGATCTGGGTGAAGCCAAAGACACCGTCGGGCTGGGGCGGAAAGACGGGCGGGCCACCCAGGCGCCTGTCCAGCAGGCCACTGGCGGCAAGGCCCGTGTCGCGGATGATCTCGGCGTCGAGGCGCAAGCGATTCTGCCGGCCAAGCAACCGATTGCCGGGATCGCGTTCGAACAAGTCGGCCCGCTGCCCCGACGCCTGCCGGTACGTGGCTGATGTGACAATGAGCCGGTGCATGGCCTTGGTGCTCCAGCCCCGTGCGACGAACTCGGCCGCCAGATAGTCCAGCAATTCGGGATGTGACGGCCGCGCGCCCTGTGTGCCGAAATCGTTCTCGGTCTCGACCAGTCCCAGTCCGAAATAGCGCTGCCAGATCCGATTGACGGTTACCCGTGCCAGCAGCGGGTTCGCGGGATCCACCAGCCAGCGGGCGAAATCCAGGCGTGTCGCGCGGCCAGACGTTTTCGGCAACGGGTGCAGAACCTTCGGCACGCCGGGCTCGACCCGCTCGCCGGGGCGGGTGAAATCACCGCCAAGATGAAGGTGCGTTTCCCGGGGCGTCGGCAGTTCGCGAATCACCAGGGTGGTCGGGTATTGCGGCTCGCGCTGGCGCACGTCCTGCAGCGTCTGGATGCGCTCGCGAAATCCCGCATTCAGTGGCCGCGCGAAATCAAAATACGTTCGCCACTGACGGTCATCCCGCTGTTCGGGCGCCAGCGCCATGATGGTCGATATCGCGGTTGGAATTTCGCGCTGTTGCGCCTCGCCCAGGTTCTTGGTCCAGCTGCGTTCGAAATCACGCAGCTCGTTTTCGACCGCACGCCGCTGCGCCCGCAGGGCCGTGGCCCGTGCAATCTGGTCGGGCGTGCCCATCTCCAGCGTCGGCTCGTCCGCGCTGTTGAAGAAGGCGAAGATCTGAAAGAATTCCTTTTGCGCGATGGGGTCGAACTTGTGATCGTGGCAGCGCGCGCAGCCTAGCGTCAGTCCCAAAAAGACGCTGCCGGTCGTTGCCACCCGATCGGCCACTGCGTCGACACGAAACTGTTCGTGGTCGATGCCGCCCTCCTCGTTCAGCATGGTGTTGCGGTGAAACCCGGTGGCGATCTTCTGATCAACTGTCGCCCCATCCAGCAAATCGCCTGCCAGTTGTTCGATCACGAAGCGATCGAAGGGCAGATCGCGATTCAGCGCGGCGACCACCCAGTCCCGGTACTTCCAGATGGCGCGCGGGGCATCGATACCGTACCCGTTGGAATCCGCGTACCGGGCCAGGTCCAACCAGTGGCGGCCCCAGCGCTCGCCGAAGTGGGGCGACGCCAGGATTTTGTCCACCAGCCGCTCGTAGGCATCGGGGCGATGATCGTTTGCGAAGTCGTGCACCTCGGCCGGGGTCGGGGGCAAGCCGATCAGATCCAGCATCAAACGACGAATCAGCGTCGTGGCATCGGCCGGCGGCGATGGTCTGAGCTTTTCGCCTTCGAGACGCGCCAGGATGAAGCGGTCGACGTCGTTGCGCACCCAGGGGCCCTGCGCCACGGTGGGCAGCGTCGGCCGTCGGACCGGCTCAAAGGACCAGTGCCGCTGCCAGGGCGCACCCTCGGCAATCCAGCGCTTCATCAGTGCCACCTGCCCGGCCGTCAGTGACTTGCCGCTGTCGGGCGGGGGCATCCGTTCGTCGTCGTCGCGGGTGATGAGGCGCTGGTACACCGCACTGCGACCGGGATCGCCAGGCACCACGGCCGGTTGGCCATCCAGATCCTTGGCCAGCCCCTCGGGCGTATCCAGCCTCAGACCGCGCTTGCGATTCTTCGGATCAGGGCCGTGACAGCGAAAACATTTGTCCGACAGAATAGGCCGGATGTCGTTGTTGAAATCGATCGCGCGCTCGGCCGCCTGCGTCGGCGCCGCCAGCGCGGCCAGGACGCCGAATGTCCCGACCAAGGCGCGTCTCACGGTACGACCAGCTTGTGACGGGCGGCGATCTCGTCGCCGCCAAGCGCCCGGTCGTAAAGCGCAACCTCGTCCAACCAGCCCACAAATGGACGCTGATCGTTCAGTCTGAGGGTGGGCAGGATGCCCAGCACCAAACGCATCGCCAGAGGCGCGCGCGCCTGCGGTATCGCCACCGACCCGGCCGGCCGACCGTCCAGATACAAGGTCATCACGGCGCCCCGGCTCACGCCGACCACGTGGTGCCATCGGCCGGGCTGGTAGGTCTCGGGCGAAAAAACATTCACGCCGCCATTTGGGCCGGGGGGCCAGCGGTGCAAGTAGCGCACGACGCCCGGCGGATGGCTGATGCGGTTTTCCATGGCGCGGAATTCCAGCAGCGCCAGGTGGTGCCAGACGTCAGTGGGCAGATGCGGCGATTCCACCAGCGACGCAAGCGACATCTCGCGAATGCTTTCGGCGTTGGCCCACAGCTCGATCGAGAAATCACCGCCAGCCAGCCCCGGAAAATCGTCCGATGTCACCGCCCGCGGTCCGGGATCGGACGAAAACGCCAATACCTGATTCGCGCCGCCACCCGCCGACGTCACACGGCCGGTGATCTGCAGCGGGTGCGCGTTGCCCAGCTCGCTGGCCGTGGTGCCATTGGCGACCTTCTCGAAGCGCCAGTATCCGACCGGCCGGGAATCCAGGACCGCCTTGACGTAGGCCGCCGGAATCGCCAGCACCGACGGGGGATCGATGCTGACAGGTGCGACGCCCGCCGCCCCAGCCGATTCCTTCATCTGGGCCGCCGCGGGATCGATCAGCAGTTGCCTGTCCGCCGCGACAATCGTGCTTTCCAGGGTCGTGCCGTCACCAGCCAGAACGGAGGCCTCGACCTCGCCGCGAAAAACGCGGACGTTGCTGCGACCGGTCGGCTGCGCGGACAGGGCGAATTCGGTGCCGAGATCGTAGATCTTGGCGCCCGGGGCCTCCAGGATGAAACCCACCGCTTGCTCGTGAACGCGCGCGCTGACGGAACCGCTGCGCAAAATGCCCCGCCGGGCCGACACCAGGTCGAGGACGGTCGGCCCGGTCAGTGACACCTTGGCTCCGCCGAAAAAATCGATCCGCGCCGTGCCCGACAGCAAATCGATCCGGCCCGGCCCCAGAACCCGCCCGGCCTGCACCGGCAGCGAGTCCGATCCCCACCGGGCGCCCTCCGCGCGCGACACGATCGCAACGCGGTCGCCCGCGGCCACGGGTCGGTCGGCCACCGTCGGCACCGGCCCCTTGCGTACCAGGACGACAATCGCAATCGCTGCCGCGACGGCCAGAAACGACACGGCGCCAGCCGCCCGTCGCCTTCGACGTAGTCCCCGTTCAGCGCTGCGCCGGGCCGCAACCTGCCGAAACAGACTGGCCTGAAGGCAGGTCGCCACGAAATTCCGTCTGCGTTCGGGAGCGACGCGCAGGACGTTGTTGAGTGCCGCCTGTTCCTCCGGCGTCAGGACACCGTCGAGGTAGCGAACAACCAAATCGTCGTCGTCCCTCTGGTCAGCCATCGAGCATACCTTTGTCGATGGCGGCGCCCGCCATGCAGTCCGACAGCGCCCGGTGAACGCGCGACAAAGCCGTATAAACGGATCGCACGTGGCGGCCCAGCCGGTCGGCAATCGTTGCACCGGCCAGACCCTCGACGTACTTCAGCTCGACCAGTCGCCGCGCGTTGGGCGTCAGTCGGTCGAGACAAACCCGCAGCCTGTCCACGAGATCACGCGGGGATGTGTCGTCCAGGGTTTGCCAGTCGGCGTCCAGCAGATCCAGGACCTCGTCGTCGAGGCCCACCGGCTGCAACCGTCGCTGCCGGAGCGCGTGAAGCGCCTTGAATCGCGCTGCCTTGCGCACCCAGCCGAGGAAGTGCCGCTCGTCCTCGATATCGGTGCAGCGGTCGAGGGCCAACACCGACACGTCCTGCAACACGTCCTCGGCCCCCTGATGGTCATGCAGGATGGCGTAGAGGTAGGCCAGAATCTTGGTCCGTTCGATCAGCAGCAAGCGCAGGACCGTTTCACGTTCGAGGGGCACGGCAGTTCCTACCCTACAGTTCCGCGGGCCCCCAAAACGTCAACACGCATCGGTCGCAATTCTTTGTGCCGCGGCGCTCAGGTGAACGAGGCCGGGATGCCCTCACCCCGGAGGCGACTGGGCAGATGTAATGGGCCTGCTTGGCAGTACACATAGCTCGCCCGGCGGGAGACCGAGGACGAATACTGCCCGATAGGATCCTTAAGGCGGTGTTTCGCCCCGGCCTTTCCAGATTGCGTTCATGAAATCGGGCGAGACGTTGGGGGCTTTGTGGATGTCAAAGAAGACGACGCCTTCGGAATACAGCCAGACGTATTGGTCCGTTTTGGCAAGGCTTGCGCGCACCATCGCCTCGAACCCGGCGGGCGTGTGGCGAGGGTCAGTCCGGTCAAGATATAGTCCAAATCCCGGGCGCACGAACTCGTCGTAAAGTTCGGGCGCAACTAGAATCCCCGCGGCCTTGACGTTGTCTCGAATCTCCTTGAGCGCCCCATCGAACTGATTTGCATTGTTGTACGAGTATGAAAACTCGTAGCCATCAATGAACTTTGTCCCGATACCCTTGGTGGCGGCCATGCGCATGCCCTCGAGAAAGGCCGGCACCAGCAGGAAGTGTTCCGCCCAACTGTTCCAAAATGCCCCCCGCGCCGGGGCTTGCACCGCCGCGGTTTCGCCCCAGCAAAACAAGAATTCTGGATTCGGGAAGACCTCCTGAATGGCTTTCATGACCTCAAAGCCGCGTTGCCTGGCGATGGCCTTGTAGGCGGCATCGTCTTTGACCAGGCCACGCTTGGCGTCCCCGGCTTTCTGGGCGGCCAGAGCGAAAGCGTCAATGACGGTGGAGGCGTAGGGCTCGAAGTCGACCAGGAAGCCGCGGCCGTGCGCCAGGTAGGCGATGTTCGCAAGGGTCTTCCAGTTGTTGGCCACCTTGACCCAACGTTTGTCGTCGAACCAGCTGAAGGTTTTATTGGGATCTTGAACCGGGTATCCGGTCGACACGTGGAAGAGGTTGTACTTGAAGCGAACAGGCTTGGCGTCCGCCATGTCGTTTGCCGCCGCCACGAAATTGGGGTCGGTCATCTCGAAGCGGGTGTCGGTCAGGATGTTGCGGCCCAGCGTGTTCTCGGGCGACCAGGGCTGCGCCCGGTTGATAAGGACGTCGATGGCCGAACCGTCAAGCGGCAGCTTGTCGAGCGAAGCGACATGCGTCTTGAAGTATTGCGTGGTGGGGTAATCCCAGCCCAGGTAGACAAGCTTCTTTTGGCCTGGCGGGAAGGGCGGGATCGGCGGGCGCCCCGCGGCGATCGGGGCGTCAGGTGTCGCGCCAGCGTCGGCCGCGCTTGGTGGCAGGACTGCGCGATCACCGACGGCATCGACGGGTGCCAGGTCGGTCGGGCGAGCGTCGGATGTGGTGGTCGTGGCAGGGCTGGCGTCGAGCGCGCTCGCTGAAACGTCAGCGTCGACATCCGTCTGCACGCCGGTGTGGCCAGTTGCAGCGGCACAACCTCCCAATAGCGATGCAAACGTAATACACGTCAGCCAGCGAAACTGCGTCATGGAAGGTCCTTTCGTATCTCGGGCACACCTTGATATCGGTGCAGGGGTCGAGGGCCTTAACACCGAAACGTCCTGCAACACGTCCTCCGC
>JANXXE010000119.1 GCA_025350815.1 Myxococcales bacterium | reverse complement strand
CAGCTTGAAGGCCTTCGTGGGCCAGGTCGTGAATCCCTTCGAACGCAAGTTCGCCGCCTCGCTGAGCGGCAGTGGCGTCGAGCTTCTGGATCTGTGGCCGGCGCTGCTGGCGGCGCGCACCGGCGACGGTAGTGCCACCGGCGAGGCGTTGTACCAGCGGCAAGACACGCACTGGAGCCACCGCGGTCTCGAAATCGCCGCGCACGCCGTCGCCGAACGCATCAAACAATATCCCTGGTACGCAGATCTCGCCCGCCACCGTCGGACCTACCAGACCAAGGACGTCCCGTTCACCCGCTACGGCGATCTGCATTCGCGCCTGCCTGAAGTCCTGAAGGCCCGCTACAAGCCCGAGGCCATCGTCGGCAAACAGGTGATCACGGCCGAGGGTCCGCCCTATGACGACGACGCCGAAAGCCCCATCGTGGTTCTGGGCGACAGCTTCACCGGTGTGTACGAACTGACCGACTGCGAACATGCGGGGGTGTCCGCCCACATCGCGCGCGAGATAGGCTACCCGGTCGATCTCGTCATGAGCTACGGCGGCGGGCCAAACGTCCGACAAAAGCTGATGCGCCGGGGCGTGGCCGATCTGGCGCACAAGCGCCTGGTCATCTGGATGATGACGTCACGGGATCTGCACAACTACTGGGAGGACTGGCAACCATTGAAGCCGGGCCAACCGTGACCAGGCGGTCGCGCGGCGGCTGTCTGATGGCGGTGGCTTTCGTGGCTGCCGGGTGCCGGCGCGGGGGGGCCCCGGATGCGCTGCCGTTTACACGGGACCTGATCACGGCGGGACGCCCAGCGGGCGAGCGGCCCAATGTCGAGGCGACCCTGCGCGCCCTGCAGGAGATCGCGGAAAACGTCCGGCGCGAACGCCGCGCCGCGCTTGCAGATTCGGCTGCGCAGGTGTTGGCGCGTGTGGTGTTTGCGCAGAGGGGCTTCGAGCGAGAGATCGACGACAAGGCCCTGCGTTTCATGCAGCTTGACCACGTGCTGACCTCGAAACGGGGAAGCTGCGTGGGGCTTGCGGCGCTTTTCCTGGCGCTGGGCGAGATCGTCGGTCCCGAGTTGGGATTCATTGTGAACGGGGTGCTTGTGCCCGGACACTTCTTCGTGCGCGTCAGCGATCGCACGGGAACCCACAACGTTGAACTTTTACGGCGCGGGGAGGAAATGCCCGACACCTGGTACCGACCGCGGTTCCACGTTCCGGCCTCTGGCGCGCCGGCGTATATGCGCGCGCTTGAACGCCCGGAAATTCTGGCTGTTCTGGCCTACAACCTGGGCAACGATTTGCGACAGCGCGGCCGCCTCAACGATGCGCAGGCGGCCTTCGCCAGCGCCGCGCGCGCCTTTCCGCAAATGGCGGAGGCCTCGGCCAGCCTGGGCACCGTACTGCATATGCTGGGACGCCTGCCCGAGGCCGATGCGTCCTATGCGGCGGCGCGCGCGGCCGATCCGACGCTGGAAGGGCTTGACCGGAACATCGGCCTGCTGCGCGCCGAGGCCGCCACCGCCAACGATTCATCAGCCCCTGCACCACCGCACCCCCTGTCACGGAGAGACCCATGACCATGAAGAAACAGACAAGCCCCTTTCACATTCGCACCGGCCTTCTGGCCAGCCTGGCGCTGGTAGCCGCCGCCATCGTGTCGATGCCCACCGCCAAGGCCGACGAGACGCTGGCCGTCACCGCCAAACTGGTTGAGATCCCTGGCAAGTTCCCGCCCGACGATCTGTACGATTACGCCTACGTGATGAAATACGAGGTGCAAGGGGGGCCGCTCGACAAGAAGACGTTGTTGGTCGCGCACTACAAGCCGCGCCAGGCCCGCGCCAAGATCAAGGACAAGATGAAGGGCATGGTCGGCGGCAAGCTGCGCAGCTTCACCCAGGGCGATATTCACAAGATGAAACTCGGCCCCGACCTGAAGAAACTGTGGACGGGCGCGCTGGTCGACGAATTTGCGGCGACGGACAGGAAGTCGGTTCGCTACTGGTGCCTTGAGGTCGACCCGGCTTGAGCCCCGGACGGGCCGCGCGCCTGTCGACGGCGTCGCTGGCGGCCCTGCTGGTCGGCGTCTGTCTGGTCGCGCTGGCCCCCATCGCCGACGGCGACATCTTCTGGCACCTGGCCGCCGGACGCGACATGGTGCGCACCGGCCACTGGCTGAAATCGGATCCGTTCACCGCGAGTGCCTTTGGGCGCCCGTGGATCGATGTCCACTGGCTGTTTCAGCTGGGCGCGTACGCCGTCGAGTCGCTGGGGGGATTGCGGGGCCTGGTGCTGGTGAAGGCCGCTCTGCTGGCCGTCGGCGCGGCGATTCTGTGGAGAACGGTCGTCCGCACGGCCGAGCCCGACGGTGGCATCGCCGCTCCGGCGGCCGTGATGCTGCTGGCCGGCGTGTTTTTTGGCCGCCACTGGTTGCTGGTCCGGCCGGTGATCGTGTCGCTGGTGTTCCTGGCGCTGTTCTTCGCGATTCTGGAAAGGCACCGCCAGACGGCGCGTGGGCGCGCACTTGCGTGGCTGGCGCTGCTGCAGCTGCTGTGGGTCAACTGTCAGGGCCTGTCCGCGCTGGGACCCGCGATGGTGGCGGCCTACGCGTTGACCGCAAGGTTGTCGCACCGACCGTGGCGGCCGCTGGCCCTTGTATTCGCTGTCTGCGTCGTCGCGTCGTTCGCCACCCCCTACGGCATTGACGGGACGCTTCTGCCGCTGAAGTTGCTGCTGCGAATCAGCCCGGGAGCCGAGAACGTATTTGCCGGACAGGTGGCGGAGAACATTCCGCCCTTCATCCTCGAACGCACCAGCCCGGCGGAGGTCTGGCACGTCAAATGGTTCCTGGTCATCCTGAGCGCAAGTTTTGTCGTCGCTCGCCGCGAAGTATCGGGCGCGCGCGCTCTCCTCACGCTCATGCTGGTGCCGCTGGCGCTGGCTGCGAACCGCAACGTTCTACTGCTGTACTGGCTGTGCATCCCGATCGCCGTTCTGAATCTGGCGCCCCTTGTGGGTCGCGTGTCCAAACGCTGGCCGACCCCGTTCGCCGTCGCGTGCGTCGGCGCCTTGCTGGTCGAGCTTGGCTTCGCGGCGACCGCGTTCCGGCGCGAGCCGACGGTCGCGACGCCCACGCCTTTCCGATTTCCCGTCGAATCGGTCCGCCTGATAGCGGCGCGCCCGGGACCCGACACGATCTTTGCGCCTGACCACCAGGGCGGCTACCTGACCTGGACCCTGGGCTCTGCCCACAAACCCTATATCGACACGCGCCTCATCCTGCACACGGGTTCCGAGTTCAGCGAATACCTGTCGCTGCTGTCAGACCCGCCGTTGTTCGACGCCTTTGCGACGCGCGAGACCTTGGATTGGGTGGTGCTGCCGACGGCGTTTCCTGATCGCTATCTGGGCCTACTTGGGCATCTGCTGAAAAGTCGTGACTGGACGCTGGTCTTCACCGACGGCTCCGAAAGCCTGTTCGCGCGGGGGGGCATCGGCGCCAGTGTTGATCTCGGGGACGCCGCAACCACCGACGCCATCCTTGCAACACTGACCACGCGCTATGCGGCCCGGCCCGATCTTCTGGCGCCGGCGCGATTGAATCTGGCGAAGCTGGAGCTTGTCGCGGGATACACCCGGGAAGGACAGCGCGCCTTGGCTGGACTCGATACGCATGACGCCCGCGCGCTGCGGGCCCGCTGCCACTTCCTGGCGGGCGAGTTGGACGAGGCCGAGCACATCGCCCTGGCCCTGGTGGCGCAGGATCCGGATGACGTGCACAGCCTGGATTTGCTGGCGCGCATCTCGTTTCGGCGCAACCAGCAGGCGGCAGGACGCGCTTACTTACGCCGCGCCCTCGACGCGGATCCCTTCGACGACGAGGCGCGCTCGCTGATCGGCGGGGCGGGCTCGACGACGCCTTGACGCTCGCAATTAATGTGGACACATTTTCGTGTCAAAGTGCCTCACATGGCGAGGGCCGCCCACGGGTGCCCGGCGCTTTGCCGTAGGACATTCATGACCATCAAACGCATAGGTGCAGGAAACCGATCGAGCGACGCCATCATCCACGGCGGCGTCGTCTACCTTTCAGCCTTCGTCGCCAAAACGACCGTCGGCAAGTCTGTCAAAGAGCAAACCGAGGACGTGCTTGCGCAGATCGATGCGACGCTCGAACAAGCTGGCACCGACAAAACGCGAATTCTCAAGGCCAACATCTGGCTGGCCGACATCAAGACCTGGCACGAGATGAACACCGTTTGGGATGCGTGGGTGGTGCCCGGTCAGGCCCCGACGCGCTCGGCGATCGAGTCGAAGATCGCGCTTCCTGGACTCGCCCTCGGCATCATGGTCGAAGCCGCCATAGATTGAGATGCGGTTAAATTACGCGGTATTTTAACCGCGTGATTACACGGGCTCTTGCTGCGACACTCTTCGCGTCCAAGAAGATCTACCGAATCGGCGCCAGGATGCGCGAGGCGTGCGCGCGCTCGTGGTAAACGCTGTTCTCGGCGCTGACGGTTTTGGCGGGCCACTCGATGGTCAGCGGATCGCCGGTCTGGGGATTGGGCTCCCAGAACGGGGCGCCGGTGCTGGCCACCGTCACGCGGATGCGGTGCCCTTTGTTGAAGATCTGGCTGAGCGAGCCCACGTCGAACGCGACCTTGTAGACCTTGCCAGGTGACAGCAGGACTTCTTTCGCGAACCCGTCCCGGTACCGCGCCCGCCGCGCGTAGTCCATGATCAAGATTGAGCGCCCGTCGGGATATACATCGCTGAGACGGACGATGAAGTCGGTATCGCGCGCCGTCGACGACACAAATAGCTCGGCGCGCACCAGGCCCGTCCATTCGACCGGGGCTATCAGCGGCTCAGTCGTGAAGGTGCGGACGGATGGCTGTGTCTCGAAGGGGCCGGCGTTGCGCGCGCCCGGAAACGCGATGGTCGGGATCTGTGCCGGATGCGCCGGATCGCTGGTGTAGGTCGTTGACGATTTTTGCCCCTGCGGGGCCTCGGTTCCAAGGGCGCCGGCCGGACCCAGGTAATAGGCCGTACTGGTCGACGGGACCGGCCAGTCCGTCGCCGTCCGCCACTGATTGCCGGGCGCGTTGACCTCACCAACGGCGCCCATCACGTAGTAGCGAACCACGCCTTCGCGGTCGACGCCGTTTTCGATGCCCTTGAGGTGGTGATCGAACCACCGGATCATGTGCGCCTGCACGTCGAAGATGGCGTTGTCCGGGTAGACAAGTTCGCCGACGCGGTTCGGCTTCGGATAATCGCCGTGCAGCCAGGGGCCGACGATCAACTGCTGCTGTCCCTGGGACTTGGGCCCACCGTGGTGCTGCCGGCCGACGAAGCTTTGCAGTGATCCGACGCTCATGAAGTCGTACCAACTGCCGATGCTGACCGCCGGAACATTCATGTCCGCCATGTGACGCGAGCAATCTTCATCCTTCCAGTACTCGTCGTAGTTTGGGTGCCGGAACCAGGTCTCCATCAGCTTGCGGTTGTCGTCGGGCTCGCGGCAGGTCTTGGCCAGGCTTTGAAAACGCGTCGGCCGCGTCGTGCCGCCGATGCGATAACCCTCATGAAACAGACTGAGGCCGGTGTCCGTCATGTACTGCGCAACCAGGTGTGGCGGCCGCGTGACAGCAACAAAGTTCTGCGCGAACCCCGCTTGCGAGCCCCCAAATGATCCGACCTTGCCCGTGCTCCACGGCTGCGTCGCCAACCACTCGCATGTGTCGTAGCCGTCCTTCAGTTGGCCCCAGCCGAGCGCCCGGTAGCCCACCCACGATCCCTCGGACTGATGCGTCCCACGGAAATTCACCTCGGCGACGACAAATCCACCCGCCGCCATGCGCGCCGCCGCCCTGCGCGTCCCATTGCTGGTCACGTCGGAATAGCGCTGCTCGAAGATGACCGGCCAGGGTCCGTCCCCCTGTGGCGTGTACAAATACGCCGATAGCCGCGTGCCGTCGCGCATGGGAATCATGACCTGCTTCTCGCTAACCTTGCCGAGATCGAGCCCCCCATCGGCGCCGACCGCGGGCGCCGACAGACACAGGACACACAGGGCCGGAAACCAACGAATGAACGTCATGGGCTGCTCCTCGCGCGTGGCACGATAGCCGCGCCGCCCGGGCCTTTCAATCGCTGACTACTTCTTGCGCTGACTACTTCTTGGTCTTCGCGCGCAGCAGCTTGTTGATACGGCCGGCTTTGTTGTACTCCGTCACGTACAAGTTGCCCTTTGAATCCCAGGCCGCCCCGTGGGGGGCGATGAACTCACCGTCTTTCCAGCTTTCCGGTCCGACATCGAATTTGCCCCGGAAGTCGGGATTGGAATTGTCACCCAGTTGGGCCACGACCTTGTACGCCTTGTCGAAAATCGTGATGCGTCCCTCGAGATCGACGATCAGCAGATCGTCGCCGCGAGTCACGATCTTTGACGGTTTCCGCAGGTCCTCGTGAACCTCGTCGATGTACCTGCCCTCCAGCGTAAACAGCTGCAAACGGTGATTCAATCGGTCCGCAATGACCAGGCGCGGCTCGGCCCCGCGTAGGTCCACGCCAATGCCGTGCGGCTGATGGAATTTTCCCGCCTTGCCGTCCGAACCGTCCCAGGACCGGACGTACTCGCCCTTGGCGTTCCATTGGTGCGCCCAACCCTTGCCATAGCCGTCGACGACATAAACATCGCCGTTCGGGCCCACGTCGACCGCGGTGGGCAAGTATTCCTTGGCTTCCTTGTAGGCGCTGACCTTGTCGGGGTACTTCAGTGTCATCAGCAGCTCGCCTTCGAGCGACAGCTTCAACACCTCATGCCGCCCGGTGTGGGTCATCCAGATGACCTCGCGCGCGCCGTCCTTGACCAGACGCAGTCCGTGCGCGCCCGCACTGAAGGGCCAGCCGCCGACATGCAGGATTCGACCGTCGGTCTGCACCGTGTACAGCGAATTCGCCGTCTCGGTGCTGAAATAGATATGGTCCTTCGAATCGATGACCACGTCGCCGTGGGTCGGCCCGATGAACATCCCGGGCAGGGGCACCTTCAGCCAGTTCTTCACCCATTCATAGGTGTGGGCGCCCTGCCCCACCATGACAGGCGGGTCCTTGGCGTACGCCACGGCGGGTCCGACCGCCATGCTGGCGGCAAGCGCAATCGATGAAAGGGATCTCGTGGTCTTCATGGTCTGTACTCCCCGGGGCGCGAACGTTAACGCAAACATATTCGACGAACGGCTATTTCTTCCGGTACACAATCCAGGTGCCCTGCCGGGCCAGCACCTCGACACGGTTGGTGAAGGCACCGAAAATTGGCCGCGGCGGGGGTGACCGCACGAAGAAATAGTCGAAGAAGCGCAAGGCGTCCTCGGGCCGGAACAGATTCGGTTGCCACGCGCCGGGATCGGGCAGCGCGACGAGGGGCTCTTTCCGGCGGCACGGTATGTGGCGCATACCGCAATACGAAAGGGGAATCATGCTGCCAGGTGCGGACTTGACCGCCGGATATAGATTCGGCAAACCCAGCAGCGCCGATTCGATCCGCATCACCCGCGACTGCCGGTCGTAGACCAGACCCAGCGCCTTGCCCCCGGGCGGCGTCTTTTCCAGCACCGCCTGGAAGTCGGCCACCTCCTGGCCGTACAGGCGGTAGTGGTGAATCAGTTCCTTGCCGTAAAGCGCGCCCAGTGCCACAGCCGGCAGCACCAGCAGGACGCGCGCCGCACCCGTGAAGTTGATCAGACTGCCCGGCACCACCAGCAAGACCATCACGGCCGCCAGCACGGCAAAGCGCGGTGAAAAGGTCATTAGCTCGAACGCCTGCAGGTGATGCGGCAACCCGAAGTACGCCAGCAGCGCCCCGCCGAATGCGACCCAGCCCGCGACACGCATCCGCGGACGGCCAGCGGACGGTTCGAATGCCACAACAAGCCCCAGAAGCCCCAGAAGAATGTAGGCCGCGATTACAACGAACAGCGCGCGACAGGCCTTCTCATCAACAAGATCCGTGAATCCTCGCAAAACATGCGCGGGAAGATCGTCGATACGGTACTTGATGTCCTTCAAAATGGGACGCGTGCCGTAGTCCATATCCTGCAGGCGCGCCGCCTTTAGGGCGTTCCACGCAAACGCCAGCGTCTTCTTCTGCCCGGTGGGATCGCCGACAAAGCGCGCGTGAAGATGCCACCACGTCAGTGAACCGACCGCGGGCAACAACGCGGCCAGCGCCTGCAGGCGACGCTTCCAGGACACGCCGGAAAACGCCACGAACGCCAACGCCGCGCACAGGGAATACAGGAAATTCTGCAGGTGGCACAAGAACGACAGCACCGCGACCGCCGCTGTGACCAGCCAGCCGCGGGCGGAAAGCCTGTCGGAGACCAGAATCTTGGTCAGCGCGGCCAACATCCACAGCAGGACCGGAATTGAAATCGCGAAGCTGACAAAGCCATAGTGCAGCGTCAGGTTGTAGGCCAGCGGAAACGCCAGCAACGCCGGAATCCGGCTGCGACGGCACGCCCCCAGCAGCGATCCCGCCGCCGCCGGCATCCCCGCCACGTACAGCGCGATGACCACCTTGTGCGCGGCCACCAGCGGCATCACGCGCGAGAACAACCACAGCGCCAGGTAGTGGGCCGCGTAGGGGGCCAGCCCCGGCGTGCCGACGTAGAACGGCCCATAGGGCGAACCTTCCCGCCCGTTCTTGGCCAGCATGTCGGCCATGGACAGGTGGAAGGGCAAGTCCAGGCCGGGCAAGAACGGGGTCACGAACAGGGGCGCCAAATAGAACGGCAACAGCGCCAGGTAGGCGATCCAGAACAGCCGCCGTTCGGGGTCTAGTTCCTTGCCGAACCAGTATGTAAGACGTGACCAGGCCAAGGCGACGCGCACCGTGTATACATCGATTCCCGCGAGGCCGGGCAATGGTCCGGCACCCGGGATCTAGTGAATTTCGGGCTCGGCTGTGGCGGCGGTGCCTTCCAGAAAGTCGAAGTCGCAGCCCTTATCGGCCTGCCGAATGTGCCGGCCGTACATCACGCCGTAACCGCGGGCGTACTTCGGCTTGGGCGGCACCCAGGCGGCCCGCCGCCGCGCCAACTCCGCGTCGTCAACCTTCAGGTTCAACCGGCGGCCGGCGACATCCAGTTCGATCTCGTCGCCCTCCTTGACCAGGGCCAGCGGACCGCCCACGAAGGATTCCGGCGCCACGTGCAGGATGCAGGTCCCGTAACTGGTACCGCTCATGCGCGCGTCCGACAGGCGAACCATGTCGCGCACGCCCTGCTTGAGAAGCTTCTTGGGAATCGGCAACATGCCCCATTCGGGCATTCCGGGTCCCCCCATCGGCCCGGCGTTGCGCAGCACCAGCACCGAGTTCCCGTCCACGATTAGCGCCTCGTCATCGATGCGCGCGGACAGATCGTTGTAGTCGTCGAAGACCACGGCCCGACCGACGTGCGACAACAGTCTGGGGTCCGATGCGCTGGTCTTGATCACGGCGCCGTCGGGTGCCAGGTTCCCGCGCAGCACGGCCAGCCCCCCCTGGGCTGACAACGCCTGGTCGCGCGACCGAATGACGTCGGTATTGTAGGTTTCGGCACCGACGGTCTGATCCGCCAGCGTGCCGCCCGAGACGGTGCGTTCGGACATGTGCAGCAGATCCCCTAGTTGGGCCTGCAACGCGGGCATGCCCCCGGCATAATGAAAATCCTCCATCAGGTACTTGCCCGACGGGCGCAGGTTGCAAATGAACGGCGTGCGCTTCGAGATGGAGTCGAAGTCATCGAGGGCAAGGGGAATCCCGGACCGCCCCGCCATCGCGATGAGGTGCACGATCGCATTCGTGGAGCCGCCGCAGGCCATCAGGACCGTAATCGCGTTGTCGAACGACCGGCGCGTCAGGATGTCCGACGGCTTGAGATCCTCCCACACCATGTCGACGATCCGTCGCCCGGACAACGACGCCATCCTGTGGTGATTCGAATCCACCGCGGGAATGGACGCGGCGCCGGGCAGCGTCAGCCCCATCGTCTCGACGATACCGGCCATCGTGGACGCCGTACCCATGGTCATGCACGTCCCCGGCGAGCGCGCGATCCCGTCCTCGATCTCGTTCCAGGCTTCCTGGTCGATGTTGCCGGCGCGCAGCTCGTCCCAGTACTTCCAGATGTCGCTGCCGCTGCCCAGCGTCTTGCCCCGCCAGTTGCCGCGCAACATCGGGCCGGCCGGCACGAAAATCGTCGGCAGGTTCATGCTGACTGCGCCCATCAGCAACCCGGGAACGGTCTTGTCACAGCCGCCCATCAGGACGCAGCCGTCGATGGGGTAAGACCGCAGCAACTCCTCTGTTTCGAGCGCCAGCAGGTTGCGATACAACATCGTTGTCGGCTTCTGGAAGTTCTCCGACAGCGACATGGCCGGCAATTCCAGGGGGAAGCCCCCGGCCTGCAACACACCGCGCTTGACGTCCTCGGCGCGCTCGCGGAAGTGGCTGTGACAGGGGTTGATGTCACTCCACGTGTTGACTATCGCGATGACGGGCTTGCCGGCGTAATCGCCGCGGCTGTACCCCATCTGCGCCGTGCGCGAACGGTGGCCGAAGGACCGCAGATCCGTGACGCCGTACCAGCGGTGACTGCGCAGCTCAGACGGCGATTTTCGCTTCGTCGACACCGCTGAGGGTGTTCGCACATCCGTCCGCCGATGGCAAGCCGCCTGGGCGGCGCAAAACTAGCGCAAGGCCGTCGAGTGTCCGCCCGCGGCCAGCGGCATCCGGCGGGCGGGAACGGTCACTTGAACAGTCGGCAGATCAATCTTGGGCGGGCTAAGCTTGCCCAGAATGAAACGAACAAACACGCCGACGTAGACGCTGGGCAGCGGCAAGATCAGCGAGAAGGCAACGTCCCTAGGCTGCCACTCCATCGAGACCAGCGAGATGCCGAATTCCTCTGACAGTCCGTAGGCGGCGGGAATGGCCGCCGCCACCAGCACCCAGAAGCGCCAAGGGCTTTCACGCTGGAGGAAGCCTGCACAGAACACGCCCCCCATCATGACCACCGTCGCCGCGTGAATGTTGCCAGTCACCAGCGCGATTGCCCCAGCGCTAATCGCCGCGACGATCGTGAACATGAAGGCCAGGGGCGCGGACATGACATCGAGCAACAGACGGGTGTCCGACAGCACCACTTCGACGTCGAAATCATGAAACCAGCGCCCCGGACCGAGGGTCAGAATCTTCCTGAACAGCCAAACGAAACCCCGAAACATGGTCGGCACGGGCCGCGGCGCTCGCACCACCTGGCGGCCCACCTCGCGAGGCTCGATTTTGCGCGGTTCCCCCTTGCGCGGTTCCAGCCGCAAGACCGCCGCCGCTTCTGGCGCAGTAATTTCAAAACTGTGGGCGCAGAAAGGACATTTCGCGGTGACCGGCAGTTCCGAAGAACTCGACGAGGACTCGAACGTTTCTTTCATACTGCGCCTCCCAGATGCACGTACCGGAACTCGGCACATCGAACGCCGTTCTTTAGCGCCAGGCAGGAAATTCCCAGCAGCCTGGGCGCGAGCGCGGTGCGCTATGGAGACGCCAGACCTCAGGAGGCGCCGGCGGGGCGATCCCCGGCCAGCAACTCGGAGGCGGCCTTCTTGACCGGGCCGTGATGTTCCGACTCGAGATTCGACAGCAGCGGCAGGATCGGCCCCATGTCGGCGATGCCGGCCAGGGTGACGGCCTCGTGCAGAACGCGAATGGGCGACAGGCGATCGCGACAATCTTCGAGGGGGATATAAAGCGCGCGCTGCCGCTCGGCCGCCGGCCAGTCCTGTCGTTTGATGGCCTCCAGCAATTGCGCCGAGCCGCGCGGGGCCACGCACACCGAGCCCGAGGTGAATCCGGCCAGGCCGAAGTCGCGCAGGTGAACGATGGCGGGGCGCTCGCCAATGCCGCTGACGATCGGCGTGCGGCCGGCGGCCTCGACCACCCGGCGCAAAAAGGGATCCTGGGTCGGATCCTCGCGGACCACCGCGTATTTGATCGCAGCCACAACACCATCGGCGCACAGACGTCCAATGGCCTCGGGGGTGAGAAATTCCTGCGCCTTCAGATACACGACAATGGCTTTGCCAAACGCGTCCGCAAAGCGGCGCAACCCGCCTTCGGTGCCGGCCACGGTCGCGGCATTCGTCGCCGGCAGAACCATCGCCGTCGGGAAGGACGTCTTCCGCAGGATCGTGGCCTGGTCCATCATTTTGCCAAAATCAGGGCCCACGGACGGAATCACCCAGGTACGCGGCGCGGCCGTGTCCGCCAACATGTCCAGCAACCCCGCGTATTCATACAGACCGACGTTGTAGAAGTTGGCGTTGCCCCCATAAAGAAGGGTGGTGACCCCGCCGGCCTCGATATGCCGGATAAGCGCCATGTTGGCCGCCCTGTTGGGGGTCAGATCAGCATTGCGGGCCAGCGGGGGAACCGCCAGGACCGACGCGGACAGCGCTGCAGCGGTGGGGACATCCGTCTTCATGAGGCGTAAAGCTGTACTACGACGGATGCGCGGCCCGCAAGCACGGGGACAAATGGTCCCCGATTGATGATATAGACTCCGCCAACTTCCCATGGGCCTTCTGGACAGGTTCGCCAAAGACAAGCGGGAGGAACGCGCCCGGACCAAGAACATCGCGCGCGGTCTGAACAAGTACGCACAGTCGGTGGACCGCATGAAGGCGCTCGAAGCGCTGGCCGCCGACGGCTCGACCGAGGCTTTGTACGGCCTTCTGCGGCGCTTTGCCGTGATGTACGACAAGACCATCGAGGACGAGCAGGAAAAGGAATGGGTCTTCGAGACGCTGGAGTCCAAGGGCGAGGCGGCGCTGGACGCGGTCAAACGCTACCTGCTGTCGGCCGAGTCCATCTCCTGGCCCCTGCGCCTGTTGCCCCGAATTGCCAGTGCGGAACAGGAACTGGCGGCCATCGAAGAGATCCTGACCCGCCACGAGCCCGGCTACGAGCGAGACCCGACCAAGAAGATCCAGGTTCTGAACTACCTTGGCCGCTTCAAGAACGAAAAGGCGCCAGCCCTGATCGCGCCCTATCTGAAGGATATGGACGAGGGCGTCCGTTTCGCCGCCGTCGAGGCGTTGGTCCGGCAGAAGGACGAGGCGGTCGCGCGCGAGCCGCTGCTGGACCTGTTCAGCTCGGACGGCGAGGAAAGCCTGCGCATCCGCATCCGCGTCGCCGAGGGCTTCGTCGAGCAGGGGTGGCTGGTCAAAGGCCACCGGGGCAGCGTGGAAAAGAAACTGCCCGACGCGTTCACGATTGACCGCGAAGGCCACATCAAGAGGAAGAAGGACACGACACCCTGATGCCGCGACGTAACGACATAAAGACCGTTCTGCTGATCGGATCGGGACCGATCGTGATCGGCCAGGCCTGCGAGTTCGACTATTCGGGCACCCAGGGCGTCAAGGCGCTGAAGGAAGAAGGGTTCCGCGTCGTCCTGGTGAATTCGAACCCGGCCACGATCATGACCGATCCCGAGATCGCGGATCGCACCTACGTCGAGCCCCTGACGGTCGAGATCCTAACCAAGGTCATCGAGCGCGAGCGCCCGGACGCGCTGTTGCCGACGCTGGGTGGGCAGACGGCGCTGAATCTGACGGTCGAGCTGGCCAAAGCGGGCGTGCTGGAGAAATTCGGCGTCAAGCTCATCGGCGCGCAACTGGGCGCCATCGAGAAGGCGGAGGATCGCGAACTGTTCAAGCAGGCGATGGCCAACATTGGCCTATGCGTGCCGCTGTCGGGCTACGCGCGATCGCTCGACGAGGCGAAGAAGATTCAAATCCAGCTACAGGCCGATACGGGCGTCGGCTTCCCGGTGATTCTGCGGCCGTCGTTTACCCTCGGTGGCTCGGGCGCGGCCATCGCGTGGAACGCGGCCGAATTCGACGCCAAGATGCTGTGGGGCCTGCAACAAAGCCCGCGCGGCGAGGTCCTGGTCGAGCAGTCCGTGCTCGGCTGGAAGGAATACGAGCTGGAGGTGATGCGCGATGGCAAGGACAACGCCGTCATCGTTTGCTCTATCGAGAATTTCGATCCGATGGGCATCCACACCGGCGATTCCATCACCATCGCGCCCGCGATGACCCTGACCGACAAGGAATATCAGGTGATGCGCGATGCGGCCCTGGCCGTCATTCGCGAGATCGGCGTCGAGACCGGCGGCTCGAACATCCAGTTCGCCGTCAACCCGAAGAACGGCGACATGATCGTCATCGAGATGAACCCACGCGTCTCGCGCAGCTCGGCCCTGGCGTCGAAGGCGACGGGATTTCCCATCGCGAAAATCGCCACGAAGCTGGCCATCGGCTACACGCTGGACGAGATCACCAACGACATCACGAAAGAAACGCCGGCCTGCTTCGAGCCGACCATCGACTACGTCGTGACAAAGGTGCCGCGTTTCGCGTTCGAGAAGTTCCCGGGCGCGGACCCGACGCTTGGCCCGCAGATGAAGTCCGTCGGTGAGGTCATGGCTATCGGGCGCACCTTCCAGGAATCCTTCGGCAAGGCGCTGCGCTCGCTGGAAATCGGTCGCTGGGGTTTCGACCTCGACAAGGTGCCGCCGCTCGACGAGCTGAAACGGGCCATCGCCGTGGCCGGGCCGGATCGCCTGTGGCAACTGGCCGAGGCCCTTCGCGCCGGGCTGTCGCTGGACGAGGCGTTCACGCTGACCGCCATTGATCCGTGGTTTTTGACCCACCTCAAGACAATGGTCGACGAGGACGATGCCGCCCGAATTCAGGGCAAAGCGTTACTGGACGATCCGGTGTCTCTCGAACGCCGCAAGCGCATGGGCATGTCGGACCGCCGTCTGATGAAGCACGCCGGCGTGACCGAGGACGACGTGCGCCAGGCGCGCATCCGCCACGGCATCCGGCCGGTGTTCAAGCGGGTCGACACCTGCGCCGCCGAGTTCGACGCCAAGACGCCGTATCTGTATTCCACCTATGAAGGTGGCAGCGCGGCCGATCGCGCGGCCGAGGACGAAGTGCGGCCCACCAACAAGCGAAAGATCGTCATCCTGGGCGGTGGCCCCAACCGCATCGGCCAGGGAATCGAATTCGACTACTGCTGCGTGCATGCCGTACAGGCGCTGCGCGAAGAGGGCTTCGAGACCCTGATGATCAACTGCAACCCGGAGACCGTGTCGACGGACTACGACACATCGGACCGGCTGTACTTCGAGCCGCTGACCCGCGAGGACGTGCTGGAGATCATCGACGCGGAGAAGCCCGAGGGCGTCATCGTGCAGTTCGGCGGCCAAACGCCGCTGCGTCTGGCGGTGCCGCTGCAGAAGGCGGGCGTCAAGCTGCTGGGCACGAGCGCCGATGCCATCGACCGCGCCGAGGATCGCCAGCGATTCGGCGATCTGGTCAAGAAGCTGAACCTGCGCGCGCCCGCGTGGGGCACCGCGCACGGCCTGGGCGAGGCGCGCGAAATCGCCGAGAGGATCGGCTACCCGGTGATGGTGCGGCCGTCCTACGTGCTTGGCGGCCGGGCGATGGAGATCGTCCACGACGCCTCGGGGCTGGAACATTTCGTGATGAAGGCCTTCGAGGCCTCGCGTCGCGAAAGTCTGGCGGGCGGTGGCGGCAGCGGCGACGAAAGCGCGCCCATTCTCATTGATCAGTTTCTGCGCGATGCCATCGAGATCGACGTCGACGTGGTGGCCGACGGTCAGGACGCCATCATCGGCGGTGTGATGGAGCACATCGAAGAAGCGGGCATTCACTCGGGCGATTCCGCCTGCGCCCTGCCCCCGTTCTCGCTGTCGCCCGAGATCATCGAGGCCGTCAAGACACAGGCCCGGGCGCTGGCGCGTGAGCTGGACGTGCGTGGTCTGATGAACATCCAGTTCGCGGTCCCGCGCGACGGCCGCGGGATCTTCATCCTTGAGGTGAACCCTCGCGCATCCCGCACGGTACCCTTCGTATCGAAGGTGACCGGCGTGCCACTGGCCAAGATCGCCGCGAAGATTGCCGTCGGCAAGACCCTGAAGGAAATGGGCGTGCGCGAGGTGGTGCCGAACTACGTCGCGGTCAAGGAGGCGGTTTTCCCCTTCGTGAAGTTCCCCGGGGTCGACACGTTGCTTGGACCCGAGATGCGCTCGACCGGCGAGGTGATGGGCATCGATCGCACCTTCGAGGCGGCCTTCGGAAAAAGCCAGATCGCCGCGGGCACGCGCCTGCCCATGCCGGACGGCACGCTACAAAGCGCGTTCGTGTCCGTCCAGGACGGCGACAAGGAGGCCGCCGTCGGCGTGGCCAAGGGCCTGCGTAAACTGGGCTTCCGCATCCTGGCCACCGCCGGCACCAGCGAATACCTCCGCCGGGCGGGCGTCGAGACCGAGGTCGTCAACAAAGTGCGCGAAGGCCGCCCCCACTGTGTGGACCGACTACTCGACGGACAAATTCAGCTGGTCATCAACACCACCTGCGGCGCGGACGCGATCCAGGATTCATTTTCGATTCGCCGCACGGCGCTGATGCGCGGATTGCCCTACTATACGACGGTGTCCGCCGCGCGCGCTGCCGTCGGGGCCATCGCCAAGCTCAGCGCTGGCGCGATGACAGTTTGTTCGCTGCAGGAGTTCCAAAGTGGCAAGTGATCGCATCCCACTGACGCCGCGGGGCGTGCGCCTGCTGCGCGAGGAACTCAAGCGCCTGCGCGAGGTGGAACGCCCCAAGAACGTGCAAGACATCGAGGAGGCCCGCGCCCACGGCGATCTGCGCGAGAACGCGGAATTCGCGGCGGCCAAAGAACGGCAGGCCTTCATCGAGGGCCGCTCGCGCGAGATCGACAGCATCCTGGCGCAGTCAGAGGTCATCGACCCGGCCAAGATGACGGGCACCCGTGTGGTCTTCGGCGCCACGGTGCGACTGACCGACGTGGAAAGCGGCGACGAAACGACCTACACCATCGTCGGAGACCACGAGGCCGACATCAAATTCCAGCGCATCGCCATCTCGGCGCCGCTGGCGCGGGCACTGATCGGCCGGGACCAAGGCGACACCGTGACCCTGCGCAATGCCAAGGGGACGCGCGAATATCAGATCATGGCCGTGCGTTTCGAACCGCAGAACTAGGAACTAGGGGACCCGGTGGAGAAGCTGTCCCGCCGCATCGCCTGGACCAGCGCCGTCATTCACGGCCTGGTGCACGCGTCGGTGCTGCTGCTGCCCACACTTTTGGGCGACCTGCAGCGGGCATTTCACGTCTCCCTGCTGGAGGTCCTGGCGGTGGCGAACCTGATGTACCTGGCGTTCGGCATGGCGGCTATCCCGGCTGGCTACCTGTCGGATCGGGTCGGGTCGCGCCGGATGCTGACGATCGCTGCGGCCGGCTGCGGCTGCGCGCTGCTGCTGGTGAGCGTGGCGCCAACATTCATCTTGTTCAGCATCGGCCTGGTGCTTCTGGGCGCAGCCGCGGGCGTCTACCACCCAAGCGGCCTGTCGTTGCTGTCGCGGGGCGTGGCCTCGGGCGAGCGCGGACGCGCCATCGGCATCCACGGGGTCGGCGGCAATTTTGGCGAGGCGCTGGCGCCGGCCTGGGCCGCCCTGTTCGCGGCACATTTCGGTTGGCGCTACGGATTCGCCGCGGCATCCCTGCTGGCCTTCCTCTGCGTCGCGCTGGCGGCGACACTTCCGCAGGAGATCCGGACGGCGGCCACCCACGACCATCCCGTTTCGTTCGCCGGAAGTCTGTCCGCCTTCGCGGCCACGCTGCGGACTTTCTGGCGCAGCCCGCCGCTGCGCTGGCTGTTGCTGGCGATGGTGGCCAGCGGCTTCGTGTACCGGGGCGTTCTCACATTCCTGCCGCTGCATCTGACCTCGCAACGCACCGGCAGCAATCTGGGCGCCTCCTATCTGACGTCGCTGGTTCTGATAGCCGGCATCGTCGCCCAGCGCTTCGGGGGTGAGCTCGCCGATCGTCTGCCGCGCGAGCGCCTGTTCCTCGCAGAGGTGGCCCTGTTCGTGCCGGTACTGGTGCTCCTTGGTCTGAGTTCAGGGGTCGGCCTGATGGCGATGGCGCTGTGTTTTGGCTTCCTGTGGTACCTGGCCCAGCCGGTTGCCAATGCATTGGCCGCCGCGTACGCCAACACCAGCGATCACGGCCTGCTGTACGGCATCCAATTCGCGGCCACCTTTGGTGTGGGCTCGTTTGCCACCACCGTCGGTGGTCTGCTGATGGCTTCCGGCGGCACCTCGCGCGCCTTCCTGGGTTTCGGTGCTGTGGCCATCCTGCAGCTGGTCGGGGCCGTGGCCCTGGTGCACCACGTTCGCCGGGCCAAACTGAGCGCGGTCTAACGTCGTAGGACCAGGATCGCAACCACGGCGACGATCGCGGCGGCCTCCAGTAGGACGACATGGAATTCGCGTTCATGGAAGAACGCCTGCACCTTCGACAGCAGCTCGTCGTAGCGGGCCCTTTCCACGGGCGGCGCCGCCCCCTTGAACCGTCGTCGGTGCTGCTCGGCCAGGCTGGCGAAGCTGCGCAGTTCGGCCACCTTGCCGAGGGTGTTCGCCGTCCCCATCACCAGTGTGGTGCCCACACCGCCGTCCGGGACCAGCTTCACATGTTGCAGCGCCTGCTTGCCGCCGCCGGTCGATTCGCCCTCTGGTGCCGACAGCTCGGGGACGTAGGTCACGGGTCCTTCCAGGCGCTGGGACCCAATCGCCATCCTGAAGATCTCGGCCAAACTGAAGGCCTGTCCCGCGAACAAGGTGCGCTTCTTGACCCCGCGCTTCAGCTATTCGCGCGCCCCTGTCGTTTATGGCCCCTGAATCTTGTGCTCCCCACACGGCGGCGTGACACTGACTGTGGCTGACTCCATGAGCGCCAAACCGAGCGCCACAAGCCCCTCCACCGCACCGGCATGGGCGCGCATCGGCATTCCGGCCCTGCTGGTCGTCGCCGTCGCCGTCGCCTTCGCCCCCGGTCTCACGGGTGATTTCGTCAACTGGGACGATCAAACCAATTTCACCAGAAACCTGGGCTATCGCGGGCTGTCGCTTCCGAACCTGCGGTGGATGTTCACGGCCAACTGGGGCCACTACATCCCGCTGACCTGGCTCACCTTCGGCGTCGACTACCTGTTGTGGGGCCTGAACCCCGTCGGCTACCACGTCACCAGCCTGGCGCTGCACGCGGTGAACGCGGTGCTTTTCTACCGGCTGTTGCTGGCGCTCTTGCCTGCAGGCCGCCCTTACGCGCGCGGGCTGGCCGCCGGCTCGGGCGGACTGTTTTTCGCCATCCACCCGCTGCGGGTCGAATCCGTCGTCTGGATCACCGAACGTCGCGATGTTCTGGCGGGCCTTTTCGCCCTGCTGGCGGTTGCGGCCTATCTGAACATGCTGAAGGAAGACGTCGGCAGCCGCGGCCGAAGGCGCTGGTACGCACTGTCGTTGGGTGCTTTCGCGGCGTCGCTGCTGTCGAAGGCCATCGGCGTGACCTTGCCGCTGGCGTTGCTGGTGCTGGACGGCTATCCACTCGGCCGTCTGGCGACCCGCAACGAATGGCGGCGGGCGCTGGTCGACAAACTGCCCTACGCCGCCCTGGCCGCCGCCGCCACCGCCCTGGCCGTGTCGGCCGAGCGCCAGGCTGGTGCCTTCCACGCGGCGGCCTCGCATACCTGGATCGACGCCGTGATGCAGCCGGGATACCGCGTCTTGTTCCACCTGGCCAAGACGATCGTGCCCGTGCGCCTGTCGCCGCTTTACCTGTACCGCCCGATGACAAACCCTTTCGAGGCCAAGTATGTCCTCGGCAACCTGGCACTTGTCGCCGTCACCGCGCTGCTGGTCGTCGGCCGGCGCCGCTGGCCCGGACTGCTGGCGGCCTGGTTGGCCTACGGCGTCCTCATCGGCCCCTTCGCGGGTCTGGTGCAGATTGGCTCGCACTTCGCCGCCGACCGCAACACCTATCTGGCGTGCCTGCCCTGGGCGGTTTTGGCATCAGCCGGCGTGTTGCGTCTGGTGCCGGCGGGCCGACCCGCTGGCATGCGTTGGCCCGCGGCGTGGCTGGCCGCCGTCGCACTAACCCTGGGGGTCCTGACGTTTCGCCAAGCCGGCATCTGGAAAAACTCGGTGGCCCTGTGGAACCACGTCCTGGCGCTGGATCCGACGGCGGTCGTGGCCCTGCACAACCGCGGTCACGCCCGCATCGACGCCCGTGATGCCGACGGCGCCGTGGCGGATTTCACCGCCGCCATCGCGCTTGCGCCGACGCTGGCCGAGTCCTACAACGGCCGCGGCGTGGCGCGGAAGGGTCTGGGCGATCTGGACGGCGCCTTGCGCGACTACGATCAGGCGCTGCGGCTCGACAGCAGCCACGCCGAGGGTTTCTTCAACCGCAGCCTCATCCGCGCACTGAAGAACGACCCTGAAGGCGTCATCGCCGACACCACGGCGGGCCTTCGACTGGAACCGAACGACGTCGGCGCCCTGCAGGCCCGGGCGGCGGCGCACATGGACCGGCGCGAATATGCCGCCACCATCGCCGACGCCACCGCCGCCCTCGCGCTGGCCCCGAAATCGGCGGACGCTTACGGTTTGCGCGGGATCGCCCGCGTGTTCAACGGCGATCGCGCCGGACGCAGCGATCTGATCCGCGCCTTGGACCTGGCGCCCCCCGGATGGGTTCGCAGGCGCGGCGTCGAGGCGCTGCTGCACGACACGGACCGACGGCCCGACGCCTCGGCGAAATAGCGTCAGCGCAGCAGGATCCGGCGCACCAGGGGCAACGGCAGGCTGCCCTGGGCAACGAACGCGTCGTGAAACGCCTTCAAACTGCCGCCGGTCTTGGCGCGGTATTCGTCGCGCAATTCCTGAATCTGCAGCTTGCCCAGCGTGTAGTACAGATACGTCGGGTTGTAGGCCCCGCGCCGCGATTCCTCGTAGGCGTTGGCGGCCTCCTGGTAAGCCTGTTCCTCGAACACCTTCGCGCCGTCCTCGACAGTCATTCCCGCCGTGTGCAGCTTGATGCCGACGACGTAGCGACAATCCCGCAGCAGGGCCTCTTGCAACTGGGCCAGGCGCATTTTGGCGGCGGCCAGCGGGTCGGGCCCGCCGAATCCTTCGTCAATCATCATCGCCTCGGCGTAGTGGGCCCAGCCCTCGGCGTTGGTGTTGGCCTGCATCAGCTTGCGCGTCTTGGTGGGAAATCGCGGCGCGTACAGGAACTGCAGGTAGTGACCTGGATACGCCTCGTGAATGTTGATGTCGGCGACGACGTTGCGGTTATAAAGCCGCAGGTGCTCTTCTTGATGTTGCGCGTCCCAGTCCTTCTCGACCGGCGTGACGTAGTAGAACGCTTCTGTTGCGCGCGACTCGTACGGCCCTGGCGTGTCCATCGACGCGAAGGATCCCGATCGCGCGTAGGGCGGCGTCTCGGCGATCGACGGCCGCACCTCGGACGGAATCGTCACCAGATCCTGCGCGACCAAAAAGCGCCGTGCGTCCTCGACGGACCGGGCGACCGACGGGATCAAATCCGCCGCGGTCGGATGGTCGGCGGACAGCGACTGCATCACGGCCAGCGGCGTCTTGCCCGGATCGATGGCGGCGGCGGTCCGCACGAACGCGTCGTGATCGCGGCGCAGCTGCGCCTCGCCCTTGGCCAGCAATACACCGAGGGGCATATCGACCAGATCCTCGTAGCGCAGCTTGGCGGCAAAGGCGTCGGCGCCGATGGCGTACGTGCCGCGCGACCGGGGCAATAGATCCGCCCTCAGCCAGTTCGTGAAATCGGCGATGGCCGCAACGGCCGCCGCGTTGGCCCGCTCGAATTCGGCCAGTAGCGCCGCATCGCCCGCCGCCGCACCCCGCGCCCATTCCGCGACGCCACCGGCGAAGAAACCCTCGGAACCCTTCGACATCCGCAGCGCCAGGTCGGTGAATTCCTTCGGCGGGTTGTCCAGGTTCACCCGCGCCGCCGCGTACAGGGCCACAATTCCCGCCAGGCGGGCGACCACGGAGCGCAGACGCTGGGCTGGCGGGGCAAAATTCCGCTTCATCAGGCCGTCGATGGCCCCGCCGGCCAGTCCCGCGTACAGCATGGGGTTGTGCCGCCACACCTGCAGGGTCTGCAGGTCCAGCAACTCGGCGCGAATTTGGCCCATCAGCGCCTCGGCATCGATGGCGTCGTCGAAGGGCAATCGGCCGGGGTGCAGCGCTTCTAGTCGGGCGCGCTGTTGTTCCAGTTCAACCACGCGGGCGCTGATGCGCGCCTGCGAGCGATCCTCGATGCGGCTGTCGTACTGGTGCAGGCCAGCCGCCGTGCCGCTCGACGGCTCGAAGGCAAACTTGGCGTCAAAGTAATCGTCGACGAAACGCGCGAAACCCGGATCGCCCGGCCGCGCCCGGCCGCCTCCCGGATGGGCGCAGGCCCCCACCAAGAAGGCCAGTGATGACACCTGCACGATTCGCGACAACCGTTGCTGATTCACGCGCAGACGCTAGCATGGCGCCCGTGTCCTGCCTTGCCCCCGACGAACTGGTGGCCCGCTACGACGTCTTCTTTTTGGACGCCTATGGCGTGCTGGTCAGCGGGGACGGCGCCCTGCCCGGCGCGGCCGCATTCCTGAGGCGGCTTGCGCGCGCGGGGAAGGAATACCTCGTCGTCTCGAACGATGCCTCGCGCTCGCCCGCGACCAGCCTGGCCCGCTACCGGGGCTTTGGCCTTGACCTTGATGCCGCCCGCATCCTGACGTCGGGACTATTGCTGACGGACCACTTCGCGGCGGCGGGCCTGCGCGGCAGCCGATGCATCGTCCTTGGCACCGAGGATTCGTGCGACTACGTGCGCGACGCGGGCGGCATCGTCACCGCGCCCGACGATGACCAGGCCAGCGTCCTGGTGGTGGGCGACGACGACGGCTACCCATTCTTGGAAACAGTGAATGCGGCGCTGACCGTCCTGCTGCGCCGGCTGGCGAATCACCAGCCCGTCCATCTGGTTTTGCCCAACCCGGACCTGATCTTTCCGACCGGCGCCGGGGGCTTCGGTATCACTGCCGGCGCCATCGCGGCGCTGGTCGAATCGGTTCTGCGCCTGGGCGATCCCGGCGGCGTCCACCACTTCGTGGCCCTGGGGAAACCGAACCGCCCCATCTTCGAGGCCGCGGTGCGCCGGTTTCCGGGCGTCGATCGCAGGCGCATGGTCATGCTGGGCGATCAGTTGGCAACTGACATTCTGGGCGCGCGGCGTTTCGGCCTGGATGCGGTCCTGGTGCAGACCGGAGTGGGCCGTATCGAGGACATTGCCGCCTGCGAATTCCCGCCCACGCACACCCTTGCCGCCCTCGGTTAGCGCGCCGGACGACGCATACAGCTACTGCGATGTGCCATCACATCGCGCAACCACGCGAGATGTTTACCAATAGAAACACTGTTCCCAAAAGTACAAAAAACACATGCATGTAGGTAAAGTCCACACTAGACTAGCGGCCCCATGTGGTCCCATGTAGAGAAGTTCCTCTTGGTTTTGGCCGTCGTTTCAACCCCGGCGTGTCTCAAGGATATTCCCCCGCCACCGTCGGGCGAAGGCAACGACGACGCGGGCGTGGCGTCCAGTGAACAGGGCCAGGGCAGCCCCGCTCGCAGCCAGGTTAGCCCCGCTGGCGGCCAGGGCAGCCCCGTTGGCAGCCAGGAAAAGCGGGATGCCGCATCCCCGTCCACCGACGGGACGGCGTCGCTGCCCACACCGCCGGACGCGCTGGCCGTCAGCGCACCCGACAGCGCCTCAGCCCGATCCGCCGACGCTGCCCGAGCGGACGGCGGCAGCACCGGCGGATCGTCGGCGGGCAAGTGCGTCGACACCTCAACCGACAAGATGAATTGCGGCGCCTGCGGCCATATCTGCGACGTCGGCGCGTGCGGCGGCGGCAAGTGCCTGTGCACGAACGGCGTCCGCGACGGCAACGAAACCGCCGTCGACTGCGGCGGCTCGTGCAAGCCCTGCGACCCGCCGGCCGCGCGCTGCGGTGCCGCCTCTGTTTGCGCGCAGGGGCTGGCCTGCGTTGCCGGCCGCTGCCTGTCCAACAATGGCCTGGTGGCGTTTTATGATCTCGACCAGCCACCCCCGGCCATTCGGGACGCCAGCGGCAACCAGAACAACGGCACCCTCCAGGGTGGTGCACAGGTTCCGGGCCAGCTTGGCCAGGGGTATCGATTCGATGGGACGGGCTGCATCCGGGTGCCCGACTCGGACTCGCTGGCGATGACCGGGCACAACTCGCTGACTGCCATGGCCTGGGTCAACCCACGGGTCAACTGCGTGGGTGACCGGGTGATGGCTTTCAACAAGGAACAGGCTTTCGAGGTGGCCGTGCTGTGTGGTTCGGGCGTGGTCCAGGCCGCCGTCCAGACCGACACGGGTCCCTGGGTCTGGATGGGCACGGGGACGATCAGTTCGGGTGCCTGGCACCACCTGGCCCTCACCTGGGACGGTCTCACCGTGCGCCTGTATCTGGACGGACGGCAAAGCGACGAGCGCCCGCTGTCGGGCATCCTGGCCCCACCGCCCGCCGGCCTCGGTATTGGCTGTCGACATGTTGCCCCGAATGGGACGCCCGGACCCGATGCCCCCCTGTACCTGGACGGAACCATCGACGAGATGGCCGTTTACTCGCGCGCCCTGACCCCGCAGGAAATCGCCGACTACGTCGTTTCGACGCGCTAGCGTTCAGCGCACGATCAGCCCAGGCGCCACCAGCGTTTCGGCCGGGACATCGAGTCCAGCGCGAACATCCATCAGCGTCTGGAAGGCGATGCGACCGATGGCCTCGACATCCTGCGCGACGGTCGTGACGGCAAAGCGCAGGAGATCGCCCATCGCGATGTCGTCGAAGCCGACGACGTCGATGTCGCCTGGAACTTCCATGCCTTCGTCGCGTAGTGCCCGAAGCGCCCCGACGGTCAGGGCGGCGTTCGCGGTGTAAAGCGCGGTCACCTTCGACGGCTTGGCCAAAAGTGCACGCACGGCGGACTGGCCCTCGTACTCGCCGGCGTGCGCGACCCGGATGATCCGGGACGACCCGATACCATGACCGTCCAGGGCGGCGCGGAAACCCTGCGCGCGCTGACGAAACGGCGGCTCTGCGTCCGGCCCGGTCAGCATGACGATGCGGCAGTGGCCGCGCTTGACCAGATAGTCGACCGCCAGCCGCGACCCCTGCGCGTGGTCGGTTCGCACGCAGGGGGCGCCGACCCCTTTGGCGGCGCGATCGATCTGCACCACCGGCACGCACGCCCGCCGAAGGGCGGTAAGTTCCGCGCGGATGCGCGCCGACGGCGGCACCAGCAAACCTTCGACCCGCCCGTCACGCAAAAGCGACAGCGCGCGCCGCTCACCCTCGCCCGAACCGCCGTTGCTGGCCACCACCAGGGCGCACCCCTGCCGGGCGGCTTCGCGTTCGGTGCCGGCGGCGATGCCAGCCCAGAACGGATCCCGCAGATCGTCAACCAGCAGCACCACTGAACGATGACCCGGCATCACGGGCCTTATACCGCGCGTCCGAACGGGCCTGGGACCGCGAACCTTCAGAAAATTCTGCGCCCTGACGAATTGGCCAGGGCGGGAACCGGCGGTCGACTGGTCGCCCGCATTTTGCACATGTGTACGTATATTGCGCAGTTGTCCGCGAAACCCGGGGGCGCCTGATTTCAGGAGACATCGCGGTCTGGCACCGAGACTGTGCATGCGCTTTCAGCCATCGATTTTCGCGTGGCACGGTCCGTGCTGTTCAGTTCCCCAGTGGGCCGGAGGTGTGCCTATTGGCACATCGTCTCGCCGAAATTTTGACCGCGTTCTCGCCCGTCTAGATCACCAATTCACGTGGAGCTCAGAATGAACCCAACTTCAAGGCGCCCGCGCAGATGGCGAACAAGCCGGATGGTCCTTCTCGGGATCGCCACCGTGGTGGCATCGATTGCGGGCTGCGGCGGGGAAGTCGGAGGTCGCCGTGGCACCGGCGATACGGGCGGCGCCGGCGGCGACACCCCCGGGACGGGCGGCACCGGTATCGGCAAGGCAGGCTCGGGCGGCGCGTCCGGTGGTACCTCGGGCACGTCGGGCGTGAAGGATGCCATTGGACCGGCCGCCGAGTTCAGTGGTAACCCCTCACTGCTCAGACGCCTGACCCGCGACGAGCTAGTCACCACGCTCATACAGCTGACAGGCGCGGCACCCGCGCGAACGGATTTGCCGGAAGATCCGCGCAGCGGACACGGCCCCTTGCTGATAGGCGGCGTGTCGTTCGTTTCAGTCGAAGTCCAGAAGCTATACGACGTCCTCGGGACTTTCGCGAAGACGGTCGCGCCCTCGATGTTGATGAAGAGCGGCTGCAATCAAACAGGCGCGGCCCAGCAGACCTGCCTGACGACCTGGTCAGCCACTTTCGGCCCACGCGCCCTGCGCCGGCCGTTGCGCATGAACGAGACCGATTCCCTGAAGACAATCTTCAGCACAGCGACGGGTGTCGCGGCGGCCGACGCCGACCTGATGCAAAGCGCTTTGATGGCGTTGTTCTTCTCGCCCTCATTTATGTACCGCACCGAAATCGGCACGCCGATCAGCGGCAAGCCCACCCTGCGCGCGCTTTCCAGCGACGAGGTGGCGGCGAAGCTCAGCTTCCTCGCGACACTGGGACCGCCGGATACCGACCTTGCCGATGCGGCCCGCACCGGCAAGCTGAACGACGGCGGCGAACGCGGACGCCAGTTCCTGCGCCTCGCCGCCACGCCCGCAGGGGCACACGCGCAGGCTGTGTTGATTCTTGAATGGATGGGCGCCAACGAATCAAAGTTCAGCACCAAGGGGCAAAAGTACGTCGACGGCCTGACCGCGGGAACCGAGGCGGGCTTTCGAACCAGTGCCGAACAGGTCATCGGTAAGATTCTGACCAGCGGTGACGGCGCAACGCTGACGAACCTGTTGACGACCGACGCCTACCTCAATGACCCCGTGGTCTCGCAACTGACCCAGGCCGGCAAGGGCGGCGGCGTGGTCACCGGCGATCAGCCTGACCAACCGCGACTTGGTCTATTGATGCACCCCCAGGTGCTTGCCTCGCACACGAAGGACAATGGATCGTCGCCGTTCGGCATCGGCGCCTTCGTGCGCGAAGCCATCCTGTGCCAGCCCATCGCCCCACCGCCCCCCGGCGCGACCAACATGACCCGCAACGATCCGCCCCCGGGCCTTTCGCTGCGCGAAGATCTGGAATACCGGACCTCCGCCGCCCCGCTGTGCATTGGCTGCCACAGCCAGTTCGCGCCCATCGGCTATTCGTTCTTGCCCTTCGATCCCGTGGGCCGGTGGATCAAGCAAGACCCGTCAGGCAAGCCATGGGCGTTGGCCGGGACAACGGCCCTTTACCGGGGCGATGCGCTGAACTTCAATTCGCCCAGCGAGCTGACCCGGAACCTGGCGAGGGATCCGCAGGTATTCGGTTGCTTCGCCCAGATTGCGGTGCAATGGAGCCGCGGCCGCAAGCTGACCCAGGAAGACGAGCCCCTGTTGCTTCACATTGACGCCATCGCCAAGTCGACCTCCGGAAATGTTCCGAAGCTTCTTCAGGCGATTGTCGAAGACACATCCTTCGTAACCGCAGTTGGACCGAGGTAAATCGCATGTCTAATCGCATTCTGCAAAAGACTCTTTCTCGACGCGGTCTCCTCAAGAACACGGCACTGATGACGGTGCTGGCACCGGTCATACGGCATTCGAATGCCTGGGCCGCTGCCTCGCCACGGCGGGTGATCTTTGTGTACTCACCCAACGGCCCCACGCGGGTCGTCGGTCCCGCCACCGGAACTGAGACGGCGTTCACCATGCACCCCTGGTGGATGCCGCTTGACCGACACAAGGCGGACGGCATCTTCATCTCAAACATGGCCCAGACGGGCGGCGGTACGGTGTCGGGCGACGGTCTGGGCCTGGGCGCCCAGATGTTCAGCGGATTTGGTGCCGGCTCGGGCGGCGATATCTACGCGCCCAAGGGTGAAAGCGTCGACCAGATCATCGGCAAGCGCCTCGAAATGATGGGACAGGGCGGCGTCGCCCGGTCGGTGGTGTGGGGCAGCAGCAAGGCCAGCAACACGCGCGGTGTCGCCGACGGCTTCGCCTCGGGCGCGGGCCGGTCCATCGCACCGGAGGTGAGCCCCGCACAGGCGTGGGCGCAGCTGTTTGCGAAATTCACGGCACCGGCCGCTGGCGGCGCCGACACCTTGAAGGCGGAGGCCCTGCTGACCCGCAACAAGAGCATCCTTGATTTCGTGAACAAGGATTGCGTGGCCCTAAAAAGTGCGCTTGGCACCGAGGGGGCGAAACTGCTGGACGATCACTGCACGACCCTGCGGTCGATCGAGGGCAATCTGGTCAAAACGCTGGCCAGCAGTTGCGCCAAACCGACGCAGCCGGCCGCCGACGGCGGGACAAATCCCGATACGTATCCGGCCCAATGCGAAGCCTTCTTCAACCTGACCAGCGCCGCCCTTTCCTGCGAGCTGACCCGTGTGGTGGGCTTTCAGCTGGGTGGGGGCCATTCGCGCAATCGAATTGCGAGTTCGTACGGGGTGCCCAGCGCGCCCCGCAACGATTCGGTCGGTGACCAGGGCCCTGATCACCACGGCTGGACGCACCAGGGATCTTCGGCCAATACGCTGAAGGCGCTTCAGCTTTTCACCACCTACTACTCTAGCCAGGTGGCGCTGCTGGTCGACAAGCTGAAGGCGACCAAGGACGCGTCCGGCGCGTCTCTGTTTGATTCAACGGTGGTGGTCTGGTGCCCTGAACACGGCGGGCACCCGAATATGGAGGACCCGCATTCGCCCGCGGCCGTGCCCATCGTCATCCTGGGCAAGGGCCAGGGCATGTTCAAGACGGGTCGATACATCAAAGGCGGCGCCCCGGACCTGGGTACGGGCGGTGGCTACGCGCAGGCCGGCCGCGACATGGGCAGCCTGCTGGTGACGATGATGCACTACATGGGTCTGACGGATGTCATGACCGTCGGCGCCACCGGTTGCAAGGGACCGCTGATGTCCCTGCTGGCATAACCGAACTAGCGCGACAACGCGCGACCGACGCGGCGATTGCCCGGCCGATACACGGGCACGATTCGCATCCAGGACCAACCGTCGATGCCCAGGCCGCGGGCGGGGTTGTATCCGACGATGCGGGTCGGCGCTGCGCCCGAGCCCGGAACAAACACGAAAGTCGGGTAGCCGGTGATGGCGTAGCGGGCGGCCAGCTCGCGGGATTGGTCCAGCAAGACGCGTTCGGGGAAGGCGCGACCGAAGCCGCGAAAGAAACCGTCGAGGACATCGGGGCGCTCGTCTGTCACGGCGAGAACCGGCGTGCCGTGGTCGCGTTCGAAGGCCAGTAGTTCAGGCAATGCCGTCTTGCACGGCCGGCACCACGTCGCCCAGAAGAACAGCAAGTACGACTGTCCGTGGCCAAACGCGGGCGGTGGGGGCCCCCGGTAGGCGACCACGGCGGGCGGCGGGGAAACCGGCACTGCGGCGTCCGGAGTGGCGTCCGTGCCCGCATCTGCGGCAGGATGTGCCGGTCCGGCGTCGACGGCGAATGACCCTGCTTCGGGAAGGATCGAGCTGGCCAGCAGCAGATCCTCGTCGAAGGCAGGAAACGGCTCGGCAGGGGGCGGTCCTGCCGGCGTCGGGATGGGCAGCCGCAGACGCTCGCAGGCCGCGAGGCCCTCGTACGCGCGCTTTTCTGCGACGCTACCGTGCATCGCCAGTTGCACGCGCGCGGCGAGGGTTGTCAGCAGCGTCTCCAAGCGCAGGAAGGCAGCCAGGCGGACCTCCATCCGGTACGCCAGGGCGGCGGTGGTCTCGGCGCGCTTTCGCGCTGACGACAGGCCACTGTCCCCTGCGGCCGATGCGGCCAGCATGGGCAGAAGATCCGCGGCCAGACGCTGCGCCTCCTGGCGGGGCGGCGACCGGGCGGCGGCGTCATTCACGGCCGCGGCCCAGCCCGGGTGGTCGGTGACGAAGCGGTCGAGATTCAAGCGGACCTTGTCGGCCAGATTCGCCTTGGCCCGCTCGGCGCCGGTTTGCAGGCGCGCCGCCGCGGCGACGACCTTGGCCTTGTCATCGGCCAGCGCCGACAGCGACGGGGGATTGGTCAGGCCAAAGCTGTGAGCCACCTCGTCGACCAGTCGGCGCTCGCGGCCCCAGAATTCCGGATGCGCCGCAGCCTCGTTCAGCAGGCTGTCGATAAACGCCGTCTGTTCTTGCCCGCGCGCCGTCGCCAGTCGCTTGATTCGCCCGGCCAGGTAGATGTCGGACGTGCGCACCGGAACATCCGGGGTGCCGTCCCGTACCAGTGTCCGCGCGTGCGCCTCGTCGAACAGGCCAGATGAACCCAGCGCGCGCAAGAAGGCGAACGAATGGCCGACGTTGTCGCGGCCCAGATTCTCGGGGTAGCAGCCATAGGCCGGACGATCCGCCGTCGTCGAGAAATACCCGCAGACCGGCCGCGCCTTGCCGGCGTCGCCCTTTCCATCAGGATCGGCAAGGCCGGCGAACGCCCCCGAATAGCACTGGGACATCAGCGCGACGACGCGCACGCCGGGATCCAGCGTGTCCAGCAGATCGCGCAACTCCGCGACGGACAGCGACTGATTTTCGCCCCACAAGGTTATCCGGCCATCGTCGCGGCCGGTTTCGCCACGCGCGCCGTGATCGGTAACGTACAGCAACAGCGTGTCCCCACGGGTCAGCCGCTGCCCGACGGTCAGCGACCAGATGGTCAGAGCGCCACGTGTCGCGGGAAACAGTTGCGCGCCCGCCAGCGTCGAGTTCTCGAGGACGGTGGGCGGGCGCAACGCCGCATCAAGGCGGGTGCCTTCGACCAGCCATAGACCATCGGGCCGCGCCTCGCGCACGGCCAGATCGGGCGCCGGATCGGATCCGTCGCCGCTGAGCACAGTCACCTGATCCACCACACGCCGCGCCTGGTGCAGAAGGCCCAGCAGCCTTTCCAGGTGCAAAAGGTGCGAGCGGTAATTACGCGCCGGCGTGGCGCCACCGTTGATCATCAGAACGTGCAGGCGCGCCGCACGCCTCGGGACGGGGGCGCCCGCATCGACGGGTCCTGGCGACGGCGATGGCGACAGCGATGGGTCCTGGGCCAGGCGCGCAAACGGCGGCGCCACTGACTGCTGGGCGCGCTGCACCCGGGACCACAACCAGCCGGCACAAAGGCCAGCCAGAATGAAGGCGGCAAGCAACAGCTTACGCACGCACGCAGTCTACCGGGATTCGTCCGCTAGGCTGTGACGGGCAACAACGCTGGACAACGTATCGGCGCCCACGGTCACGTAAAGCTGCCCGTCCGTGTGCACCAGAACCCATTTCGTGTTGCGGTCAGTCACGGCATCCAGCGCATCCAGAAACGCAGGATCAAGGGCATAGATCTCGATGCGGTCGGCCTTGTGAATCTCCCTTTCGCGGGCGGCCTTCTTCAGCAACCCGGGATCGTTCTGGGTGAACACGACCAGGCGGGGCGCGGCCTTGCTGGCCTTGTGCAGGCGATCGGCCGACGGTGTGCCGACCTCGATCCACGCCCGCAGGTTGCCCTGCAGATCCTTCACCCACAGGGCGGGATCGTCGGTGGTGGACAGGCCCTTCGAAAACGCGATGCCTTCTTCAAAGCACAGGCAGTACGCCAAAACCCGCGTCAAAAGGTAGCGCATGGATTCCGACGGGTGGCGCGCCACGCGCAGATCCAGGGTTTCGTAGACGCCGCGATCCACGTCCGACAGGTCGATCTGAAGGTGATACACCGTCGCCGATTGCGCCATGCCGGCAGCTTACTGCTAATGTCCCCCGCCCGTGATTGCCACCACCAACCTTGCCAAGGAATACGGCGCGCGCGTTCTGTTCGAGGACGTCACCCTGCAACTGAACGCGGGCGCGCGGTACGGCCTGGTCGGCGCCAACGGCTCGGGCAAGTCCACGCTGTTGCGCATTGTCGCCGGGGACGAGCCGGCGTCCGCAGGTCAGGTGAAGCTGGCCAAGCGCGCCCGCATCGGGGTACTGCGGCAGGATCGATTCCTGGAAGACGACGCCATCATCATCGATCTGGCCATGCGCGGGGACGCCACCGTGTGGAACGCGATGACCGAGCAGCGTCAGATCGCCGAGGACAAATCGGGCGCAATTCCGGATCCCGGCCGCGCTGCCGACCTGGAAGATCTGATCGCCAACAACGACGGCTACACCCTGGAGGCGCGCGCCGCCGAGGTGCTGGAGGGCCTGGGCATCCCCACGGCCAGTCACCACGCGCCGCTGTCGACTCTGTCGGGCGGATTCAAGCTGCGCGTGTTGTTGGCCCAAGTGTTGGTGGGCGGTGCGGACGTGCTGCTGCTGGACGAGCCGACCAACCACCTGGACATCCTGACTATCCGCTGGCTTGAGAAATTCCTGGGTGCCTATACGGGTTGCGCGCTGATCATTTCGCACGATCAGCGTTTCCTGGAGAACGTCACCAGCCACATTTTGGATGTCGATTACCGCACGGTCACCCTGTACACGGGCAGCTACGCGAAGTTCGTGGTCGACAAGGCCGCCATCCGCGAGCGCAAAGAAGCGACCATCAACCGCGCCGAGGAAGAAATCGCCCGCAAGCGTGCCTTCGTCGAGCGTTTCGGCGCCAAGAACACCAAGGCCACGCAGGCGCAAAGCCGGCTGAAACAAATCGAGCGCATCGAGGTCGAAGAGCTGGTCGAAAGTTCGCGCCGCACGCCCATGCTGCGTTTCGTGCCCGAGCGGCCAAGTGGCAAGGACGTCCTGGAACTGACGGGCGTGTCCAAGTCCTACGGCGACAAGCACGTGCTGACGGATGTGTCGCTGACCGCGCGCCGGGGCGAGCGCATCGGCATCATCGGCCCCAATGGCCTGGGCAAATCCACGCTGCTGAAGATTCTGGTCGAACGCCTCGCGGCCGACGGCGGGCGCCTGAGGTGGGGCCATGAGGTCCGCGTCGGGTACTTCCCGCAGGACCACCGCGAGGTGCTGGAGGACGGCGAGCTGACGCCGCTGGACATTCTGACCGCCGCCTGCCCCGCCGAGAGCCCGACGTATGTGCGCGGGGCTCTGGGCCGGGTGTTGTTTTCGGGCGACGACGTGAAGAAGAAGGTGGCCACGCTGTCCGGCGGCGAGGCCGCGCGCCTGATCTTCGCGCTGCTGGTGGTGCAAAAGCCGAATGTCCTGGTGCTGGACGAGCCCACGAACCATCTCGACGTCGAGGCGATTTCCGCCCTGGTGACAGCCCTGAAGACATTCGAGGGAACGGTGATCTTCGTGTCGCACGACAGGTGGTTCGTGTCCGAACTGGCCTCGCGCATTGTCGAGCTGACGCCAACAGGCCCCCGCGATTTCCCCGGCACCTACGCCGAATACCTGGCCAAATGCGGCGACGACCATCTGGACGCCGACGCCATTGTCCTGCGCGCCAAGCGCCTACGCCCCGCCGGCAACGACGACGGTCAACCAGGCGGCGGCAGCTGGGAAGAACAGAAGCGCCGGCGCAACCGCCTGGCGCAGCTACCCAAGCGCCGCGATCGCCTGCTGGCCGACATCGCCACCGCCGAGGCGCGCAAGCAAGCGATCATGGATCTTTATTACCAGCCCGATTTCTACACCAAGACCCGGCAAGAACAGATCGACGCGCTGGGCGTGGAACAGGCGGCCCTGGGTCCGCGCATCGACGCATTGATGGCCGAATGGGAGGAAGTCGAAAAGGAAATCGCCGAATCGGCGGGCGGGGCGTGACGGACATAGTCGCTGAGCCAGGACACCTGCGGATAGACGCCTTGACCCGCCGCGGCCGTCGGGCGAGCCTGCGGGCCATGTCGACGCGCCCCCGGCCGCATTCCCTGTCCCTTGCGGGCGTCCTGCTGGTTGCCGTCGCCAGCGGCTCGTGTGCCGCGTTCGAGCGGATCTTGGCCCAGCCCGGCGGGATCGGACCACCAACGATCACCTTTCGCGGCGCCACCCTGGCACAGGCGCCCGCACAGCGCGCTCTGGCCGCGTACTACTGCCCGCGTTTCATGCGCGAAAAGCTTCCGGTCGGCGCGGCGGCGGATTTTGCGTGCGCACAGTTCTTCGGACCCAGCCCACGCCCGCAGGACGTTCAGGTGGCATTCGACCTGCACTTCCTGGTCGCCAACCCGAACCAGCTGCCGCTGCCGCTGTCGTCGATCTTGACCGCGGTCACCGTCTTTCCGCAAACCAATCAACAACGCCTGGGCACCCTGTGCCTGCGGCTGTGCGCACCGGAAAACGCGGCTTGTTCGGGCGGCGCCGACCCGCACGCCTGCGACGATCAGCCGGGCGACGTGCGCACCATGCAGGATTTTCCCCGCGCCATTGCCAATCTGCTGATTTCGCAGGGCCTGCGCAGCGCCGCCGGCCAGCCGGTGCAATTCACGGTGCCGCCATTGCTGGAGGGTGCCTCGGCCGAAGTCATTGCCCGTTTTGCATTTTTGCCCGAATCATTGTTGCCATTATTCGAAGAATTGGCCCGCCGGTCGGCCAATCAATTGAAAGAGGGACAAACGATTACGTTCTCGATGCCTTACCGGGTCGAGGGAACCGTGTTTGCGGACGCGGGCTCGCTTGGCCGCGTGGCCGCCGGATTCGGCCCCATCTCGGGTGAATGGGTCTTGCCCCCCAGTCCCCTTCTGCCCTGACCGTCAGATGTTAGGATTTGTCGAATGACGTTGTACGACGAACTGCGGGGCGTACTGGGGGCCCTTGACCACGCGGGCGTCGAGTATGCGCTGGTCGGGGGACTGGCCGTCGCCGTCTGGGGCGCCCCACGCGCGACCAGGGACATCGACCTGCTGGTTCGGCCCGAGGCGCTGCCACGGGCGCTGGCGGCGCTGAGAACGCGTGGATTCGTGCTGGAGGGCCTGCCCTTCGAGTTCAAGGACGGGACGCAGATGCAGCGAATCAACCGGGTGGAAGCGGACGGCAGTTTGATGACCGTGGACTTTCTGCTGGTGGACAAGAACACCGAGGGCGCCTGGGCGACCCGCGTCCGCCTGCCGCTTTTGGACCACTTCATTGCCGTTATTTCGCGCGAGGCCCTTATAGCCATGAAGGCCAGCGCCGCGCGACCGCAAGATCTGGTCGACATTGCGAACCTGAAGGATCTGGATCGATGATCGTCAATCTGTCGGCGCGGGCCATCGACGAACGTCTGCGCGAGGCCAGTCGCCTGGCGGGCGCGCTGCGGCCCGAGACCCGCCTTGACGCCAAACTGGACATGACCGCCGCCGGGGTGACGGCGCGCCTGAAGGCGGCATCAGACCTGCTGGAGCTGTGCCGGACGCTGGCGGGTGCGCGGCCGGATCAGAACGACCACGACACGCCGACGCGGGCCGAACGTCCGTAGCGCGGCACCGTCAGCGCCGGGATCTCCTGGCCGGCCGGAAAGCCGCTGCCCGCGCCGCGCACGTCCAGCAGGTTGAACACACCGGCGAAGTAGCGCAGGCGCCACGCCTGATAGTCGCCGCTGATGGTGACGTTGGCCATCATGGCGTCGTCGACGCGGTCGCCGTTTCGGTCGCGGCGCCCCACCTCGTACAGGACTTCGCTGCCCAGTGACAGACGACGGGGTAGGATCGGGCGGCGCCAACGCAACGCCACCAGATGCTCGGGTGCGTTGGGAAAGGGTCCCGCCGTTCCGCCGATGTGGTCACGCAGGATTTGCCACGAGTACGAGGCGCCCAACAAGGTTCCCGGCGCCGGCTCCCAGCGCAATTCGCCCTCGGCGCCGACGCTGCGAACCTGTCCGTCGTGCTGGCGATAGACCAGTAACGGCCGCCCGGACGCGGCTTCGGTGTCCAGAACAATCAGGCCCGAGATCTGATTGGCGAACAGCGCCCCGACGGCGGTCACCTCGTCGCTGAAGCCGTGCGTGTGTTCCAATTCGGCGCTGACGATCGCTTCCGGAACAAGGTCGGCGGCTTGCCGCTGCGTGACGCCGCCATCGCCATAGAAACGTTCGTAGACCGAAGGCGCGCGAAAGGCGCGGCCAGCCATGACCTTCGTGGTTCCACGGGCGTAGAACTGGCCAATCAGCGCCGCCCGGGGATTCAAGTTGCTGTTGCCGTACGCCTGATAGTGATCGGCGCGCAGGCCGACATTCAGACGCAGATGTTCCGTCAGCGCCCAGTCGTCGGTGACGTAGGCAGACAGAATCAGCTCGTTACCGGCGTTGGCCGCTTGCTGCGCCGTGGACGACGGGTCGCCCAGATCCAGCAAGACGTGCCCCTGGGCCTCGCCGCCCAGCGTGAGGTGATGGCCCCGGGGGGCTACAAGGGCCAGGCGCAATTCGCCGGTGAACCAACGGGCGGCAAAGGCATCCTGCAAATCGCGGCGGGCCTTGCCGGCCGCATCGGGCGCAAGACGGTAGTTGCCATCGAAGCCGCTGGCGTCGTAGGCGGCCCGCGCGAACAACGTTGCCCTGTCTTGCGGGCCCACAGTCTTTTCGAACCGCAGTTCGACCCATGTGCGTGTGTCACGTTCCGTGGTGCCGGGCTCTGCGCGGGTTTGAAAGGCGCCCGTGGGCACCGTTTTGTCACGCCGGTTAACGCCCGCCTGCAGCGTGACGGGGCCGACCGCGACGCGGACCTGCGCGTGTACGGCGCTTTCGTGGTCGGCGTACCGGGCCACCGTCGCGGGCAAACCGCCGGCGCCATCAGCCCAGGCAAAACTGCGATCGCCCGCCTGGCCCAGGATCGCGCCGGTCGCCGCCACCTCGTACGCCCGGCCGCGCTGGCTGGCGGTCCCACGCGCGGATGACAGGCCCAGACTGCCGACCTGCGTTCCCGCCGACGCGTGCGCGCCCGGTGCGGGACGTCGGGTGACGACATTGATGACACCGAACAGCGCCGCGTTGCCGTACAGGACCGAGCCCGGCCCGCGCACGATTTCGATGCGCTCGACCTCGGCCAGGTCGACGTCGAAATCGTGTCCGACGTAACCCTGGCCGGTCAGAACGTCGTTGGTCGGATGCCCATCGACCAGCACCAGCACGCGACTGGTGTAGTCCCCGGGCGGCGAGAAGCCGCGGAAGCCGATCGATTCGTAGCTGCGATCGTTGGATGAAAACGTTCCACGCGCCGCGGCCAGCGCCTCGGCCAGCGTGCCGTAGCCGAAGGCGGCGATGTCCTCCGCGCTGATCACGCTGACCGACGCGGGCGCCTGATCCGTGCGAACGGTGCTTTTGCTGGCAGCCGATACCCGCGGGACGGCCGGCAACAGGTGCGCCTCGGCATGGGTCGACTCGCCGGCGCGAATCTGCACGCGCGACTGGAAATTCTCGTAACCGGGGCTGACGATTTCCAGCAGTCGCTCGCCTGCGGCCAGATCTTCGATCACCGTCGGTGTCAGGCCCCGTTCGCGGCCGTCGACCAGGACCGTGGCGCCGTCGACATTGGCCCGCAGCACCAGCGTGCCCCGCAACACCAGGCTATCAAGCCCGACGGCGATGGGGGTGACGGCGTCGGGCACGACGTTGACCTCGACCTCGACCGTCCTGTAGCCGGGCGCTGACACCACCAGCATGGTGTGGCCGGGGGGGATCTGGACAGCGCCCGGGCCACGCCGCAAGACGCCGGCGTCCGCCCGGTTGCGACGGATTTCCGCGTTGTCGGGAACCTGGCTCAGGGCGACCGTTCCCAAGATGGGATCCAGGGTCGCGTCCGCGCGTGTCTCCTTACCCCTGACCAGTTCGACCGTGATCTCTTTGCGGCGGTATCCCGGCAGTTCGATAATCAACATCCCCTTGCCTTCGGGCAATGCCAGCAGCTTGGGTGTGTGGCCCAGCGACCCCAGATCGCGACGATTGAGATAGACGTCGGCCCCGCTGGGGCGCGTGTTGACTTGCAGAAAAGCAACATGTGGCCGCAAGCGCTCGATCGACGCGCCAATGACTGCGGCCTCTTCCTTCGGCAGGTAGTCGCCGCCGACCGCGGACCACGCGCGAAAGGCTTCGTCGTACCGTTTCAGCTTCTCCAGGCAGCGCGCGATGTTGAAGGCCACGTTGCGGTTCGGGACCAGCCGATCCGAGGCGTAATACTCGCCCAGCGCGTCTTCGAGGTGCCCCTGCCGGTAGAACTGATTGCCCCTGACAAAGTGAAACTGCGCCTCGTCAGCGTCCTGCGCGGCACGCACGGGTCCGGCCACGGCCAGGGCCAGCACCACGAACAGTGCCCCCTGAAACACCCGCGCGGCGAACCGAGCCATTCGGCGAAGAGTATCAGCGCTCGGACTTGATGTCGTCGACTACGGGGGCCGGCAACTGGGGCGCCAGGTCTGGCTCGGGTCCGGCGGTTTCCGCGCTGGTACGCCGCGGCGACAGCTTTCGCAGCTTCGCGCGCACCTTCAGGCCGGGCGCAGGTATGACCTTCACGATCTCGCGCCGGTGGCCGTCGAGGGCGAAAACCAGTTCCATTGGCTCGTCAGAGGCCTTGGCGCGCAGGACCATCGGTGTGGTACCCGCGAGGGCCCCCGATACCGTCACCGTGGCCCCGGGCGGCTCGCTGTCGAGTTGCATCTCGACCGTCAGCCCCCGCGCCGGGGCCGGGCTCGAAAACACAGGGACCGGTTGCCGCGGGTAGGGGGACGGGACGGGGACTGTCGACGCGGGCTCGGTGCGCCAGTGGCGGGCCAAGACCAGGATCACCACAGCCACGGCCAATTCGCACGTGGCCACCACCAGCACCCACCGCCGCGTCGGCGCCTTCCGGTGCGTTGCCTTCCCCACCTGGCCCCCGGCGACAGTCGTGAGGGCTGACAACGGACGCCGCAGCTTTTCACCGGTGCCGCGCGGGGCACCAACCGGTGGAACACCATCACCGGCGGACGCGCCCGTGTTGGCCATCGAGAACGCCGCCTCCAAATCGACCAAGAATTCGTCCATCGTCGCATGGCGCGTGGCCGGCTCTTTGCCGAGCGCCCGCAAGACAGCCGCCTCCAGCGGCGCCGAAACCTGCGCGTTCAGCGCGCGCAGGGGCTGGGGGGCGGCGTTGATATGCATGTTGATGGCGGCGCCCACCGTTTCGGCGATGAAGGGCGGCCGGCCCGTCAGCATCTCGTAGATGATCACCCCCAGCGAGTAGACGTCGCTGCGGGCGTCCACGTCGGACTGGCCCAGGCACTGCTCGGGCGACATGTACAGCGGCGTGCCCAGCAACACCCCGTCGCGCGTGCGCTGGGGCGGCTCCTGCAGCTTGCTTTGCAGTTTGGCGATGCCAAAATCCAGCACCTTGACCTGTTCCCGCCGGGGCACGCGCGGATCGGAAATCAGGAAGATGTTCTCTGGCTTCAGATCCCGGTGCACGATTTCCTTGGCGTGCGCGGCGGCCAGGGCCGATGCGGCCTGAATCCCAAAATCCAGCGCCTGCAACATCGTCAACCGCGTCCACAGAAGGCGCGAGGCCAGGGTCTCGCCCTCAAGGTACTCCATGATGATGTACGGCGCGCCGTCGGGCAGCGTGCCGCAGTCATAGATGTCCACGATGTTGGGATGGCGGATGGCGTTCGAGGCGCGCGCCTCGGCCAAAAAGCGCCTGACCACCTGCGGATCATGCGCGTGCTTCGGGTGCAGAACTTTAATCGCGGACTTGCGCTCGATCGCCGGGTGGTGGGCCAGGTACACGCTGCCCATGCCGCCTTCGCCCAGCAGCGTAGTGACCTGGTAGTTCCCTATTGTCCTGCCGTACACCCTGACCCCGTCGATGCTATTTCCGCCGCACCACCACGATGGTGCGATCATCGCCCGGCCGCGAACCGGACTGGCGATTCAATTCCTCGAAGATGGCCGCCTGAATGGCGTCCGCGCCATGGCGGCGGTGCTCGCGCACGATCTGGATAAGCTTGCGATCCGCGATGTCGGGGTCGGGCCAGGTCTCGCTGACCCCGTCGGAAAAGATCAACAGCACGTCACCGGGCTCGATTCCGATGACGCTTTCGTCGTACGCGACATGCTCGAAGGCACCCAAGATCATTCCGGCGTCACTGAGCACCTCGTGAATCTCGCCACCGCGCACCAGCAGCGGGCGGTTGTGCCCGGCGTTGACGTAGGTCAGACGCCCCTCGCGCGGGTCCAGCCGCGCCAAAAACAGCGTGGCGTACTGATCGTCCGGCACGTTTTCGTGGAAGGTCGCGTTCATGTGACCCGTCGCCTCGGACAGGCGCCCGGTGCGCCAGTGCGCGCGCACAGTGGCGCGCAAGGCAACCATCAACATCGCCGCGCCCAGACCCTTACCCGAAACGTCCCCCAGCGCCAGGTGTAGGCGATCATTCTCCAGGGCAAAGTCATAGTAATCGCCACCCACGCTGCGGCAGGAACGCGTCGTTCCCGCGACGTCGTAACCGGGCACCAGCGGGGCGATATGCGGCAAAAGGCGCGCCTGGATCTTGGCCGCCGCCCGCATGTCTTCTTCAAGTAGACGCTTGTCGAGGTTGTCTTCCAGCAGGCGCGCGCTTTCCAGTTTTGTGGCGGCGATGTTCGCCACCACGGTCAGGATCTGCAGATCCGTCTCGTCGAAGGGACGTTCCTCGGACCGGCTGTCGAAGTAGACCAGGCCCAACACCTTGTCGGGCTGGCCGGGGCCGGCCGACAGCCACAACGGCGCGCAAGCCGCGGAACGAATGGCCTCGGAAATGATGCTGGGCTGCCCGCGCAGCAGCTTGTCCTCGTGAACATCCCGCAACAGCAGGGCCACCCGATTTTCGATCACGCGCCGGCTGATGGAACTGCTGACCAGCGCGATGGGCTCGGATCCAGGGCGCGTGCGGGCCGCCTTGATCACGGGCACCGCGGGCTCTCCCTCCAGCAACAGGATCGCCCCGCGCTCGGCCGGCAGATTCTCGAACACCAGCTCAAGGATGTTCGACAGCAGATCAGGGACGGTCTTTTGAACCAGCAGCGACGTCGTGACCTGCGCCAGGATCCCCAGTGACCGGTTCTCGTTGACCATGTCGGCGACGGCAATGGTCTTGCGCGTCGACCGGGCTGACAGATCGTTCAGAACCAGCGGTCGGACCTCTGACAGGCGCAGACCGGAATCGTCGGTCGCCAGCGACCTTTCGTGAAAGACGATGCGATTTTCACCCAGGGTCACAAGGTCGTTGTCGTGCAGCAATGCCTCTTTTACGACGCGCGTCCCGTTCAAGAACGTGCCGTTCGTGCTGCCCAGATCAATAACGAACGAGCCGGCCGCGCGCACCTGAATCTCGGCGTGCCGGCGCGACAGCAGCTGGTCGGGAAAATAGATGTCGCTGTCCTCCGCCCGGCCGATGGTGGTGCATGGCCTGAGCGGTAGTCGCCTTTCGGCGGAATCGGCAGCCCGAACGCTGACCTCCGGCGGGCGAGACATGGCGGCGCGGATGTTACACCTGCCTACAACATTTCGGGTAAAACAGCGTTGGCACCGGGCGCCATGCGTTCGCCGCACCGATGGACGGCCGCCCTGCGTCGTGCCACATTCCAGGCCATGCTGGAACGGGTGTCGTTCAATCTGAGGCTGTTCGCCCTGGTTTTGGCTGCCTGCGGATCGTCCGCTGCACCGACGGTCAACAGTGACGGCGGCGTGGACGGTGTCGCGGTCGTGCCGGACGGCGGCGGCGCCCAGGGCCAGGACGGCGCCCCCGCGGATCGCGTAGCCGAGACTGCCCCAGCGGGCGGTACCGGGACCATCGGCGCGGCGGGTGGCGACTTAACGGCCGCGGGCGTGCAGATGACCGTGCCGGCCGGCGCGCTGACTGCGGACGTGACCTTTTCGATCAAGACCGTCACGACGGGCTATCCGGCCCTGACGGCCGAATACGGCCCTGTTTCGCCCGTCTACGCGGTCGAGCCGCACGGCCAAATTTTCGTCAAGCCGGTTACGTTGGCCTTCGCCCACACTGCGGGCACCATCGAATCGACCACGTTGTTGACGTCATCGCCGACAGGCGACTGGACCCCGCTGCCCGGGGCGGCGGCACAACTGACCAGCATACAAATGACGGTCAACCACCTCAGTTTCTTCGTTGTCGCCAGGCGCATCAAACCCAACGCCTTGTGGCCGCAGGTGTTCCGCAAGTGGCACTGCGCGGCCGGGACGCGCCCCGAACTGTCGTTCGAGGTGACGCGCAAGACGATGTACGGCGCCGATGCCACCTGGGTGGACGCCACGACCCAGACCAACCTGCCGGCGCTGGTCAGTGAAAACGCGCTGTATCTGAAGACCGCGGACGACAAGCAGCTGATGAATTTCAGCTTCGATCCGCCGTCGGTGGCCGTGGGAACGCTGGTCGGCCTCAACGAGTACGCCGTGACGGCCAACGGAAAACTGGCCTACCGATGCACCGGCCTTTGAGGTTGGTGTGAAGGCCCCGGGCGGTGGCGCCCCTGCCGCCGCCGCGAGAGCTGTCTGCCTCATCATCGGCCTTTTGGGCTGTCACAAGACCACCTCCGGCGCGCCGACCCATCCCGATGCGGGCGTGCGGCAAGGACTGCGGGAGGATATCCTGCGCGGCTCGGCCGCCCGGTTTCATGTGACGTCGCAGTCGGGCATGTGGGGCGTCATGGTGGAACTGGGCGCCCCCGAGGGCCCGGCCACGCTGGTCGCCCTGGTCGACGGCAGTGCCCGTCTGGCGCTGCCTGGGGGCGTGGGCGTCATTGCTGATGGCGGACACGCGCGCGTGCGTGCCGGCGCCGCGCGCCTGTGTGAGTTGGCCACAAAGGCCAAGGGCCTGACGACCCCGACGGATGATTTCCGCTGGCCCAAAGAAGGCTGGGTGCGCATCTTTCTGTTGACCGACGACGGTGTTCGCGTGGCCGAGGCCGAGGCGAATCGGCTGGACGATGGACGCCACCCGCTGTCGCCCGTCTTCCTGGTCGGCAACGATCTGGTGACCAAGCTGCGCCTGGCGTCGGCCGGCACCCCGTGAACCGCCGATTGGACTATGCTGCCGCGATGGCGAAATCCCCCTGTCCCATTTCCAAGACGCAATTTCTCGACAAGGCCGAGGCGGTCAAACTGACGATAAACGGCCAGGAACTGATCGCGGACAAGCGCGAGTTCAGCACCGGCTCGTTCGGTTGGTACCACAACGGCAAGGTCACCATCACGGTCGACGGCAAACCGCTGTCGATCCAGATAGGTCTAAATCTGACGGTGGTCGGCAGCAAGGAAGCAGACCGCTAGACCAAACGCCCGGCAGTAAAACGGGCCGGGGGCCGAATGCAGGGACGCAGCCTGACAACACCACGACGACCGGGCGATGCCGCCGTCGTCGCGATGCTGGTGCTGGCCGTTGGGACGGCGGTGGGATCGTTGTACCTGCCCACGGGCGAGACCGTGCGCACGGCACTGGTCAACGCCGCCAACGTGGTCGCCTGGGCGCTGGCGGGCGTCGTCTTCGTCGGACGGGCGCGACGCGAACCCGCCACCGGACGCGGCTGGCGGCTGCTGGCAGTGGCCGCGGCACTGCAAAGTCTTTACCAGGTCCCGCCACTGCTGGCGTTCGCCACCGGACGGCCGCCACCCGCCAGCCCCAATCTCAGCGACGCGCTGGTCGCGCTGATGATGCCTCTCATCCTGGCGGGATTGATCTCCTGGTCGCAGGGGCCGCGCACCGCTCGGCAGCGCGTGCGCACGGCGCTGGACGCCGCGATTTTCTCGCTGTCGTGCTTCTGCATCTTCTGGCTGATCAGCATCGGCGACAGCGTGGCAGCGTCGCACCTGTCGTCGATCGAGAAGATGTGCTTCGTGTGGCCGCTGCTGGCCATGACGGGCGCGCTGGGAATGATCCTGTACGTCGGCGCTGATCGCCCGGCGTTGCTGCGCGGGACGCTGGGTTGCTTCGGTCTGGTGTTGGGCGGCGTCGTCGCCTACCAGTACGCCTGGGTTATCCTGGGTCTGCGGGGCGACTACTACGTCGGGCACCCCGTCGACGTCGGCATGACCGTCCTGGCGGCGGGTGTCATTGGCAGCGCGCGCCTGGGCGGTCCGTTGCGCGTTCACGACAAGACGCGCGAGACGCCGGCTGTGTTCGGCGCGCTGGCGGCCTGCGTTCCGGCCCTGGGCGTACTTGCCGGCGATGCCCTGCGCGGCCAGATTTCTGGGCCGTTGCTGGTGATGGAAATCGTCATCGCCCTGTTGTTCATGGCGCGCCAGCTTGTGACCCTGTGGGAGGTCCAGCAACTGTCGGTGACGCTGGAGGGTCGGGTGGCCGAACGAACCCAGGCCCTGGAGGCCAGTCACGCCGCGTTGCTGCGCGCGGAAAAAATGGAGGCGGTGGGGCGATTGGCGGGCGGGATCGCGCACGACTTCAACAATCTTCTGACGGTCATCATGGGGCACAGCGAAGTTCTGCAGCGATCGTTTGCCGCGAGCGATCCGCGCATCGAGCGCACGACGGAGATCTCGTCTACTTGCGAGCGTGCCGCGGACCTGACCCGGCAGTTGCTGTCATTCGCCAAGAATCAGCCGACCGCGCCCCAGGTCCGGGACGCAATCGATCTGGTCGCAGGCATGGTCCGCCTGCTGCGCCGCCTGGTCGGCGAGGACGTCACGCTGCAGTTGACACCAACAAGCGGACCGATGTTCGTCGACATCGACCCCAGCCAGTTCGAACAAGTCATGGCCAATCTGGTGGTGAACGCCCGGGACGCCCTGCCGGCAGGTGGCACGGTGACCGTCGGGCTTTCGAGCGTCATCGTGGACGACGACCAGGCGCGCCGACTGGGCAGCGCCGCAGGATCGTTCGTACAGTTGACAATCCGCGATACCGGCGTGGGCATGGATGAATCGACGCAGGCGCGTGTCTTCGATCCCTTCTTCACCACGAAGGCGCCCGGTCGCGGCACGGGCCTGGGCCTGGCGACCTGCCACGGCATCGTCAGCGCGGCGGGCGGGCACATCCTGCTGGACAGCGCGCCCGGCCGGGGGACGACCTTCCGTGTCCGCCTGCCCGAGGCGACAGGGCAGGCGCAGGACATACCCGCGGCCCCAGCGGCGCCCGCACCGACGCCGGGCCACGAGACCGTCCTGGTCGCCGAGGATGACGATGCCGTGCGCGGCCTGGTGGTCGCTGCCCTGCGCGACAGCGGTTACCGCGTCCTGGTCGCCGACAACGGCGAGGAGGCCATCGCCTGTGCGCGCGCATTCGACGGTGCGATAGCGCTGCTGCTGACCGACACCGTGATGCCCAAGATGAACGGCCCGGCCGCGGCCAGGACCATCCAGTCCGAACGACCCGCCATTCGCGTGCTCAGCATGTCGGGCCACGCAGGGGACAATCCGGCCCTGGACGATTTGCGACGCGCGGGCGCGCACTTCATCGGCAAGCCGTTCACCCCCGCACAGATCTGCGAAAAGGTGCGGGAGGTTCTGGAGGCGCCTGTGTAGGGCTGGTGAAGATCAGCCCCGTCAGATTCACCTTGGATGTCGCCCCACGCGGACCTATCCTCATCGCAAGGGCCAGACGTGATGATCACTGTGGGTCGTTTGTCCTCGATTGCGACGTTGTTGACGGCGACGTTGACGGCAACGTCGTGCAGCCGCGGCGCCGACAGTTCGACGGTCGGTACACCCGACGATCGGATCGTCGATGCGGCGGTCGCCGATCGCAGGGCGGACCGCACGGGCACGGACGTTCTGCTGGACGCCCCCCTGCCGCCTGCCTCGAATCCCGGTCCGTGGTCGGGCAAGGACGTCGGGGACGTGGGTACCGTCAAGGGTCGACTGGGCTTTGGTGGCAACGCCTTTTCGTTGCGGGCGGGCGGGACGGACATCGATGGCGCGGCGGATTCGTTCTACTTCACCCGCCAGAAGATCAAGGGTGACTGCGACGTGGTCGCCCGTGTGCGCAGCCTGCAAATGACGGATCCCGCCGCCAAGGCGGGGTTGATGATCCGGGCCGACGACGTCTCGGCGGGCGCCGCCAACGTATTTCTGGCGGTTCTCGGTGATCCGGCGATGGGAGGGCGCCTGCAGGTGCGGGCGCAAACGGGGGGCCCGACCACCGCGTTGCCGCCCGACGCCAACATCCGGGCCGGCACATTGTTGCGACTGACCCGTGTCGGCCGCACCATCACGGCCTACCGAACGGTCGACCGGGCGCTCGGCTGGTTCAGGATCGGCAGCGTCGATGTCGACCTACCGACCGACATCGCGGTCGGCATAGCCGCCACGTCAAAGAGCCCGATGGCGCAGACCATCGCGGATTTCGACATCCTGCGCCTGGCGGTCTGGGATGCCCCCACCGCACCACGCGGCTGGACGGTCGAAGAACTGAGCCACGCCGGCCCGACGGTGTTGGTGGCCGGCAGCAACGTCACCCTGTCAGGCAGCGGCGACGGGTTCAATTCCACCGGCGAGGCGGGGGCCTTCGCCTTCTTTGCCGCCGCCGACAATCTGACCCTGACAGCCCGGGTGATGACCGTGCCGGCGACGACGCCGAACGCGCGCGTGGGCCTGATGTTCCGACTGGGACAGCCCGGCAATCTGGTCCGGGGCGCGCAGCACGCGGGCATTTTCGTGACCCCTGCTGGCAAAATCATTTTCCAGGCGCGCATCGCGCCTTCGCTGAATACGGTTGTCACGATGGCCGCCGAGGATCGCCCCGCCCCGGTGTGGCTGCGCCTGCAACGCACGGTGGATCCGATCACCTTTGCCAGCACAGTGACGGGCCTGGTATCCAGCGACGGCCTTCAGTGGACGCCCGTGGCGCAGACACCCATGCCGCTGCCCGAACCCTTCTTGGTGGGCATCAGCCTGACCACGGGCGCCGGGACGATCATCGGCACAACCACCCTGACCGACGTGACGGTCACGTCGTCGGCGGTGCGCTAGTGCCTTACGTCAGAAGATCGGGCAGTGATCGGAAGCCAAGCCGGCGGTCCGGCAAGGCGCGACGAGGAGGCGTACCCGTAGGTACGGTAACGAGGAGCAACGCAGCCGGAGCGTCGGATCGACGTCCCAGCACTGCCCGAACTTCTGACGTGAGGCACTAGGCCGGATGCAGCCCTTGCGCTGGCCCTGCTCCCCACTGGCCGCGGGCCTCCTGTCGCTGCTGCTGACCGGCAGCGGTTGTTCGAGGTTGGGCGGCAACGAAGGGGCGCGCGTGCTGCTGACCGAGATCATGTACCACCCCGTCGCCGAGCCGTCGCCCGACGAGGAGCACGAGTTCATCGAGATCACCAACGCCGGAAGCGAGGATGCCGATCTGACCGGCTGGACCCTGCGCGGCGTGAAGTTCACCTTTCCCGCCGGCACTGTCTTGTCGCCCGGCAGCTACCTGGTGATCGCCAAGAACAAGAAAAGCCTGCTGGCTGTCACAAGCTACAAGCTTTCGTCCGCGAGGGTCGTCGGGAACTTCGAAGGGTCATTGAGCAACGGCGGCGAGCGCGTGGGTCTGCTGGATGCGGCGGGAAAAAGCGCCGACGAGGTGGTCTATAGCGATTCGTTTCCCTGGCCTGCCGGCGCCGATGCGCTGGGCGGCAGCGAGACCTGGCTGCCCCCCGAGAACCTGCCGCTCGATGCGCATAAGTTCCGCGGTCGCTCGCTGGAACGAATCGCCGTCAGCGCGCCGTCGGGGGATCCCGCCAACTGGGCGCCGTCGCCGCTGGATGGGGCCACGCCGGGACGGCCCAACGCCTCGGCGGGCGTCCCGGCCGCCATCGCCACACACCTTGAGGTTCATGCCACCGGCCGGACCGATGCCTTCATTCGGGCGAACCAGGCGCCGCTGGTGTCCATGCGCTTCTCTCGTCTCGGCCCCGCGACGGCGCCCGCCATCGAATATTTTGTCGACGACCTCGAACGCGACGACGAGCCGCGCGCCCGCGCCATCCTCAAGGCGGCAGGCGATGGCTTCGAAGCGCGCCTGCCGCGCCAAAAAGACGGCAGCATCGTGCGCTACCGACTACTCGCCAATCGCGGTCACGGCGAGGAAATCATCTCGCCCCGACCATCTGATCCCTTCGCCTGGCACGCCTATTTCGTATCGCCCGAACTGCCCGGTGTCACCCGACCCTTCCAGCTGTTCATCAAGAAGCAGGACTGGGAGACCCTGTGGGACTACATCGAGGCCGGGCGGGTCCCGGGCAACGTGTCAGGCAGCGTGCCCGGGCTGTGCGCCGTCAACGCCGACTGGTTTTCCCGCGTGCCGGCGGTGTTCGTGGCGGACGGGCGCGTCTACGACGTACAAGCGCGCTACCAGGGCAGCCGGACCAACCGGGCCAGCGGGTTACCGATCGACATGACCAAGTGGCCCGCCGAGACGCCCGTGCCCGCGCGCCCTGCGTTGTTTCGTGTTCTATCCTGGCACATCAATTTTCCACGTTGGTCGCGATTCGAGAACAAGAAGTCCATCAACCTCAACAAGCTAACCCAGGCCTGTCAGGGTTTTGCCACCACCGTCGGCTACCAACTTTTCGAAAAGGCGGGCATCCCGGGGCCGCAGACCGAATACGCGCGCGTCTACATCAATGGCGCCTACTACCACTACATGCAGCGGGTCGAGGTTCCCGACGAAGATCACTTGCTGCGCTTCTTCGGCAAGGATCATGTGCTCGGCGATCTGTGGAAGGCTGAAGGCGCCCGTTGGGACGAAGGTCCCTACGGCTTTACCGACGAGCGGCCCTTGCCCGACTACTGCGGCTATACCCCCAGCCAGCGCTTTGCCTATTCGTACAAGCGCCAGTCGTTGACTGATTGGCGTTCGGACTCGGACGACGTCATGAATCTGGTGACCGGCCTGCACGAAGCCCGCGCAGGCGGCCTGGACCGACAACGAAAGTTTTTTGCCGACAATTTCGATTTGCCGTTACTGCTGTCCTACATGGCCGTCATCAACTGGATGGGGCCGTTCGATGATTTCTGGCAAAACCACTTTTTATACAAACGCGCCGACGGCAAATGGATGGTCATGCCGCAGGATATGGATTTGCTGATGGGCGGCTTCGTCCCCCCGGACGGGTCGTTCTTTGTGGGCGCCGTCAACATCCGGAACAACCGGAGCGATTACTTCAGCTTCCTGAAGGACACGTTCTTGCGCGCCTACCGCGCCGAATTCATTGCCAAGCTCATAGAGCTCGATCGAACCGTACTGTCGCCGCAGCAGGTCCTTCCCCTGATCGACGACGCAGCGGCCGACTACACCCTCGACGAGGCGGCTCAGTCGCCTGCCGGAATGTCCTGCGGTGGCAATCCAGCCAATCTATTGGACCGTATGAGACACTTTGCCGTGGCCCGTCATTGGCAAGTGGCAATGGGCCTTTTCGACTAGACTACCGTGGGAATGCACCCCCCTGCTGTGCCGGCAATCAGTGCACCGACGTTGGGCGCGTGCAGCGCTTCGTTGCACCGTCCAGGGTGCCACGTCCCAGTGCACCGACGCCGCGCCGTAACTCACCCGCCGTTCGGGACGTAGTCGATTTCAAGAAACTGGCTGACCTCGGGGATCCAGCGGGTCTCGACAAACGACGTGTGCGCGGGATGCACGCTGTAGGCGTCGTACGCGGCCTGATCGCGAAATTCCATCGAGAAGCCAAAACGATAAGAATTCTTCGGGCTGATCTGGCGCAGACACTCGAAGCGGTGCACCGATGGAATGGCGGTCAAGATGCGCTCGCCGTCGCGCAGAAAGGTCGTCTCGGCGGGCGAGCCGGCGGAATGTTTCAACGTGAAGACCACGGTGTGACGGATGAAGGGCTGTGGCATGCCCCGCAGTGTCACACTGGTGGCGCATGCGGTTCAACGGCACTCGACGCCAGCAGGCGCCTGATGGGCTCGTGCACCAGCCCGTTGCTGGCAATGATGGCGCCGGTGCGGGCGTCAAAGGGTCCGCCGTCCGGGGCGCTCACCTGGCCGCCGGCCGCCAGCACCAGTGCCGCCCCACCCGCCAGATCCCACGGCTTGATGTGCCTTTCCCAGTAACCATCGAACCAGCCACACGACACAAACGCCAGATCCAGCGCCGCCGAGCCCAGCCGCCGCACGCCGTGCGTCTGCTTCAGGAACGCCGAGAATTCAGACAGGTTGGCATCGGGGTTGTCGGCGACGTAGGGGAAACCCGTGCCCAGCAACGACTGGCCAAGCTCGCGCGTGGCCGACACCGTGATGGGTTCGCCGTCGCGAAAGGCGCCCTCGCCGACCGCGGCCGAGAACGTCCAGCCGAACACCGGCGCGTGTACCACGCCGACCACCGGCGCATTTCCTTCGACCAGGCCCAGCGACACCGTGAAGAACGGCAGCCCGTGGGCAAAGTTCATCGTACCGTCCAGCGGATCGACGTACCAGATCGGCGGCGCGCCACTGCCGTCGCCCTCGGGCGTGTGCTCGGTCCCTTCCTCGCCAACGATGGCGTGCCCCGGAAAGGCGGCCCGCAGCCGCGATACGACCAGGGCCTCGGCACGCTGATCGTACTCGGTGACGACGTCACTGGCGCCCGTCTTCATCTTGGTCGCGGGGCGCGAGCCCCAACCTTCCATCAGCAGGCGACCCGCTTCCCGGGCGATTTCGACAGCGACGAGGCGCGTACGGGCGTGGGTCATGATGGCGCAGATTAGATCAGTTCGACGGCCGACGCTGACACGCGTTCCGTGGCAAGCTTGACCGCAACCGTGCGCCACACGCAGGAGGATTCGACACCCGACGTGGACATTCCCGTCGAGGAGGAACGCCTTTTGGCCCGTGTCCGCGCCGCCCTGGCCGAACGCGCGGCCGAAAATCCCGGCACGCGCGGGGGGCGGACGGCGGCGCAATACGATCAGGAATTGGTGGCCCTGCGCGACGAGATCGGCGAGGCGCGCCTGGAGGACGTGGCCGCGCTGGTGGCGCAGATGGAACGCTTGCAGGGGGTGTCGCTACGCCGGGCCGAGGCGCAAGCCGTGCTGGTCGATCCCCAGGCCCCGTACTTCGGCCACCTGCGGCTGCGCGAACAGGTAGAAGGCCGGCCGGTGGTCGCACGCGATGTCCTGATCGGCCGCGCGACCTTCATCGATCCTGCAAGCCGCGTGAACATCGTCGACTGGCGACACGCGCCGGTCAGTCAGCTTTACTACCGCTACACCGAGGGCAGCGACTACGAGGAGCGCTTTGGCGAGCGCGAGGTGCAAGGGGAGATCCTGGCGCGGCGGACGGTCACCGTCGACGGCGGCGCGTTGCTACGCGTGGCCTGCCCGCAGGGCGTGTGGACCAGGGACGGATCGGCGCAACGTGGCTGGCGCCGCGACGACGTCGCCGAATCGGCGCTGGCCGGCGGCGAGGGCACCGCCGCGCGCACGACGACGTTTTCGGGGCCGTTGCAGGATCGCGCAAAAACACGTGGCGTGCTGGGTGCGGGTGTCAACCGGCACCAACGACTGGATCGCCACCTGCCCGAAATCGCCGCACTGATCGATCCCCGCCAGTTCGAGTTGATCACGGCGCTGCGTTCAGGCGTGGTCGTGATCCAGGGTGGCGCGGGCAGCGGCAAGACGACCATCGGCCTGCACCGCATTGCCTACCTGGCCTTCGCGTTTCCCAATCACTATCCCCCCAAACGCACTCTGGTCGTCACCTATGGCTCGGCGCTGGCGGCGTACATCGGACAGGTGCTGCCGGCCCTGGGCGTTCACGGCGTCGGCGTGGTGACGTTTCGGGCATGGGCCGAAAAGGAATTGCGACTGGCGATTCCGTGGCTGCGGGCCGCGATGATGGACGACGCGCCCGCCGTCGTCACACGCCTGAAAAGTCACCCCGGCGTGCTGGCCGACCTGGAACGACGGGCGGCGGCGCACGTCGGCCGGCGGACGTCGAGGGCGCTGATCGATCTATGGGCGGAGCTGCTGACGGATCGCGGGCGCCTGGGCGCGGTCGCCGGTGGGGACGTGCCGAATGCGTTGTCGCCGGACGAAATCGACGAGGCCCATCGTTTTATGGCGGATCGGGTGTCGGCCGTGATCGAGCGCGATCCTGCCAACCGCCCGCCCCAGGATGAACGCCCGCAGGCCGCTACCGACGACGACGACGTCCGCGGCGACGTCGGGATCGACGGGCAGCGCACCGACGACGATCAGGCGCTGCTGGACATCGAGGATGTGTCCATTCTGTTGCACGCCCATCAACTGCTACGCGGGGTCAAGCGGCCGCTGGCGCATCTATTTGTCGACGAGGCGCAGGATCTGTCGCCGCTGGAATTGTCCGTTCTCATCAACCAGACCACGACCGCCCGTTCCGTCACCCTGGCGGGGGACACGTCCCAGCGCCTGTTCCTAGACAACGGCTTTGGCGACTGGCGGACGGTTCTGGGTCAACTGTCGCTGTCGCACGTGGCGGTCGAGCCGCTGAGGATTGCCTATCGGTCGACGCGACAGATCCTGGAAGTCGCCCGGCACGCGATGGGACATCTGGCCGACACCGAATCGGTGCACGCCCCGCGAAGCGGCGCCCCCGTCGAGGCGCATCGGTTCCCCGGCACGGGCGCGGCGGTCGCTTTTCTTGCCGAGGCGCTGCGGCCGCTGTTCGCCCGCGAGCCGCGCGCCACCGTCGCCCTGCTTGCGCGGCATCCCGAACAGGCGGACCGCTACTACGAAGGCCTGCGCCGCGCCGAGGTGCCGGGCCTCAGCCGCGTGCGCGCCCAAAATTTTTCCTTTCGCCCCGGCATCGAGGTGACCGAGATACGGCAGGTCAAGGGCCTTGAATTCGACTATGTCGTGATCCTGGACGCCAATGCCGCCACCTTCGGCAGCGACGACGAATCCCGCCACCTGTTCCACATCGGCGCCACGCGCGCGGCCCACCAACTGTGGCTGATCGTGACCGCCACGCCTAGCCCCCTGGTGCCGGCCGCTGTGTTGTCAGACTGATGGTCACCAGGAACAGCGCCAGGTCCAGCGAATTGACCGACGTCGCGGGCAAGCCAGCGACAAACCCGGGCCGCAAGATGCGTTCGTCAAAACGGGCGCGAGGGGCGATCGCCCGCAGCCGGCCCAGCAGCGCATCGAAGTTGGCGCGACTCGACGGAGCGACGTGCCCGCCGAGACAGCGATAATCGAGGCGCCGTTCGTAAAGAACGATGTCCGGCTGGTCGTCCCTTCGGTGCAACAGGATCATCTCTTCACGTTCCTCGGACGTCTTGGTGACGGTCGATTCGGTCTTCTTGGTCCACAGCAAACCACCGGTCAGGGCGGCCCGACCCAGCGACAGTGTTCGATCGGTTGTCTTGATGGTCTTGGCTGTCGTCGCGATGCGGGTGCCGCGGATGAAAAAGGCCACTGCGGACGCCGGACAGTCGTGACTGTTTCCCAGACCATCAACGACGGTCAGTTCGCCCGCAGCCAAGGTCAACGACCGGGCGACGACGCGGCTGTCATCCGTGGGGGCGGCAGTCGGATCACAGCAAAACACGCCGAAATCCAGACGTTCCAACGCGGCGGCAGCGGCCGCAACACGGTCGCGATCCGCGTCGCTGAGCAACGAGCGCGGCAACGTGCCGGCCAGGCGCATCCGAACTTCCGCCAGCGCCAGACCCGTGGCCTGCGCAGCGGCAGCGAGGGCGTCGGGAGAATCGGGTGCCCGGGTCACGACCAACAACATCGCTGAAGTCTACAGCAGCACGGGTATCACAGGCCGCACACGCCCCGCAGCACGCGCCCAAGCGCGGTCAGACGCCGGCCCCCACGCCCAGCAAAGCCATGTGCGGCGACTGCAGCCGGCGAGTCCAGCCTGGCGGCCGCGTCCTCCACGGTGCCCACACGCTGCCGCAGCATCTGCGAAAGTCCTGCGCGCATATCAATGACGGTCGCGGGCAGTTGCAAACCCTCGGCCGCGGCGACGCCGCCATAGAATGTTCCCCACTGGACCAACACATCATCAAGGCGCAGAAACGCCGTCCAGGATGCCCGCCAGGCCTCCGCGGTCTGTCCGGCGGCCAGACGCGCAGCGGGCAGTTCGA
>JANXXE010000113.1 GCA_025350815.1 Myxococcales bacterium | reverse complement strand
GTCTTCCGGTGGCGGGGCAAAGCATAGTGCAGATCCAGGGGCCGTCGCGATCCGGCTTGGTCGATCGGCCTGGGCCCCTCGGTACCTTGCCGCGCCGTCGGGCGCGCGGTAGATGGCGGACTCTTGGTTTCACCCGGCTCCCCGGCGCAGGACAGACGCGCCCTTGCGTCGCTGCTGTGCTCGTCGGTGCTGTTCGGGATCATGGCCCTGGTCGCGCGCGTGACCAGTGCGCACATCCCCGGCCCGCAGATGGCGCTGGTGCGTTTTGTTGCGGGCATGCTGGCCGTGGCGACGATGGTGGCTGCGGGGCGCGTGACGTTGCGCCCGCGGCGCTGGGGCTGGCTGCTGGCGCGCGGGGCCTTCGGCGGCATGGCCGTGTTTGCGTACTTCTCATGCATCGAGCACGCGGGCGTGGGCATCGCGACCCTGCTCAATTACACGTCGCCGGGTTGGTCGCTGTTGTTCGGCTGGTGGTTTCTCGGCGAGCGTCCCCGTCGACGTTCAGTGGCAACCCTGGCGCTGACTCTGGTCGGCGTGGCCCTGGTGCTGGGCGGACAACTGCATTCGCTGCGGGCGGGTTTCTGGGAAGGCGTCGGTATCTTCTCGGCCATTACCTCCGGCATGGCGGTGACGTCCATCCGGGCGGTGCGGCGCGTGCCCACCGACGGGATCCTGGCGGAAAACTCGTGGACGGTGTTCGCGTCTTTCACGACGCTGGGGGCGCTGGCCACATTGCCCGGCGTTCTGCCGCCCTTTGGTCGCTGGGTGTCGCCGTCGTCCGTTGATTGGGCTTTTCTCGGCGTGCTGGCGCTGCTTAGCATCAGCGCGCAGTTGCTGATGACCCGCGCATTGGCCCAGGTCACCGCGGCCACGTCCGGAATCATTCACCAGCTGACGGTGGTCATCGCCATGCTGGGCGGCGTTCTATTTTTCGGCGAGCATCTGACGCCCGGCGCCCTGGCCGGCAGCGTCCTGACCATGCTGGGCGTGGCAGGAACGATGTTGACCGCCGGCCCCGCTGCGAAATGAATCGCTGACGTTGCTCGCCGAAAACCCCATAATCGCGATCATGCGATCATTCGCGCGAATGGCGGTCATCGTCGCATTGCAGGTCGCGGTGGGGCGGGCGAGCGGGGCGGAGAATCGCCCCGACATCGAGATGAATGGGGTGGTCGTTCATGAAGCCGGAACGCCGCTTGAAAACGTCACGGTGTTCGCGGTCGAAAGTAGAAGCCACGCGATCCTGGCGTCCGACCGCACGAACCACAAGGGCGAGGTGACCCTGCTGATTCCCGCCGGGCATCAGGTTCTGCTGGGCGCCGCGGCCCCGCGGTTCGAGTTGTTGCGTTTCGAGGGCACGGCGGCCAATCAGTTTCGCCTGACCATGCGCGTGCTGCCCATGGGGCTGCATTCTATTGACACCTCCGCGACGCCGGGGCCGGCGGTGCCCCCGGTGGGCGAGGTCAGCGTGTCGCCCGAACCGCCCCGGCCGCAGATGAAACTTCCGCTGGGGATGTTGCGGGGATCGGTGCGGGACGAGACGGGCGCGGCCCTGGCGGGCGTTCGGGTTTCGGTCTATTCGGATACGACCAGTACGCTGGTCGCGACGACGCTGTCGGACGCGACCGGACATTTCATGCTTGCCACGCCGCCCGGCCACTACAAACTGCAATCGTTCGCACCCGGCCTCAAACCAGAACGTTATGAAGTCGGTCCGCGCGGCGACAGCGTGATAGCCATGAGCATCGACGTGAAACCGGAAACGATACAGATCGTCGACGGCGAGAAGGTCTTGAGCTTTCGTCTGGAGGATTCCATAGACCCGGTCTACTACCCGCCGCCGCAGGCGAAAGCTTGGCTCAAGTTTCGATTCTGCCTGGACGTCGACCAGATGTTGCGCCGGGCGTCCTCGTTCCGGCCGACGGGGCCGCGCGTCCGGCAGCCCACGGATGGATCGATTTTCCCGCGCGGGGACAGCCCGTCCACGGTCAACCCCGTCGGTGACGTGCCGCTGAGTTACGCCGTTCGCCAGTTGAAGCTTGCGCCTTACTGGTGGCTGAAGAAGCTGTATACCGCGCCCCCCGGAACGTGCCGCCCACCAAGACCGCGCATCGGCGCCTTGCCGCCCTTGTGAGCGGGCGGCCCTGTGAATGCGGGCGTTCCTCGCGTGATCCCGTGCGGGCTGCTAGGTTGCCGCCATGCTGACGCGGCGAAAAATTCTGTCTGTTTGTGGGGCGGTGTTGGCGGTGCCTGCGGCGCTGGCCGGATTTGCCAGTGGCATCCCGGCTCCTGTCGCGCGGCTGACCTGGTACGGGCAGTCGTGCTTCCTGCTGGAAAGCGCCGCCGGCACGCGCATCGTCATGGATCCCATTCCGGCCGCGCTCGGCTACACCCTGCCCCAGGGGCTGACCGCCGATGCCATGACCATCAGCCACGAACACGGCGACCACAACAACGTCGCCCTTGTCACCAACAAGCCGCGAATCCTGCGCGGCCTGACTGCCGACAAAAAGGGCTGGATGCGCGTCAACGAGAAGGTGAAAGACGTCACCGTGCGCTCGGTCGGCGTGTACCACGACGACGCCAAGGGCGCGCAGCGCGGGCTCAACACCGTATTCGTCTTCGAAGTCGGAGGCGTGCGCATCGCCCACCTGGGCGATCTGGGCCATCTGCTGACCGATCAGCAATTGTCGGACATTGGCTCGGTGGACGTCGTGATGGTGCCCGTGGGCGGCTTTTTCACCGTCGATGCGCGTGAGGCGACCCGCGTCGTCGATCAGCTGCGGCCGCGGCTGATTGTCATTCCCATGCACTACAAGACCGACGTGTCGACCGTGAAGGAACTGGCCACCGCGGAAGCTTTTCTGGCCGGGCGCCCCAATGTTCGCCGCGAGACCGGCAACACCATCGCGCTGACCGCGCTCAAGACGCGCCCCTCGGCCGAGGTCGTCGTGCTCAACTACAAAGGTCAATGATTCGCGGGCGTGCGGGATTCACCAGATCACGGGGACCGGATAAGCGCGGACAGCGGCGTCGGGCGTGACGATAGTCAGCCCATCCACGATACCTTGTGACACCAGTAGGCGATCAAATGGATCCCGGTGGTGAAGGGGAAGCTCGGTCGAGCGGTAGAAATGTTCAAGAACGAGGGGCGCCCGGGCCAGATCCCAGGCGCTGCGCTGATCTTCGATCCAGGTGCGTGGGGGCGCTGGTAGCTCAAGCTTGCCGGCTTGCCACTTGAGCGAGATCTCCCAGATCGTGACATCGCTCAGCAGAATTTCAGCCGAGGCCTCGTCCAGCGCCTCGCGGGCGCGGGCGCCCAGTTTCTCGGGATCGCTGCCCAGCCAGATGAATGCGCAGGTGTCGAGCAGAAGCTTCATTCACTAAAGCCCCCAGTCTTTGAGCTGCTCATCGTCAAGAGGGGCGAACGCGTTGTCGGAGTATCGGACCGGGGCAGACGTTATCGCCCCGACCCGGGGCCGCGTACGCCGTCCCTTGGCCCGCACGGCTGCCAACCGGGCGACCGGCACATCCCCCCGTCGGATCACCACTTCTTCTCCGGCCTCGACCTGGGCGAGAAGCTTCGATAGCTGGCTTTTTGCCTGGTGCGTGGTGACCGACTTCATCTGTCTACTGTGGACTTAGTTCAGACTAAGTCAATGGTCGCGGGATTGCCTCGTCCTCACGCTGTCTCAGTGACCGGCGGGCGCACGGACCAGTTTCAGTTGGACGGTCTTGGGTTTGTCCGCGCGGAAGGTGTAGATGCCCGTCTCGTAGCCGTCGGCGCTGGCCTCCAACTGGTGCGTGTCCCCGTCGCGCGGCAGACGCAGCGGGTTCGATGGCAGCGCCTGACCGTCCAGTGTGACCAGCGCATTGCGTGGTTTGACCTCGATGTCGATCAGGACGGCGGCGTCCATTTCCAGCGGCGTGTAGCGTATCCGCCGCGGATCCGTTCCCGGCAGCGTGGGTAGCGTGTTACCGAACAGCGATTTGACCGTCTTGTCCGTCACGCGCGTCCAGACAAACAGTCCGACGGCCGCAAAGCCTATCGCGGCCAGGACCAGCGTCAGCACCATCACCCAGCCCGTACTGGGCCGCCGGTATTTCGTCGGCTTGCGGGGTTGCGGCAGCGGGATCTCGGCGTCGCTGGCCGTGCCGGCGCGTCGGGGGGGCACGTGCAGGTCCAGGGTCGGCACGTTCTCGCCCGGCGGTGCAAAAGGATCGTCGTCGCCGCTGCCCATGGTGCGCTAGTGCCGCCCCCGCTTCAGCAGATCCCCCACGAATTTGTCCAGCTGCGGTCGCGTCACCTCGCCCACGAAGGCCCGGCGCAATTCGCCGGAGCGATCGTACGCGAACAGCGCCGGAATCTCGCCTTCCCAGTGCGGATCGATGCCGGCGACGAAATCGTCGGTGTCGCCGACCTGCACGATGGCGTTGTTGAGGGCGTTGCCGGCCTTCTCGCTCAGCACGCGGCCTACCTTGTCGGCGGCCGGCGCCGTCGGATCATCCAGAGATATCGACACCACTTCGACGCCCTTGCCGCGCATGTCGCGCGCGAACTTGGCGATCATCGGCAGCTCGCCCAGGCAGGGCAGGCACCAGCTGGCCCATACGTGCAGCAGCACCACGTGTCCCTTGTGCCTGGCGACGGCCTTGTGCAGGTCTGCAGGCGTGATGATGGCAGCGGGCTTGTATGGCGGCGCCGGCACCGCTGTCGTCACCCGGGGCAGCGCCACCACGGCCAACGCCAGCAACCCCAAAAGCCGTTTTCCGGTTCGCATCAGCTTTCCGACAGCGCGCGTCCAATCGCGGCGGGAACGTAGTTTCCGCCAGAAATCACGAATTTCAAAGCCTCCTGGGTGCCCAGTTGCAGAAACCGGCACGACGATCGCGGCACGAAATACAGGCGCCCCGAGGTGGGGTTGGGCGACGCCGGCACGAAGGTGCAGACGATGTCAGCGCTGCCTTCGATGGCCTTGCCGGACGTGAAACCCATCATGCGCATGCGGCCAGTTTCGTCGGGGATCAGCACCACGTGCGCGAAGATGCCGTCGCCGTTGTCCGGCGTGACGGCGATCTGTTTCCACGTCTTGTACAGATCGCGAAAGCCGGGCAAGCGGTTCAGCACCCAGTCGGCCAGACCCAGGAAATATTTTCCCAGCAGGCTGGTCACAAACACGCCCAGCGCATAGATCCCCAGCACCGTCACGACGATCCCCAGCAGCGGGTAGTCGACCGCGAACAGCCCGCGCGCGTTCGAATCCACCCACCACAGGATGAATCCCGTCACGGCCAGCGGGATCGCGGCCAGGGTCCCGGCGAAAAACTTCCTTTGCAGGTGAACCTTGAGCCGGGTGCTGATCTTCATGTGGCTGGCCGACTTATCGCACGAGCAGTGTCCCGACGCAGCCGGGCGCCCGCAGGCCGGCCGCGATCTCACCCGGTCCGACGATCTGTACGCACGGCACACCGGCCGCCAGTGGCACCAGGGCTTCCTCCAGTTTCGGGATCATTCCGCCTTGGACCTGACCCGAGGCGATCGCCGCGCGAGCCTCCGCAGCCGTCAGGCGTTCCATGCGGCTGCCGGGGTCGTCCTTGTCGCGACGAACGCCGCCCACCGCCGACACCGCCAGCAGCGCCCCGGCGCCCAGCATCGCCGCCAGTTGGCTGGCCGCCAGATCGGCGTTCAGGTTCAGCAACTGGTGATCGTCCGAAAGGCCCAGGCAAGACAGCACCGGCACCCGGCTGGCCGCCCACAGCGCGGAAAGCAGGTCCCGATCGAATTCGGTCACGTCACCCACCAGGCCCAGATCCACGGGATCGTCGCCGGCCCCCGCCAGGACGCGCGGTGGCCGCAGGCTGGCCCTGATCACGCCGCTGCCCGCATGCAGCCCCACCGCCGGGACGCCGCGCGCGCGCAGGGCCGCACACAAATCGACGTTCAGCCGGCCGGCGACGACCATCTTCAGCACCTCCAGCGTGGCGGCGTCGGTGACCCGTCGTCCCGCGACCACCTTCGTCACCAGCCCCAGTCGCCCCGCCAGTGCCGTCACCTGCGCGCCCCCGCCGTGCACGACGACCAGTCTGTGCGTCGGGCCGTCCGTCAGCACCTGGCTTAGCGACTGGGCCACCAGTTGCAGCGTCGCCCCTTCCAGCACGTCGCCGCCCAGCTTGATGACGATGGGTGCCGGTAAATCCGGCGTCCCCTGCGATGTCACGGCCACGGGCCCGGATCTTCCAGCGACATTGTTTCGGGCAAGCCCAGCATCAAGTTCATGTTCTGGATGGCCTGGCCGGCGCCGCCCTTGATCAGATTGTCGGTTGCCGCGTGCACCGCCAGCGTGCGCGTCCCGTTGTTCGCATTCGGTTCGCCCAGCGTGAACCCGACCTCGGCAAAGTTGGACCCCGACACGGCCGCCACCTCGGGTACACGGTCCTCGACGAAACGCACGAAAGGCTCGTTGGCGTAGGCGTGCCGAAACAGCTCGCCCGTTGCCAGCATCGACTGGGCCGCCGGCACCTCGACGAAGATGGTGGCCAGGATGCCCCGCGAAAGCGGCGCCGACACTGGCACGAAGCGCAGCTCGAATGCCGGGGCGTCGGGCCCCGCCGCCTGCTGCAAGGTCTGTTCGATTTCAGGCGTGTGCTGGTGTTCCAGCGCTTTGTAGCTTTTGAGGTTCACCGCACGCACCGGATGGTGTGTCCCGACGGTGGGCACGACGCCGCTACCCGACGATCCGGTGATGCCGAGGACGTGAATGGGCCCGCGCAACAGTCCGGCCTTTGCCAGGGGCAGAAGCCCCAATTCGATGGTGGTGGCGAAACATCCGGGTGACGCGACCGCGCGCGCGCTGCGGATGGCGTCGCGGTTCAGCTCGGGCAGGCCGTAGACGACTGTCCCCAGTAGTTCAGGGTGGGGGTGCGTGGCGCCGTAGTATTTCTGGTAGGCGGCCGCATCGCGCAGGCGAAAGTCGCCTGACATGTCGACGACGCGCGCGCCCGCCGCCAGGACCTCGGGCACCTTGTGCGCGCTTATCTTGTGCGGCAGGCCCAAAAGCGCAATGTCGCAGCCCGCCGAGGCCGCCCCGGGCGCAAGATCCTCGAATCGCAATGGTGTCCGCCCGGTCAGGTTGGGGTGCGCGGCCGCAAGAGGTTGTCCGACGAAATCGACGCTGGCCACGCGGACCAGATCGACCTCGGGGTGGATCAGCAGTCGCCGGATCAGCTCAGCCCCGCCATAACCACTGCCGCCTATCACCGCGGCCTTGAATCGCTTCATGGATCGCTGACCACAATCATAGCGTGCCGATCCAAGAAATGCGTCTGTCGCGTTGACAGTGCCAGGGGCGCTGCCTACGCTTTGATAACGTGAATCGCCGTCGCGCCCCGATATCGATGTTGTTGTTGGGCGTGGCTTTCCTGCGGGGCCCCCTTGCGATGTCGGCCCCGCCCGCGCCTGCCTACACCCGGCCCGCGGTGCCGTCCGGGGCGCCGCCCGCGATCATGCCGCTGTCGGATGTTCACCCCGGCATGGTGGGCGAGGCGTTAACGGTTTTTTCGGGCACGAAACCCGAGATGTTCAAGGTGCGCGTCGTTTCGATCGTCGAGAACTTCATTCCCAACCAGGCCGTTATCCTGGTGCAGGCCGAGGACGCGCGCGTCGAGTTTTCCGGCATCGCCGCAGGCATGAGCGGCAGCCCCGTCTACATCAACGGCAAGCTGGTCGGCGCCATCGCCTACGCGTGGTCGTTTTCCAAGTTGCCGTTGGCGGGCGTCACGCCCATTGAATCGATGCTGGCCGAACGAAAACGCCCGCGCCGTGTGACCGACGATGCCTTGGTCGAACGCGGCCAGTGGCCCGCGTCGCCGAACCCCGCCCAGGCCAGCGCCCCCGGCGAGCCGCGCCTGCAGGCGGTGTCGGTGCCGCTGTCGGTCTCGGGTCTGTCGATGGCGGCGATGAATGAACTGACCGAGGAAATGCGCCCCTATGGCCTCGTGCCCATGCGCGCCGGTGGCGGGGGGCGGCGTACCCCCGTGCCCACGCCCGGCCGCATCGAGGCTGGGTCGGCTGTGGGGGTGCAGTTGATCAGGGGCGACATGAACGCGACCGCAATTGGGACGGTCACCTATATTTCCGGCGACACGCTGCTGGCGTTTGGCCACCCGATGTTCGGCATCGGCGAGGTCAGCCTGCCGATGGTCTCGGGCGAGGTACACACCTTCATTCCCAGCCAGGCGTCGTCCTTCAAGCTGGCGTCGCCCCTGGCGGAAATCGGCACCATCGTTCAGGACCGGCCGTCCTGCATCGTGGGCGACATGACCCGCCAGGCAGCGATGGTGCCGGTGAACGTCCGCGTGACAGCGCCGGGCGGTGAGCCGCGTATGTTTCGCGCCGAGGTCGCGCGCAACCGTCGCCTGACGCCCGTGCTGGCGTCCATGGTGATCACCAGCGCCATCGCCGACGCCGAACCGGACGTGACCGAGATGGCGGTGACGGTGACGTCCAAGTTGAACGTGCGTGGCCAGGGGACGGTCGAACTGCGCGATCAATTGTTTTCGGCCGAGGGCTTGTCGCCGCGCGCGCTGTCGGCGTCGCACGGACTGCGCGCTTTCGGGGATTTGCTGTCAAACCCTTTTGAACCCGTAACCATCGACAGCATGGACGTGGACGTGCGGGTGGAATTCCGTCGCGACATTTCGGAAATCGTCGCTGTGTCGCTGCCGGGGGACAACGTGCACGCCGGCGACACCGTCCCGTTGCGGGTCACGCTGCGCCCCTATGCTGGCCGCGAATACACCGAGACCGTACCGGTGACCATCGCGCGCACCATGGGCGGGCAGGTCATCAAGATTGAAGTGGCGTCAGGTGGCATGGTTCACCCCGACGTGGCCCGCCCCGAATCGCTGCACGGTTACATCGACAGCCTGCGCGCGTTCTACACGCCGGCGTCGATCGTCGTCAGTCTCAGCACGCCCGACAACGGCGCCTCGGTGCGCGGCCATTTGCTGGCCGGCCTGCCGCAGGCGGCGCTGGACACCCTGCGCCCAGGCAACCAGACCCGCCGCGCGGACGCCTTCCGTGTCGCCGACCGCACCGTGTTCCCGTCGGCGCGCATGGTGATGGGCCGCCAAGAGTTGAGCCTGTACATCACCGACGACACGCGCGGCCGGAACCGGTAGCGCCTTCGGCCGCCGAGCTACGTCAGCGACCACCAGGCCCGCACCTGGTGATCGCCGCGCGCATAGATATCCCCGCCGCCGTTGACCAGCCAGCCTCCGCGGTCACCTGACAGGGCGCAGTACGCCTCCAGGCCCTTGAAGAACTCGCGCACGACCGTTTCCCCCAGCTTTGCTTCTATGGGAATCCGGCGTACGCCGAGATCCACCAGCAGGTCCACCTCGCGGCCGTTGGAGTCGCGAAAGAAGAACAGCGGCGCACGCTGGCCTTGATGTAGAAAACGCTTTCGCAATTCGGATACGACGAAGCATTCGAAGATGGCGCCTTTCAGGGGGTGTACGCGAATGTCCTCGACCTTGCGCAGGCCCAACAGGCGGCACAGCAAGCCGGTATCCAGAAAGTGCAGCTTCGGTGCCTTGATCACGCGCTTTGAAAAATTTTGGTGATGTGGCCGAAGCAACGCGACGATGTAGCTGGCCTCCAAGATTGACATCCACCGGCGCGCGGTCGTCTGGCTGATGCCCGCGTCCGCCCCCAATGAAACGAAGTCCAGCAATTGGCCGCAGCGCCCTGCACACAGAGCCAGAAATCGCGAAAACGCCGCCAGATCACCGACATTGGCCAGTTGCCGCACGTCACGTTCCACGTACGTCTGGACGTAGGCATCCAGCCACGAGACGGCGTCGACGCCTTCGGCTGCAACGCGCGGATACCCGCCGGTGAACAGAATCTCATCAAGCGTTTCGCCACGGATCCGGGTAGGGGCTGTCTCGAAGTCGTCGGCCAGGATTGGCGTGCGTTGTTCTCGTTCAGCCACAGACAGCGGCAGAAGTTCCACCACGGCGGCCCGCCCCGCCAGCGACTGGCTGACCTGCTGTGACAGCAGAAAATTCTGCGAGCCGGTGAGCACAACAAAGCCCAGCGTCCTGTCGTCAAGCGGTTGCTGCAAATGGGAAAAGAGGTCGGGTACCCGCTGGACCTCGTCGAGAATGACTCCCCGGTGTCCAGCGAGGCGCCGAACAAATCCCACAGGATCAAGGGTGGCTTCTTCCTGTGTCTGGCGTGCTTCGAGGGACAGGTACAGGAAGTCCGGAAAAAGCTGACGGGCCAGGGTTGTCTTTCCCGACTGACGTGGCCCCGTAAGGAAAAGTGCCGGCATCTGGCCAGCCAGGCGTCTGATATGGGGGCCGACGCTTCTTGAAAACACTTAATATAACTGACCTTTTATATCAGTTATGTCAAGACGTTTTATAATGACCATATTGCATAGATACAACCATCGACGCTTAGGAGGGGTTAGCGCGACCGAGGCGTGCAAGCGCCTTATCGTTCAGTCGCCGGCCTTCGCTTCGCCGGCCGAACGCTGTGGTTTGCCCTCGCGAATCAAACGGTCGCGGGCCTCACGCACCAGCGGCCCCACGTCGAAGCCCAGGGGCTGTCCGGCCTCGTACTTGCGGCGCGCCGAAACAAGGGCCGCTTCCAGTCCGTCGGGCAGCTTGTCCTTGCCGGTTTCCGGTATTGGCCGCCAGAAATCCATGTGCTCGTTATAAACCCACACGTACTCGTCGGTGGTGGCAAGGGCGTTGTACATCTGGCTTTCGACGTAGCGAAGCTGCTCCCAGTGCGACAGAAAATCCGGGGGCACCCAACCCTGGGATTGATGGGGCCAGTCGCCTATCAGCCAGTTCGGAAAGACCGGGGCGCCGACCTGCACCTGCTTGCTGTATTTCGCCCACAGATCGACGGGCACCAGCGGGCGCGCGTCCTGCCGGACAAGCTTGCGGGCGCGTTCGAAGTCGTCGCGGTCGGTGTAGTAGTACCCGTGCTCGTTGCCGTCGACGAAGACGGCCCCGGGGTTTGCCGCCTCAAGCATGCCCATCATGAATTCACCCAGCAGCGCGTATTTGTGCCCCTGGTGGTGGTAGGGCGTTTGTGAAGGTGCATCCGGCGGCGTTTGCCAGTCAATCCAGCGCTGATCGTTGGGCCCCATCTGGTACAGCAGGCGCGCCAGCAGGTGGAAATTGAAGATGCGCAACGCCGGCGCCTCGGTTTGCAAAGCCGCCATCACCTGGCGCCCGCGCGCCCGAACCTGCGCAGGTAACTGAGGCAGTTTCTCGGCCGGATTGCTGCCCGGGTAAAACCACGGGTTCACATCGGCGCCTTCTTTCCGTTGCCCGTAGGGCTCGGCATCGAAGCAAACCCCCGCCAAACGACCGTCCCGCACCAGGCGCGAAAACATCTTCATGTTGGACACGATGACGTCCCACTGCGAATCGTTGAACCAATCCATCTTGCGGTTGTTGGTCCCATTGAGAAACAGGAAGTTGTCCGTGAAACGTTGCCACTTGGTGGCCGCCAGCGCCTCCCCCTGCGGGCGCAGATCCGTTTCCAGCCACGGCGTGGTGTCGAACATGAACTGGTGCCGGGGCACGCGGATGACGACGCCGTCGAAGGGGCGCTTCTCCATGTCGCGCACGTGTTCGCGGACGAAGGCGGGATCCGGCACGTCGTGGCCGTACTGGATGACCTTCTTGCGGCTGGCCGCGGTGACTGCGCCCCGCGGTGACTCAGCCGCCCTCCGTGGGGCGGCGCAGCCGGCGACACCCAAGCCGAACCCCAGTATCAGGAAGACCAGCATCAGATGATAAGTCGCAAAAAGTCGTCCTCCGTGGCCGTGGCGCTGGTGTCGCATGGGCCCGACGGTAGCGTCCCTGTTCGGCCGTTTCAATCGGGCCCGGATCTCGCCGTGTCCGAATCTCGCCGTTGCCCGATGCCACCGCACCGGCTAGCGTGCGGCCCGATGGTTGCCCCCGGTGGCGCTCGCTCGTGGACACCGCCGCACATGGCGTGGCTGGCGGTGCTGATCACCGTCTGGGGTCTGGCGTCGTTGTATCTGGTCAGCGACGGAGCGGTCGCGATGGCGCCGGACATGCTGGTGTTGTACGTCGGCGGCGCGCTGGCGGGCATGGCGACGCTACTGTTTACCATTTTGGGCTCAATCCGCCGTTCGGTGGCGCCGCTGGGGCACGGCCGTCGCTGGCCGTGGATGGTCTACGCCGTCGTCATCATTGCGTTGGTGCCGTCGCTGTGCCGATACGGGGTGCCGTTCAAGGTGTGTCTGGCACTCAGTCGCGACGCTCTGATCCAGGAAGCGCAACAGATCCCCCGCGGCGCCCGCGTGGACGTGCCGAGGTGGATCGGCCTTCTGCCTGTCAAGCGCGTGGACACAGCCGGGACTGCCACACGATTTCTTACCGGGTCCTGCCTGGTGGACGACTGCGGTGTGGCCTACAGCCCCGACGGCGAGCCGCCCCACACCGGCCGCGACACCTACCAGCACCTGACCGGTCCGTGGTGGTCCTTCGTTCTGCGCCTGTGACCCTCAGGCTGTGCGGGCGCTGACACGCAGGCGAACGTAGTCCAGGCTCCACACGCCATCGCTGAACAAGGCCGCGCGTGCCAGTTCCTGCGCGCGACGAACGACGGCCTGCGCCCGATCCCCCAACTCGTCCAGCAGCCTGTTGGCGAACAGGCGCATCCAAGTTCCCAGACCGTCCTCGCCCCCAATCGGGGTGGGACGATCGAAGAGACTGGCGGCGCGGACTTCGAATCCGTGGCGTTCCAGTAGCGCCGTATAGGCGCCGAGGCGCGGGAAATACCAGGGCTCCCACGCGCTGGGGTCCATGCCCGCCTCGCCCAGCGCCGTGCCGATGGCGGCGCGCGCCTGCGCACAGCAGCCATGGCCGCCGAATTCCACCACCAGCCGCCCGCCGGGGCGCAGCGCGCGCGCCATGCCTGCGGCCACGTCGTCGGGACGCCGCATCCAGTGCAGGGCCGCGTTCGAGAAGACGGCGGTGAATTCCTTGTCGAAGCCCAGCGATTGTCCGTCGGCGACGCTGAAGGAAATGCCCGGTGCCTTCGCGCGCGCCGCCGCGATCATCGCGGCCGATGCGTCGACGCCCACTACGCGGGCACCGCGGGCGGCGATCAGGATCGCCAGATCGCCGGTGCCGCAGCCGAGATCCAGTACGTGATCGTCGGGTCCGGGCGCCAGCAAGTCGACCAGATCGTCCTTCGCCAGGGTGGAAACGAAGCGCGCGCGATCGTCATACAGGATGGGGTCCCAGCTCTGTGTGGTGTTCATGAGGGCAGGGTGCCCGTCGCCTGACATTCAGGATAATGATATATTTGTATGTCTAGGATTCATCATATGAATGTGCGATTCGAGCTGCGCGATCTGGCTTACTTCCTGGCCTGTTTGGACGAGGGCAGTCTGACCGCGGCCGCCCGGCGGTCGCACGTGGCCCAGCCGACTATGTCGCACGCCATCGCCCGGCTCGAAGCGCAGGTCGGCGAGCGCTTGCTGGAACGCCTACCGCGCGCAGGGGTTCGCGCGACGGACGCCGGCCGCTTGTTGGCGCTGCGTGCCCGTGGCGTACTGGCCTCGGTCAACGATTTCACATCGGACCTGTCGGCCTTGCGGGGGCTGCACCGGGGCCACCTGCGCATCGGCGCCATCCAAAGCCTGAACGTGACTTTGCTGCCCGGGGCGCTGGCCCGTTTCTCGGCGGCGCATCCGGGTATCGAGCTCGACGTGCGCACCTACCCGGCCGATGCGGTCGTCGCTGCCGTGCGTGACGCGCAGGTCGATCTGGCGGTGGTGGCTGGTCTGCCCGCCGCCGGCCGGCAAGGGGTTGACGTGACGCTGCTGTACCGCGAGGTTTTTGTCGCCATCGTGCGCGCCGATGATCCCCTGGCCCGGCGGCGCACGGTCGCCCTGCGCGCGCTCCGCGATCGGCATCTGGCGCTGGTGCCGGCCGGCTCGTACACCGGGACCGTGATTCATGCCGCGTGTGCGCGGGCAGGCTTCGCGCCGCGCGTGCGCCTGACCCTGGATTCCGGCGAGGCCCTGCGCGAAGCCGTCCGCGCGGGGCTCGGTGCCACAATCTTGCCCGAACGCTATCTGCTGGCCGGGGACACCGAACTGAAGGCCGTTCGCCTGCAAGAGCCCGTGCCCCGCCGCGACGTCGTCCTGGTACGGCCCCGGTCGGCGACACGGTCACGCGCATCCGACGCCTTCGTCGAGGTGCTGCGCGCCCACCGTGCCCCCGGCGCTCGCTCCCATGCTAGGTTTTCAAGGTGAATCTTGTCGATGAATTGCACATGGTGACCGGCGCCCTGCTGCGGGCCGGCGTTCGTCATGCAGTCTGTGGCGGTGTGGCGGTGACGGTGCATGGGGCGACGCGTTCAACGAAGGATATTGACGTCCTGGTCGCGCCGGAAGATCTGGCTCGCGCCGTCGACGCCATCCGGCCAGTGGGGTACACGTTCGCGGCGTTTCCGATGGTCTTCGACGAGGGTACCCAGCGCGAGCGCCACGTCCAGCGCGTCAGCAAGATCGTCGGCCATGAACATCTGGTTGTCGATTTCTTGCTGGCCCGGGGTGCGCTGGAAGGCTTCCTGGACGACCGTGTCGAGGTCGCGTTGCCCGAGGGAACTTTTGTGGTGGTGTCGCGCCAGACGCTGATCCGGATGAAACGGCAGGCGGGGCGGGCGCAAGATCTGGCGGACATCGAGAAGCTGGAGCGTGGCGATGGCGGCTAGGCCTGCGGGTGGCATGAAGCAGCCGGGGCAGGCGCCGCCGCCGGGCATCGCCCTGCGCTTGGCGGCTCTCAGAGCGTTGGCCGTGCCTGAAAAAGACGACGAGGCGCGCGCGCGCCTGTCACGCGAGCGGCCGCCGACCGCCGAGGATTGGAACGTGGCCGTACACCGGCGCCTGGGCGAACTGCGGGCCCTGTGCGACCTGGCCGCTCACTTGCACAGGGCCGCGCCACCGTCCCGCGATGGCTGACTACTCGACGAAGATGTCGACCGTCGGCCGCATCTTCCCGCATTCGGCCAGGACCTTGTGGATGACGTTCGTCTTGAACGCCGCGATCAGGGCCGCGTCGACGGGCTTGCCCTCGTCGACCTTGACGAAGCTTTCCTGCGTGATCATGTAGTCGAAGCGCGGCGCCCACTTGCGCGATCCCAGGCGCGCCGTCGTCGAACAGTTGTCGACCATGTACGCCACGCCGCGCGCGTGCATGTAGGGGTTCAGTGAATCCACCGATTCGATGACGGATTCGTTGGCGACCTCCGAGAACGGGTGGTCCTTTTCTACCAGCAGATCGATCTGCGCCATCATTGTTCCGCAGTACACGCCCGCCGTGAACGGATGCACGGGGATCTGGCTTTCGACGCGCTTGGCCCGCACGGCGGCGCCGACCTTCCAGGTCTCGGTCGCGTCGATGGCGCCCATCGGGTACTTCTTCAGCCGCTCGCCGGCCATGTTCACGCTGCGGATTTCATTGCCGCTCGACACCTCGTCGTAGATCTCGGCCAGAACTTCCTTGGCCGTCGGGTACGTGGCGGCGTAGGCGGTCTCGAAGGTGGCCTTGCCGGCGGCGTCCAGGCCCTGGTACAGCGCCAGAATTCCCTGCTTCGAAATGGTGCGGGAAATGGGGCCCGTGATGGATTCGCACGAATTGAGAAAAGCGCTCTCCTTCGTCATGCCCTGGCTGACAAAGCGGCGGTACAGCGTTTCCACGATGCCGTGTACGGCGCCCAGCAAGATGCCGCGCTCGCCGAAGATGTCCGACTTGTACTCGGATTCCAGCGTCGTCTGGAAGGTGTAGGGCGAGCCGAGGCCAATCGACCAGCCGAGCGCGTAGTCCGTCGCCTTGCCGTCGATGTCCTGGTGAACGGCGAAGCTGGCGTTGATGCCCGCGCCGTTGACGCTCTTGCCCTGGACGTACAGGCGGCGCACCGACGGGCCCATGCCCTTGGGGCATACGGCGATGACATTGATGTTGGTCGGGAACTTTGCGCCGACGTTCTTCAGATGGCCCAACAAAAAGCCGTGCGACAGGCCCAGCGTCGCGCCCGGTCGGATGGTCTCGAAGACCTTGCCGAACAGATCCGCCTGCGCGGCGTCCGAGATCAACAGAAGGACGATGTCCGATTCCTTGATGACCGCGAACATCTCGCCCAGCGTGCCGCTTTCTTCCGAGAAGCCGGCCTTGCGCGCCTGTGCCATCGAGCTTGACCCCGGACGCAGGCCGACCTTCACCTTGATGCTGGTGCCCTCCAGCGAGTCCCGCAGGTTCTGCGCCTGCGCCGGCCCCTGCGAGCCCCAGCCGATGACGCCAATCTGCTTGACACCCCCGAGCGCCTTCGGCAGCAGCGGCAGCAGGTGGCGTCCACCCTTGACGACCTGTTCCTTGTGGCCTTCAAGCTCGATGGTGTCGAGCTGGAAAATCTTCGAGGAAAAATTCAGCGTCAGGGGCATGGGCGTCTCCGTGGGGTTGGGGTGTTTCAGGGCGGCTTGTTTCAGGCGGCTTGTTGTCCGGCGCGGTCCAGACACTATGCGGGACGACGGTCGTTGCGTAAAATGCATTAATACCAACGCAGTGTTGCGTTTTGCACAACATGGATCGACACTGAGAAACAGCAGGTGAATTCGTGGACCATGACGCGCTCAGACTGTTCCTGCATCTGTCGCAGACGCTGCATTTCGCGCGCACCAGCCGCGAATGCCACATCAGCCCGTCGGCGCTTACGCGCCTCGTCCAGCGTCTCGAGCGCGAGGTCGGTTGGCCCTTGCTGGAACGCGATCAGCGCACGGTCAAGCTGACCCCCGAGGGCGAACGCTTCGCCGCGCACGCGCGTGACGTGGGCGAGCGCTGGGACGACTTGCAACAATCCCTGCGTGGGCGTGCGCAGAACCTCACCGGGACCATTTCGCTGTTCGCCTCGGTGACCGCGTGCCAGACTTTTCTGCCGCGCATTCTCAGTTCGTTTCGCCAGGCGTTCCCGCAGATTCACATCCAGCTTGAAACCGGCTACGCAGCCAACGCACTGGAAATGGCTCGCCAGGGGGCGGTCGACGTCGCGGTCGCCGCCTTGCCGGTCCGGGCGCCGGCGGGTCTGGTGACCCGCGTTCTTCTGCACACCCCTTTGGTGTTCGTGGCTCCGGCATCCCCGTGCGAGGTCGCCCGCCTGGTCGACCGCAGCCCGATGCCCTGGGGCGAGATTCCGATCGTTCTTCCCGCGGCAGGCCTGGCCCGGGCCAGCGTCGAGCGCTGGTTCAGGCGCAAGCATATCGCCCCGCGCGTCTACAGCGAGGTGCCGGGAAACGAAGCGATCCTGTCGCTGGTCAGCCTCGGCTGTGGCGTGGGCATCGTGCCCAAGCTGGTCATGGACAAAAGCCCGCTGCGTGCCGAGGTGCGGGCCCTCGCCGTCGAACCGCCACTTGAAGGTTTTCGCGTCGGCGTCTGCACGCAGAAGCGCCGCCTGAAATCGCCGCTGGTGCGTGCGTTCTGGGATTCGCTCGCGGGCGACATCGAGATCGCTCGCTGAGCGGCAAGGCCCTACTGCCGCGTCATGCGTGCGATGCGATCCGCGACGTCGGAATGTCGCGCGGCAAGCTCGGGCCCCTGCGCCAGCTCGAGGTCGGCGAAATCGAATCCGGGCGCGACGGTGCAGCCCCACAGGCAGTGACCTACCCCGGGGACCAGCTCGGTCGCGAACCAGGTTCCGGCGGGGATCACCATTTGCGGTCTGTCACCCACAGAAAAATCCAGGCCCAGTCGGCGGACTTCGCTGCGTCCGGCGCCATCCAGCAAAAGAACATCCATCGGCCCGCCTTCGTACAGATGAAACAGCTCGTCGGATTTTAGCCGGTGCAGGTATGTGCAGGGCTCGGCGGCGCTCAACAGGAAATAGATGGCCGTGCTGGCCGCGCGGGGTCCGCCGTGCGGCAGATCGTCAAGTCGCAGGGGCGCTCGATAGGTCTCGACGAAGAACCCTCGTTCCGGGTGGCGTTGCAGGCCCAGGGTCGCAATGATCTCGTCGGTCCGGGTCATGCTGTGACTATCAGCGAAATACGGGCCATGCGGTAGTATTGCCGTCCCCATGAACAGGTCTCGCACCGTCCTTGCGCTCATGCTTGCAGGTCCACTGGTCGGCGTCTCGGGCGTCGGCGTCGCCGGCACCACGCGTAGTTTCCGCCAGACCACCGCCAAGGATTTTGAAGAGGGCGAGGCGACCGGCAGCATGGTGCTGCCCTTGGGTGAGGTGGCAGCGGGCATGAAGCCGGTTCGCGTTCCGCTGGACGCCGCGTTTGTTTGGTCGACGGTTCTCAGCCCCGACGGCCGCACCGCGTACTTTGGCACCGGCGATCAAGGTCGAATCTACGCCGTCCCCATCGCCGGTCCCGGACCAATGGTGGCCCGCAAGGTCGCCGAACTGGACGCCGCCTGGGTCACGTCGCTGGCGGTGAAACCCGACGGCACCTTGCTGGCCGGCACGACGCCGGGCGGGAAGATCTTCTCGGTCGAGCCGCAAAAAGGGGCCGTCACCGAACTCGCCAAGCTCGGCACCGATCATGTGTGGGCCGTCGCCCATGACGCGAAAAGCGGCATCACCTACGCAGGCACGGGCGGCCCCGGGAAATTGTTCGCCATCGACGCCAAGGGCAAGACGCGACTGGTCTGGGATTCGGGCGACAAGCACATCGTGTCGCTGCTGCCGCTGGGCGACGGCACCTTTCTGGTCGGCACCTCGGAGGAGGGCATCCTGTACCGCGTGCGCACCGACGGACACAGCGAGGCCCTGCACGACTTCGAGGGCGACGAGGTCCGCGCCATCGCGCGCGTCGGCAATGCGACCTACCTGGCAGTCAACGATTTCGACAAGCCCGGCGAATCAGCCGCCGTGCCGGGCGTTGTTCCCGGCGCCAAAGGCACAAAAATCACGCTCACCGCCGGTGCGTCGCCGGTCTCGGCCGGCGCCCTGCCGCGCCCCGGGCAGGTGAAGGCCAAAAGCGCGGTCTACAAGCTGGCGGACGACGGCGGCATCGAACAGGTATTCGCTCTTTCCGATGGCTACCTGACGGCGCTGCTGGTGGATTCCGCCGGCGATGTTTACGTGGCTGCGGGCACGCAGGGCAAGCTGTACCGCCTGCTGCCGGACCGGACCGCGACGCTGGCAGTGGATCTGCCCGAGCGGCAGGCGCTGTGTTTGGTGCGTACGGGCGACGGATTTCTGGTTGGCACGGGCGACGTGGGTGGTGTCTATCGCGTCGGCCCGGCCCCAGCTGTCGAGGCGACCTATCTGTCGAAGGTGTTCGACGCCGAGTTTCCCTCGCGCTGGGGGCAACTGCGGTGGTCCGGTTCGGCCGAGCTGACGTTCGAGACGCGTGCCGGCAACACCGCCAAGCCCGACAAAAGCTGGGCCGACTGGCGCAAACTGGAATCCGTCACCCATGCGGGTCCGCAGTCCGAGGGCCACGTCGGCAGTACCCCGGCGCGTTACGTTCAGTACCGCGTGGGTCTGGTCGGCAAAGGGGCGACGCTCAAGGATATCACGCTGTACTACCTGCCGCAGAACCAGCGCGCGCGCGTGACGGAGGTGTCCCTGGCTGATGCCGGGCCGCCCGGCGCGCCGCGGACGCATTCGACGACGCTGAAGCTGCGCTGGAAGGTCGACAACACCGACGGGGACGATCTGATCTATAGGCTGTCGTATCGTCAGGACAATGAAATCGTATGGCGCGCGTTGGGCGGGCCCGAACCGCTGACCAAGGCCGAATATGACTGGAACACCGAATCCGTTCCGGATGGCCGCTACGTCGTGCGCGTCTGGGTGTCCGACGAAAAAGTCACCCCGCGCGAACGCGCCCTCGATTCCACATTCGAATCGGTGCCGCTGCTGGTCGACAACACCAGGCCCGAGATCGACGGGTTGACGGCCAGTCCGTCGCTGGTTGCGGGCCGTGCGCGCGACGACGCCTCGCCCATCACGCAGATTGAACTGTCGGTCGACGGTGGCGACTGGCGGCCCGTGGCGCCGACCGACGGCCTGCTGGATCAGCGCCTGGAGGCGTTCTCGGCGCCGTTGCCCGCCCTGCCGAAGGGACCGCACATCATTACGGTGCGCGCCGCCGACGGTGCGGACAACATCGCCTCGGCCCGGGTCACCCTCGACTTGCGATGAACGATTTGCGATGAACGACTTGCGATGAACAACGACGTCGTTGCCTTGCCGGCCCCGCCCGAGGTCCTCCAGATCGAAGTTGGCCTGTTGCAGAACTTCTGCGAGATTCTGTACTGCCCCGACACGGGCGAGGCCGCCGTGGTCGATCCCGCGTGGGAGGTCGATCGCCTGTTGCGCGAGGCCGAAAAGCTTCGCGTGCGCATCAACAAGGTCCTGGTCACGCATACCCACCACGATCACATCGAGGGCGTCGGCGAGCTGGTCGCCGCAACGGGGGCCGAGGTCTTCGTACACCCCAACGAAGCGGCAGTCTTCGACGGACCGACCACCGCTGTGGCCGATCGCCAGAACATCGCCATCGGGCGCCGGGGCCTCCGGGCACTCGCGACATTCGGTCACACCGTCGGCGGAACGTGCTTTATCGCCGATGGCTACATCGTTACCGGCGACGTCCTGTTTGTCGGTGGCTGCGGCCGCACGGACTTTCCCGGGGGAAACACCGCCGCGCTGTGGGCCAGCCTGCAACGCCTGGCCGCCCTGCCCGAAGAGATCCGCGTGTATCCCGGCCACAACTACGGCCCGACGCCCACGTCCACCATGGGACGCGAGCTGCTGGAGAATCCTTACCTGCGCTGCCAGACCTTCGACGACTTTCGCCAGCTGCGCGAGCGCAAGCGCAAGCCCTGACCGGGCAGGCTACGGGGTCGCGGGGGCGGCGGCTTTAGCCTTGGCCCTGGGCCGGGCGGGCGAGGGCGCCTTGGCTTTCGCCTTGGGCGCGGCCGCCGCACGCTTGGCCCGGCGCTCACCCGCGCGGGTCACATCAATCAGCCGCGCGCCCGAATAGGTGCCCAGCTTCGTCACATAATCCTTGTCCTTCGCGCGCCCGACGGCGGCAGCCGCGGCGGCCAGCAGCTTGTCGCGCGATCCGTACGTTTCCTTGATGGTCGACGCGACCCCATGAAGACGCAGCAGCTTCGTGTTGGCGGCGCCCAGCAGCCGCTTGCGCAGCTCGTCCTTGGGTTCGTCGCTTTCGAGCAAGCTGACCAGCTTGTCGACGAGCTTGTCCTTGCCACCAAACTTTTCGTTTACCGAAGCGAGCGGGCTTTTCATGATAGCGGCGCGGTTTTTACCCTGAAAGCGGGCCTTCCGCCAAGGCTATTCACCAAGTCAATCGCTTGTCGCTGTGCGCAGCGATGGCAGGCAGGCCTGAACAAAGGCATCGATGTCGGCTTCGCAATGGGCCAGCGAAACGAAACCGGCCTCCAACTGTGCGGGGGGCAGGTAGATGCCCCGGTCCAGCATCGCGTGGAAGAAGCGCGCATAACGGGCCGTGTCCGCGGTCTTGGCCGATGCGAAATCCGTCACGGGCCCCCGGTTGAAGAACAGCGTGAAGGCCGACCCCACGCGCATCAGGTGGGCCGCAGCGCCGCTTTCGGCGATGGTGTCCCGGACCCCGCGTTCCAGGCGTTGCCCCAGCTTTTCAAGCCGCGCGTACGCCGCCGCGTCCAGCTTGGCCAGCGTCGCCAGGCCAGCGGCCATGGCCACGGGATTCCCCGATAAGGTACCCGCCTGATAGACGGGCCCGTCGGGCGCCACCTTGGCCATGATGTCGGCCCGCCCGCCGTAAACGCCCAGGGGCAAGCCGCCCCCGACGATCTTACCCAGGCACGTCAGATCCGGCCGGATGCCCAGCACGCCTTGCGCCCCGCCGCGCGCGACCCGAAAGCCCGAGATGACCTCGTCGAGGATCAGCACAACCCCGTGTTCGTCGCACAGCCGCCGCAGCGCCTGCAGGTACCCGGCCGCCGGGGGCACCAGACCCATGTTTCCCGGAATCGGCTCGATGATCACGGCCGCCACGGATCCGGGATGCGCCTGCAATGTCGCCGCCATGGCGGTCTCGGAATTGAACGGCACCAGCAGCGTGTCGCCGACCGCCGCCGCCGTCACCCCCGCCGATCCCGGCAGCCCCAGCGTCGCTGCGCCCGAGCCGGCGGCGACCAGCAGGGTGTCGGCATGTCCGTGGTAGCCACCGTCGACCTTGATGATTTTGTCGCGCCCCGTGAAGCCGCGCGCGACCCGGAGGGCCGACATCGTCGCCTCGGTGCCCGACGACACGAAACGCATGCGTTCCATCGATGGCACGGCGGCGCGAACGGCCTCGCCCAGCAGCACCTCGCGTTCGGTGGACGCGCCGAAGGTCGTGCCGTCGGCCGCCGCCGCCGCTATGGCCGCGACAACATCCGGGTCAGCATGGCCCAGGATTAACGGGCCCCACGATCCAAGGAAGTCCAGATAGGCATTACCGTCGGCATCGAAGACCTGGGCACCCTTGCCCCGCGTGATGAAGACCGGCGTGCCACCGACGGCGTTGAACGCCCGCACGGGCGAGTTGACGCCGCCCGGGAACAGGCGACGCGCGCGTTCGAACAGTGCGGCCGAGGCCGTCCGTCGCCCCACCGTCGTCTGCGCTGCCGCCGGCATCAGTTTGGGCCCACCGGCGGGGTGCCGCCGCCGTCACCACCGCCGCCTTGGCCCTCGTTATCGTCGCCCGCCTCGTTATCGTCGTCATCGTCCGCCTCGTCGTCGTCGCCACCCTCCTCGCCAAGATCCTCTTCCTCAAGGGCCTGCTGTTCGGCGCGCGCGGCCGCGACTTCCGGCGAAACTTCGCGATCGCCTTCTTCCTTTTCGGCCAGCCGCTCCATGGCGCCGACGGTCTCGCCTTCTTCCAGGCGGATCAACCGAACACCTTGGGTGTTGCGCCCGATGGTCGGGATGCCGGCCACCGGCATGCGGATCAGCTTGCCACCGTCGGTGATCAACATCAGGTCATCGTCGTCGGTGACGATGCGCATACCCACGACCTTGCCGTTGCGGTCGGTGGTCTTGATGGTGATGACGCCCTTGCCGCCCCGGTTCTTGGTCGGGTAGTCCGACGTGCGCGTCCGTTTGCCGAAGCCCTTCTCGCTGACGGTCAGCAACGTCACGGCCGCATCGCGCGGCACCACGGCCATGCCCACCACCACATCGTCAGGATCGCGCAGGCGAATGCCGCGCACCCCGCGTGCCGTGCGCCCCATCGGCCGGACGTTGTCTTCCTTGAAGCGAATGGCCCAGCCGTTGCGCGTGCCCAGCAGCAGATCCGCCGAACCCTCCGTGATGCGCACACCAACCAGATCGTCGTCGTCCGGGATCGACAGCGCAATGATGCCGGATGCACGAATGTTGCCGAACAACTGCAACGACGTCTTCTTGATGGCACCGCGCTTGGTCGCCATGACGACGAAGGCGCCCTCCGAAAATTCGCGCACCGGCTGCAACGCCACCACGCGCTCGTTGTCTTGCAACGGGATCAGGTTCACGAACGCCTTGCCCTTGGCCGTGCGACCGGCCTGCGGCACCTCCCAGATCTTCTTCGAATACGCGCGCCCCTTGTTGGTGAACATCAGCAGGGTGTCGTGCGTCGAGGCCACGAACAGCTGCGCGACGAAATCTTCTTCGTGCGTGGCAGCGCCGGTGACTCCGCGCCCGCCGCGGCGCTGCGCCTTGTACAGCGTCTTGGGGTTGCGCTTGACGTAACCGCCGTGGGTCACCGTCACGACCATCTCCTCGGGCGCGATCATGTCCTCGATGTCGATGTCGACGTCGATGTCGATGATCTCGGTGCGCCGGTCGTCGCCGTACAGCGTCTTGACCTCCTGAAGTTCCGCCACCACCACCTGCACCAAAACGGATTCGCTGCCCAGGATCTCCTCCAGGTGCTTGATCAGCGCCCCCACTTCCTGCATCTCGGCCAGCAGCGCCTCGCGTTCCAGCCCCGTCAGCTTGGCCAGCCGCATGTCGAGAATGGCCTGCGCCTGCCGTTGCGACAGGTCGAAGGTCTCCATCAAACCCATGCGCGCCGATTCGGTGTCCTTCGCGGCACGAATCAGGTCGATGACCGCATCGATGTTGTCGACGGCAATCTTCAGCCCCTCGAGGATATGCATCCGATCGCGCGCCTGCTTCAGATCGAAGGCGGTGCGTCGGGTGACAACCTCGCGTCGGTGGCTGATGAAATGCGACAGCGCCTCCTTGAGGCCCAGCGTGCGCGGCCGCCCGTCGACGATCGCCAGCATGTTGATACCGAATGATTCCTGCAGCGGCGTCATCTTCCACAGGTTGTTCTGGACGACCTCGGGCACGGCGTCCTTCTTCAGATCGATGACGATGCGCATGCCGTCGCGGTCAGATTCGTCCCGCATGTCGGAAATGCCGTCGATCCTCTTCTCACGCACAAGCTCAGCGACCTTCTCGATCAGCTTGGCCTTGTTGACCTGGTAGGGGATCTCGGTGGCAACGATCGATCGCCGCCCGGTTTTCGGGTGTTCCTCGATGGACGTCCGGGCCCGCATCAACACGGCGCCCCGGCCGTTCTCGTAGGCAGCTCGGATGCCGTTGCGGCCGCAGATGAACCCGCCCGTCGGGAAATCCGGCCCTGGCACGATCTCCATCAGCTCGTCAGTCGAGATCTCCGGATTCTTGATGATCGCGATGGTGGCGTCGATGATCTCGCGCAGGCTGTGCGGCGGGATGTTGGTCGCCATGCCGACCGCGATGCCCGAGGCCCCGTTCACCAGCAGGTTGGGAATCCGGGTCGGCAGAACGGTCGGCTCCGTCTCCTTGTCGTCGTAGTTCGGTTTGAAATCGACGGTCTCCTTGTCGATGTCGGCCAGTAATTCCTGGCCGATTTTCTCCATCCGACACTCGGTGTACCGGTACGCGGCGGGCGGATCGCCGTCGACAGAACCGAAGTTTCCCTGCCCGTCTATCAGCGGGTACCGCATGGCAAAGTCCTGCGCCAGGCGCACCAGCGCGTCGTACGCCGCCGTGTCCCCGTGCGGGTGAAAACGGCCAAGGACGTCCCCGACGACGCGCGCGCATTTGATGTACGCGCGGTTCCAGACGTTGTTCGTCTGGTGCTGCGTGAACAAAATCCGTCGGTGTACAGGCTTGAGCCCGTCGCGCACGTCCGGCAGCGCGCGGGACACGATGACGCTCATGGCGTAGTCCATGAACGACGACTTCATCTCCTCCTCGATCGCGACGGGGATCTTCAACCCCATCGGGGCCCCGGGCGGTCCAGGCGGTCCAGGCGGTCCAGGCGGGGCAGGCGGGGCAGGCGGGGCAGCTGGGCTATCTATCTTGTCCATAGTCGTGCCGCACGCTATCAAGTCAACGCCTCCGGGTCGACACCTTCGCGTCGGGGCCGCAGGACACCAGTCCACGTCCCACTCCACGTCCCACGTTTTTTTTAACTTTTTTCTTGCTTCCTTCGCCAAACACCTGAAAATGCGTCGGCATGCTGCTTGCGAGCGCTCGCGGCGACTTCTGAAATTTGGATGGAGGCTATTCAATGACTTGTTCTGGTGTAGACCGTCGACTGTTTCGCGCTGCTGGGGTTGGCTTCGCGGCCCTGCTAATGGGCATCGGGTGTAGTGGAAGCGGGAACAAGCCGGTGGTCGACGCGGCCCCAGTGGCTGACGCGCCTCCGGCACCAGACGCGGCCCTGCCGGGCGTGCTCGGCATCTCTCCGGCCATGTATGACTTCAAGACCGTCGAGCAGATGAAGAGCAGCGCGGTCATCAATTTCACCGTAACGAATACCGGCGCGGGTCCCAGCGGACCGATCGCACCTTCGATCACGGGCGCCGATATGGGCCAGTTCGCGATTGCGTCCAACGGCTGCCTTTCGTCCCTCGCCCCCGGCGTCTCCTGCACCATTGGCGTCACTTTCTCGCCGGACAGCGCGGGCGCGCGAACGGCCACCCTGCAGGTTCTGGGCAAGGGCGCTGAAAAGGCCACCGCCGTCCTGACGGGCTCGGGCGTGGCCCCGGCCGCCTTCTCGGTTACGCCGAATGTCCAGGATTTCGGTTCCGTGGTGGTGATGGAAAGCAGCCTGAAGACGGACTTCACCGTGACCAACACGGGCGGCTCTGACACCGTCGTCCCGACAGTGGCCCTGGCCGGTGTCGATGCGGGGCACTTCACGGTCACCGCCAACGGTTGCCAGGCAGCGCTCGCGCCGGCCGCCAAGTGCGTGATCTCCGTACGCTTCAACCCCAGCACGGTGGGTGCCAAATCCGCCATGCTCCAGATCATCGGCGCCAGTGGCGCCACCGCCGCGGCCGCAATCAGCGGCACCGGCATCGCGGCCGGCAGCCTGCGTGTGACGCCGACCGTTCAGATGTTCCCCGCGACCATCGTCGGGGCGACCAGCGCCGCGCTGGCTTTCACCGTCAGCAACAGCGGCGGCGCGCCGGCCACTGGCATCGCGACGTCGATCAGCGGAACCGACTCCAGCCAGTTTGCCATTTCGAACAGCACCTGTGCCGCCGCCCTGGCCCCGGCTGCGACCTGCACCATTCAGGTCCAGTTCAAGCCAGCCAAGTCTGGCGCCCTCACGGCAGCCCTGCACCTTACGTCGACCTCCACCACCACGGTGCTGGATGCGACTTTGAACGGTACCGGTCTGAAGCCCGCGACCTTGACGGTCAATACGAACCTGCACACCTTCGGCTCTGTTGTCGTCGGTATGAGCAGCGAGCCTGTCGCCATCAAAATCCTGAACGAAGGCGACGTTGACTCGGGAACCCTGACCACGGCCATCAGCGGCGCCAATCAGGACGATTTCTCCATCGTCAGTGCCGGCTGTTCGGGTACCCTGGCCCCAGGCGCCAGCTGCCAGGTCGAGGTTCGCTTCAACGCCACCGCCGTCGGCGCCCGCACGGCCAAGCTCACGGTTAGTGGCACTCCGGGCGGCAGCCCGGCCACCGTCCTCAATGGCACCGGCGTTCAGCCGGGTAATCTGTCGATTGGCCCCACCCCGCAGGCATTCGGCGACGTCACCGTTGGCTCGATGAGCTCGGCCACGACCTTCACCGTCACCAACACCGGCGGCTCGGCCACGGGGGCATTGAACACCGCCCTCGGTGGTGCCAATCCGACCCAGTTCCCCGTCACTTCGGGCGGAAACAGCTGTCAGGGCGCGACCCTGCAGGCTGGTGCCAGCTGCACGATTTCGGTGCTCTTTGCGCCGACATCGGCCGGGGCCAAGTCTGCCAGCCTGACGGTTACCGGCAATCCGGGCGGCAGCGCGTCCGCGGCCCTGGCGGGTAACGCCCTGACCCCGGCCAGTCTGTCTGCCTCGCCGACCGGCACCGTGGACTTTGGTTCTATCGCCACCGGCAGCAACAGCCCCACCAATTCGATCACCATCAAGAATGACGGCATGGTCGCCACCGGCACCATTGCGGCCACCTTGTCGGGCACGAATGCCGACCAGTTCACGGTTACCAACGGCTGCACCACGCTGCTTCCCGCGGCGACCTGCACCGTGGTTGTGCGTTTCAGCCCCCCGATAAACGCACCGGTCGGCCCCAAGACGGCCCAGATCAACGTCAGCGCGACGCCGGGCTCCAGCCTGACTATTGTGGTTACCGGCAACGCCGTCGACCCGGCCTCGCTGGTGCTGGCCCCCGCCGCCAAGAACTACAACGACGTCGTGGTTGACTCGTTCAGCGACCAGACTTTCACGCTGACCAACAACGGCGCGCCGAACACCGGCGCCATCAACGTCAGCCTCAACGGCGCCAACGCCAGCGACTTCAGCGTCACCGCGAATACCTGCAGTCAGCTTCTACAGGGCAATAACTGCAGCATCACGGTGCGCTTCCGTCCGGCTGCGATCGGCGCCAAGGTGGCCACGCTGGACATCAGCAGCGCAGCGGTTGTTGGCGGCAGCGTCCCGCTCAGCGGCAACGGCCTGCCCAAGCTGACCGTCTCGCCGTCGGGGCGCGACTTCGGCCCGGGCTCCTATCCGGCTCGCGTCATCAGCGGCCCGCTTCAGACCTTCGTGGTCACCTGCACCGCCGGTGGCGCCACCTGCGGCCCGCTCGTCACGAACTCTGATGCGAGCAATCAGTTCACAACATCTATCCCTGGCTTTCCGGACACCTGCACCGGCAACTCGATTGCCGCTGGCACCACCTGTTCAGTGACCTTGAAGTTCATCCCGACCACCTCGGGCGCGAACAAGAACTTCACCCTGATGGTCACGGGCGGCGCCAAAGAGCGTGTCGACATGCCCGTCACCGGCAACGCGGTCGCCCCGATGACGATCTCGGCAGCCTACCCCCTGCACCCCCTCGTCAACAGCATCGCTGACACTGTGCTCGGATCCTACGACGTGATCACCTATACGGTGGCCAATGCGCTCGACGTCCCCACGACGGGCACTCTGAGCACCGTTCTGTCGGGCGTAAACCGCGACCAGTACGCCGTCACGGCCGACAGCTGCGCTGGCGAGGTCCTGGCGGCCGGTGGCACCTGCAGCTTCACGGTTCGCTTCATCCCGACCGCGCTAGACGTCAAGGCAGCGACGGTCACCGTCAGCGGCACGCCGGGCGAAAGCGTCTCGGCCAGTCTCAGCGGCAAGGGCCTGCCCAACTCGTCGCTCAGCATCTCGCCGGGCACCCTGGACTTCGCGGGCATCTTCACCGGCTCGACCAGCGGCCCCAAGACGCTGACGGTAACGAACGCCGTCGGCGCCGGGACCTCCGGCGCGCTGACGATCGCCCTCACCAACTCGGGCGGTTACTCCCTCGGTGGCACGTGCATCAGTGGCACCACCACCCTCACGGGCGTAGTCGGCGGCAACACCTGTGACATCGTTGTCACCTTCGCTCCGACGGCTGGGTCTAACCCCGGCAGTCGACCTGGCGGCGTCAGCGTGACAGGAGCCCCCGGCGGCACCGTGACGGCAACGCTCACGGCGACGGCGCTTAACCCGATTTCGATCACCCCGAATCCTTTCGACTTCGGCGGCCAAGCCCGCGCCACGAACACCGACCAGGTGTTCACGGTGAAGAACGACAGCGCACGGCCCTGACCAGCCCGCTGTCGGTTTCGCTGACGGGCACGGCCGGCGCCCCCGCCAATGCGCGCTACTTCCTGCAGGTCAACAACTGCGGCGCGGCGCTCGCCGCGGGTGCGACCTGCGACATCACGGTGCGTTTCATCACCGGCACCGGCAACACCAGCCAGACGGCGCCCACCGGAACCTTGAGCGTCACCGGCACGAACGTCAACGCCAGCGTCACGCTGACCGGCGCGCGTCTCGGCATTGCTGTGCTTGATTTCACCTCGAACCTTGCCCGTGACTTCGGCACGGTGTGGGTGGGCTCTGCCAGCGGCCGCGACGAAAGCTTCACCGTGACGAACGTCGGCGGCGTGACCAGCACGGCTCTGTTGCCCAGCTTCACCGGTGGCGACGTCACTCAGTTCACCATCACCAGTCTGGGCACCTGCACCGCGGGCATCACTTTGGCGCCGAACGCCTTCTGCACCTACCTGGTTCGTTTCAACCCGACCTCGGTGGGCAACACGAAGGCCACCAACTTCCGCGTACAGCTTGCGGGCAATGGCTCGGCGAACGACACGCAGAACGTCGGCCTGACGGGCCGGGCGGTCGCCAGCACCGGTCTCATCGCCTCGCCGACGCCGCAGTACTTCGGCTCGGTCGCGGCGGGTGCCTCGTCGGCGGCCACCACGACCCAGGTCTCGAACCCGCAGACGGGTGTGGCCTCCGGGGTCCCGGTGGTCACGGTATCGGGTTCATTCACGGTCGGCGCCAACACCTGCACCGCCATCCTGAATGCCGGCGGCACGGGTTCCAGTTGCTCGGTTGACGTGACCTTCACGCCGGCGGGCAACGCCGTGGCCGGCACCTTGCTGACGGGCACGCTGTCTATTGACGGCGGCGCGGCCGGAATCGCCACCGTGGCACTGTCGGGCACCGTCCTTCAGCCTGCCAAGATCACGGCGGATAACGCCACGAACCCCATCGACTTCGACGAGGTTTTGGTCGATTCCACCTCGGCGACGACGCTTATCACCGTGCGCAACGTGGGTGAGGTCGCGACCCCCGCGGCCGCCAGCGTGGCCATCACGGGTGCCGACGCCTCGCAGTTCCTGCTGCAGAACAACACCTGCACAGCGGTGTTGCCGGCCGCCGGCTCCTGCACCTTCGGTCTGGCCCTCAAGCCGACGACGTCGAACACCAAGGTCGGCACGGTTACCATCTCTGCCGGCATCGGCGGTGGCGACGTGACCTTCGGCCTGACTGGTATCGGTCGCAACCCGACGTCCTTGTCCATCACGCCCGACATGCACAACTTCGCTGCGGGCGCAGTGGGCTCTGCGGTCGGGGCGACTGACTTCGACTACACAGTCAAGAACCTGGTGGGCGCGGTGGCGACCTCGAATCTGGTCATCACGACCAGCAACCCCAGCTTCACCATCGTCACCAACACCTGCCCGGTCAATCTGCCCGGTGGTGCTACCTGCACCGTCACAGTGCGGCTGACCCCGCAGGTTGTCGGGACCTACATCGGCGCGACGGTCAACGTCGTGGGCGCCAACGGTGCCACGGCCATCACGGCCGCGACGCTGGGCAGCGGCGTCTCTGCGCTGACGACCCCGACGGCGGGCACCTTCGGCACCGTGACGGTTGGCAACAAGGGTGACATCAGCTTCACCATCACCAACGACGCGACCTCGCCGGCGACCGGCACGCTCAGCACCCTGCTGAACGACGGCGGTGGCAACTTCGCCATCAAGTCCGACGGCTGCGCCGGCGTGACCCTGGCTTCTGGTGGGACCTGCACCATCGTCGGCCGCTTCGCCCCCACCAGCGCGGGCGCGAAGACCGGCAGCATCGTCGTGACCTGGCCCGGCTCGGCCAGTTCGGTCACGATGGACCTGACCGGCACCGGCAACTAGTCAGTACCCTGTAACATCAACCGCCCGGGCATCGGCAACAGCCGGTCCCCGGGCGGTTTTTCGTTCAGGGCGACCATCAGGCTGAGTGCAAGGCGGTCCTGTTGATCGACATCACCAGGCTCCCGGCTTGGCTAGCGCGGGATTGCGCGGCTGGCGGCGGTTTCCAGCTTCCGGTAGTCCTCGATAAGCGGCATGAAGACCTGGACCACTTCGGGGTCGAACTGGATGCCGCTGCAGCGTTCGATTTCGCCGATCGCGACTTCATGGGGCAGGGCTTTGCGATAGGCGCGGTCTGACGTCATTGCATCGTAGGCGTCGGCAACCGCGACGATACGACCAATGAAGGGGATACGATCGCCGGTCAGGCCCTGGGGGTAACCGGACCCGTCCCAGGCCTCGTGGTGGCAGTAACAGCCGGGCAGAATGTCGCGCATGAAGGGGATGGGTTCCAGGATGCGTTTGCCCTTGGCGGGGTGTGACCGGAACATGGCCAGCTCTTCCGGGGTCAACTTGCCGGGCTTATTCAGGCGATCGTTGCGGATGCCGATCTTGCCCACGTCGTGCAGCAGGCCCGCCTTCACGATGGTTTCGATTTCGGCCTGCGGCAGGCGCAGGCCAATGGCAATCAGGCGGGCGTAGTTGGCCACGCGTTCCGAATGACCGCGCGTGTACCGGTCGGATTCCTCCAGTGCGTGCGCAAACCCAATGATCGTCTGCTTGAAGTTTTCTTCCAGCGACACGTTGGCGCGCGTCAGATCCTTGTTCGCCGACACCAGGCTTTCGTACAGGCGCGCGTTTTCAATGGACACGGCCGCGCGGCTGCCGAGGACGTACAGCATCTTGCGCTGGCCCTCGCTGAACTTGGCGCCCTTGCGGTAGCTGTAGGCGTTCAGCATGCCGATGATGCGGCCTTTGAGCTTCAGGGGAATGGAACAAAAACTGACCAGTCGCTTTTGCGGCGGCGACGCGAGGAACCGGTGCGACCGCACACCATGGACCAGCAGGGGCTTGTCTTCCTGGAACAGCGGGATGACCTCGTCCAGATTCAGCGCCGGGGCCGTCTCGTTCGGGTCGGCGCCGGGGGCGACCTTGCGCATCTGTTCGGTGAAGCGGCCGGGGGGATCGTTCACGCGCCGGTCGGAGGTCGCTTCTTCCAGAAGCAAACTGACCACGTCGGCGTCGACCGCATCCAGCGTCGCGTCCAGCACCAGGTCCAGGACCTTCTCGACCGCCAGCGACGTGGCGATGGCCTCGCTGATCTTGTAGATGGACAGGGCGTCCTTGAGGCGGATGTTCTCGTGCTGCAGGCGCTGCCGGTCGAGGCCCCGCTGCACGATGTGCACGACCTCCTCGACCTTGAACGGTTTCAGGATGTAGTCGTACGCGCCCTGCTTCATGGCCTCGATGGCCGTTTCAACGGTGCCGAAGCCGGTCATGATGACGGTCAGCACGGGGATCCCCAGCGACGTGATCTTTTCGATCAGTTCGAGGCCGCCCATGTTGGGCATCTTCAGGTCCGAGATCACCAGGTTGTAGCTGCGGCGCTGAAGTTCCTTCAATGCCTCGGCGCCGTCCTCGACGGTGCGGACCAGGTAGCCTTCCAGACTTAGAAAGTCGGACAGGATCTCGCGGATCACGCGCTCGTCATCGACGACCAGGATGCGCGGACTTTCGGGGTGGAAATGGTATTCCAGCGGCCGGCCGATGGTCGAACCCTCGTCCGCCGCGTCGTCGGAGAAACTGTGATCCAGGGTCGTCATGGGGCGTTTGTCGCCGGGGCTCACGCATTGTACAGCAACACGCGTGGGCGCCGCGTGGTCAGGGTGTGTCGAGGTCGAACCAGGCGAAGAACGCCGTCAGATGCTCCTTGCGCGCAGCGTCTAGGTAGTCGAAATTCACGCCCCGGTCGGTCACTTCCCAAAAATCCTTAGACGAAACGCCGCCCAGCTCGTCGCGCAGTGACCGCAGGCGGGCCGCACTTTCGTGCCGCATATCTTGCCAGATCGCACGGGCGTGGGCGTCCGCCCGGTGCAGCAGGTAATACGTGGCCAGCTTGACCTGCGCCTTCCGAACGCCGCGCAGGGCCTTCTCCTGGGCGGACGTCTCGGCTTCCCTGTCCACCTCCAAGAAGATCCGCAGCAGGGCGTCGTGCAAGGCGTTCTTGGCCTCGAACGCGCGCTCGCACAGCGCGGACAGATCGTGCGCGGCCGTCTCGGTCACGAAGCCCAGCCCCATGCCATGCGCGGTCTGGCCGTAGTACTTCAGGTGCCGGCCGATCTCCAGCGTCAGGTCGTCGAGGCCCTGTTGCATCACACGTTCGGCAAGCTGCCGGTACTGGTTCAGGATGTTGTAGGCGGCCCGCACGTCGCGCGCGTTCAGGGCGGCCCGCAGGTAGGTGTTGAAGAACTTCAGCGTCACAGCGATGACCGCGCGATCGTTGGCCGCGATGGCGGCCTCGCCGACGTAGCGCGTTTCGATTGCCACGACGTGCGCCATCTCGGGCAGGTGCTTGAGCGCCTCCAGAAAAACGCTCCAAAAGTGGCGCATGCCTTTCCATTCGAGCCACACGCGGTTGGATTCGAGATCCGCGACGGATTCGGGGGCCAGGGCGATGAAGTCGGGATTGCTGCGAATCTTCGGACCGACGATGAACCAGTCATCAGGCAGCGTGCGCTTCGGTCCCATGTAGCTGACCAGAACCGTGCGCAATGCCGCCACAGAATGGGAGGCGATGACCTTGTCCTTTTGCGCCAGGGCGTTTACCGCGACGTCCGCCAGCTGTTCCATGCTGGCGATGGCGATGCCTTGCCGGCCTGGCATGTCCGTCTGGTCGGTGATGCCGCGGCCGTGGCCCAGCGCCGCGTCCAGGATCTGCTGGCCGATGCGCTGGATGACTGTTTCGGGATCCAGGAACGCAAAGACGTGGGCGAAGTACGGGATCAACAGCAGCACGCTGCCGGTTACGACGGTCATTGTCATCGCGATGGTGGCGCGCGGAATGTAGTGGCTGGTGAAGGCGACGCTGACCCACACCGCGTTGAGACACGCCACCACGAAGAAACCCATGATCGTCAGGTTGGTGCGGTCGCGAAAGAACATCTCGGCGATGCGCGAGCTGTAGCGCGTGGCCGCCATTTGCACCACGATCGACACCACCGTGATCGCAATGCCCAGCACGGCCACGATGACCTGCGACAGTCCCGCGAGGGCGCTTTGCACGGTGACGATGTCGAACTGGAACAGCAGGCCCAGCGGCCCAACGCGTGGGCGGTCGCCCAGCCAGGCGCCGAAGACAAAGAAATCCAGCAGCCAAAAGGCGCCGAAGATCGCGATGGCGGCACCGGCCAGCAGGCCCAGGGTTCGGGTCTGGCGCGCGCGGCGGCCGGTTGCCCCGCTCATCGGACGTCCAGAATGACCAGTCGGAATTTGGCCTGCAGATCGATCTCGGTGCCGTCGCTGCACGCCAGCTTCTTGAGGTCGGCGGTGCCGGTGACGGCGGATCCGGGCTGGCCGGTGCCGGCGTCGAAGCGCACCTCGCCTGTGCTGTGCGCGGCGGGGGCGCAGCGGCGGAACGCGCGCGGATCGGGCCACACGACCATCACGGTCGCGGCGGCCGCCGGGCCGGCCATCTGCAGGGGCCGTGTTCCCGACAGGGCGCCCCCGGGCACGAACGCCAACTTGATGGCGGGCGCACCTTCCTTCCAGGTGATCTGGGCCGCCTCGGGCGGCAGATTCGCGCCCCAAAACGCCGTCGTGTTTTCCGGGGGGCCACTGCGCGCCCTGCCGGCGGGCCAGGAGATGCCGCAGCTTCGCTGGGGTCCCTCGATGCGCATATGGGGCTGCTCGTTCCGCGTCCATTCGATGTCGAAGGTGGCCGACCAGGGCTTGTCCTTGGGCGGCGCGACCAGGGGCGGGCCAGACCCGGCGGGGATGAGGCCGTTCCAGTAGTCGAGGGCCAGCGGACAATCGGGCGCGGCATCGATGCTGGTGCACGCGGCCGAATCGCCGGTCAGCAGGGCCCGGCAGCGGCCGGGGCTTTCGCTGAATGGGCACAGGCTGGCGTCGCGGCGGGCGAGCGCCACGCACTCGGGGTTTCGCGCGGCGACGTCGCCAGGCATCCACACCACGGGGCACTCGTCGGGCAGGCCCAGGACCCGCGCGCGGGTGTCCCAGCAGCGGACGGCGGCTAACGGGACCTCGCCACTCGGACCGGTGTAGTCGATGGCCAGGCGGTCGCACAGCGACGCGTCTTTGTTGACGACGGCGTCCTGGACCATGCATTCCTCGACGGTTTCCTCGCCGATGCTGCCGTGGCGGCTGGGCCGCTCAATGCCCTGGCGCGCGCGCGCGTCGGCCTGGCGCTTGCGCGCGACATAGGTCTTGATGGTGCACGCCCGGAAGTCGTCCCACTTGGACAGGCGCTCGGCCAGCTGCGTGGGCTCGGTCAGCGGGGGCAGGGGGGCGTTCGCGTAGGCCTCTTCCAGGCGCGCGGCAACGCGCAGCAGGCGCCCGCGATCGTCGGGGTCGTCCAGGCGTTTCTTGCAGGCGCCAAGAACGAAGGATGCACAAAGCGCCGCCAGCAGAAACAGCGTTTTGGGCTCCGCGCGAAAACCAAACCGGTTTTGCGGATACAATGGCGCCCGCATGCTTTTGGCGGTCGATATTGGCAACACGCACACCGTCTTCGGGTTGTTCACGGGCGAGGCGCTGCGAATCGACTGGCGCGTGGAGACGCGGATGGAGCGGACCGGTGACGAGTACGGCGTGCTGATGCGCGGCCTGTTCGAGCTGGGCGGCATGAACATGGGCGATGTCACGGCCGGCATTATATCGTCGGTGGTGCCCCCCGCGACTTCGCCAATGGAGAGATTTTTCGCGCGGTACGTGGGTATCGCGCCGATGGTGGTGGGTCCGGGGCTCAAGATGGGGATGCCAATTCTGTACGAGAATCCACGGGAAGTGGGGGCTGATCGCATTGTGAACGCCGTTGCCGCCCACGCGCGCTGGCCCGAGGGCGCCGTGGTCGTCGATTTTGGCACCGCCACCACCTTCGATGTCGTGACCGCGCGTGGGGAATACGCCGGCGGGATCATCGCCCCGGGCCTGATGCTGTCGGCGGACGCCCTTTTCCGGGCCACCGCCAAGCTTCCCCGCGTCGAGATCGTCCGGCCGCGCTCGGTCGTCGGCACGAACACGGTCGCCAGCATCCAGTCGGGCCTGGTGTTTGGCTACGCCGGCATGGTCGACGCGCTGGTCACGCGCATTCGCGCCGAGGTCGATTTTGCGCCGCATGTGGTGGCGACGGGGGGTCTCGGCGCCCTGGTGGCCAAAGAATCGTCCACAATCCAGGACTGCGACGAACTACTGACCCTGCGCGGGCTGCAGATCCTTCATGACAGAAACCGAAGCTGATTCGGCGGCTGATCCGGCGCCGGCTTTGCCCGACCTGGCGTTGACCCCGCTTGGCGTGGCTGCCTTGCCACCCGCCGTGGCCAAGCTGCTGTCTGGGGCCTCGCCGGCCAAGCTGATGGCGGTCAAGGGCATCGCGGCCCTGCGGCCCGCCGAGCTGTTGATTGCGATCTATCAGATGTCCTTCGACGCCGACCCGGCGGTGAAGGCGGCGGCCGAAAGCGCGCCCGGTGCGCTGCCGGACCGGGTGCTGCTGGCCTCGTTGCCCGAGGCGCTGCCGGCGACGGTGTTGCATTTCTTTGCGCTGAATCTGGCTCCCAACCGATCGGATGCCCTGGAGAAAGTGCTTCTCAATCGCGCCACCGCCGACGAGACCTTTGTGGCGTTGGCAGCGCGCCTGGCCGAGCGGGAGCTTGAGATCATCTTCCAGAACGACGCCCGTTTGTTGCGCTGTCCGGCCATCTTGCGCGGGCTGTACTTCAACGCACAGGCGCGCATGTCTTCCGTCAGCCGGGCCATCGAATTGTGCGCGCGCAACGGCGTCCGCGTCGAGGGCATCCCGGCCTACGACGAGATCGTCCGATCGATCAGCGAAGATCCGGCCGGATCGACGGCCACCGTCGCTGACGACATGGTGGCGGCCGTGCTGGAGGATCAGCCCGCGGCCGAGCCGCCCGAGCCCGTTGCTGCGCCCGCTCCCGTGCCGGTGTCCGCGGTGGCGGCTCCGGCGCGGCCAGCCCCCGCCAAGGTGCCGCCTGCCAGGAAAAGCATCGTCATCGATTTTTCTCGGCTCAAATTGTTTGAAAAGATCCGCCTCGCCACGCTGGGCAACGAATACTGTCGCCAGAATCTCGTTCGTGACCCCAATCGCATAGTGGCCATGGCCGCGATTCGTTCGCCCAAGATCACCGAGGGTGAGATTGTGAAAATCGCCGCCAACAAAGGGGTGTGCGAGGAGGTCATTCGCTACATTGCCAACCAGCGCGACCTGGTCAAGATGTACGCGGTGCGCTTCAGCCTGGTCCAGAATCCCAAGTGTCCGCTGACCTTCGCCATGCGTTTTCTCAACCAGCTTCAGGCTGACGATCTGAAGAACGTGTCGCGCTCCAAGAACGTGCCGGCGGCGCTTTCGGGCGCGGCGAAGCGGCTCATTCAGAAGCGGGCGGCCAGTGGCTGACGCCGGGGTGGCGGCCCGGCCCATCGCCGCAATTGCACCGCCGCTGCCGGCGCGGTTGGGCGCCCTGCTGGCCAGTCCGGCGCGGGCCCTGCGGCGCATAGACGCAAGCGGCGGCGGCGTGCGTGATGCCGCGTGGCTGGTGCTGTTTGGGGCGCTGTGTTTTCGCCTCGAAGATCTGGCTCGCGCGGTCCTTGGCATCACGCATCTGTCCGCGGGATTGGTTCTTCGCCAGACGCTGGCGGTGTTCAGCCAAGAGCTGCGCGAGGCGGTCATGGTGGTGGTGGGCGCCGGCGTGGGCATCACCATCCTGGCGGGCCGGGGCAGGCGCGATCCCTCCCTCGACATCGAGTTGGGGGCGGCCTGCTATGTCCCGTTCTTCGCTGCCCGCGGCGTGCTGCGTACGGTGGACCTGGACGCATTATTCGGCCCCGTTTCCCCGTTTTTGCACCAGGTTTTTGATGGTGCCGCGCTGGCGTGGGCGACCGTGCTGTTCGTGCTGGCGGTGCGCACGGCGCGCGCGCGAACGCCGGGCGTGGCCGTGGCTACCGGCGCGGTCGTCGCGCGCCTGGGCGACAGGGTTGCGGCGTCGGCGCTGGCGGCGGTCCTCGGCGGCGCGCTGTTCGTCAACGCCGGCTGGGTCGCGCGCAATATGAACGCCATTCGCCCTTTGCGCAGCGGCAGCGAGGCGCCGGCCTTTTCCCTGCCGCGCATCGACGGAAGAACCGGGTCCGTGGCCCTCGGCGATCTCAGGGGCAAGGTGGTGTTGCTCGACTTCTGGGCCAGCTGGTGTGCCCCATGCGTGCAGATGTTGCCGACCTTGCATCATGTCTACGCCGACTGGCAACCCAGGGGCGTCGAGATCGTGGGCATCAATTCGGACGGCCCCTCGTCGACCGTGCAGGACGTTCGTGACTTCCTGACTGAAAGACCCGCGCCCTATCCCATGGTCAGGGACGATGGCACCGTCGGGGGCCTATACAAGGTGGTGGCCCTACCGCATATGGTGGTCATCGGGCGCGACGGTGGCATCCGCAAGGTCTTTTGGGGCATGACCAGCAAAACCGAACTCGACGAGGCCCTCGGCCAAGCCCTGAACTGACTTCGGCTTCACTGCCAACGGGGCGAAATCTGTCGGGCCGCACCGACTTGTCCTACAATCATTTCGTGCGACTGGGGCGCTACGTGCTCGCTGAGTTGCTGATCGTCGGGGTGACGGTCGCGGGTGGCACCCTTGTCTCGCGTCGGGCGCTGCGGGCGGCCTCGACGGCGCTGGCCTCCGCTGCCCGGCAATCGTGGCGGGACGCCCGCACGTTTCCCCCGCGCGGCGAGATATCGAACCCGCCGCCCCTGGCCATCGTCGACGATCCCGCCGGCACCTTCATGGGCATGTCCGACGACTTGTTGCTGGCGCGCGTGCGCGCCCAGACTGTAGTGCGGGTGAAGGTGAACAAGGGTGGCTCGACCCTGTCGTTCCGGCTGGATTTTGCCGATGGGTCGCGGGCGGCGTTCAAACCGGCGCAGACCAACCTGCAGACGATTCCCCGCAAAGAGGTCGCCGCCTACCGGTTGAACCGGCTACTTGGTCTCAATGCGGTTCCCCCCGCGGCGCCCCGGACCATCACGCGGGACGAACTTGTCTCGCACCTGCATCCCGACAGCCTGGCGGCTTTGCCGCGTATTCGTGCCGAGACGATTTTCGACCCCGCCGGTCGAACGAATGGCGTGGCGATGTACTGGATCCCCGAGATCAAGGAATCGGGGCTCGACTCGAAACAGGGATTGGCCGACAGCGGCCTGTGGTTGTCCCAGGGCGGGCCTATTCCCGCGCACAAGGAAGCCATGGCGGCGCAGGTCTCGGACCTGGTCGTGTTCGACTTTGTCGCGTCGAATCCGGATCGCTACACGGGCGGCAACATGAAGATGTCTCCCGACGGTCAGCGCCTGTACTTCATGGACAACACCATGTCGTTCTTTCTGGACACCGAGGGCAACGACCAAACGCGCCCCGTGCTGCGGCGGACGCAGCGCTTTTCGCGGCGCCTTTACGATGCCCTGGGGCGCATTTCCGTCCCCGCCCTTGAGCAGGCGCTTTCGGAAGGTCGCCATTCGCCCTTCGAGATCCTGACCCCAAGTGAGATCCGCGCCGTCGTAGCGCGGCGCGATGCCGTCCGGCGCCACGTCGAAACCCTGGCGCTCGCGTACGGCGAGAACAACGTTCTGGTGTTCCCGTAGCTGGCGTGTAGCCGCCCGCGTCAGCCGCCCGGGGCCCTCGGGCATGCTGGCAGGCTGGCATGCTATCTTCCGCCGTTCCGCATGTCTGACCAGCGCCCCGTCGCCAAGACCGTCCATTTCGTGTCCCTCGGTTGTCCGAAAAACCGGGTCGACACCGAAGTCATGCTCGGCCACACCGCCGACGCCGGCTACAAGGTCGTGGCCGAGGCCGAAGACGCCGAGATCATCGTCGTCAACACCTGCGGCTTCATCGGCGAGGCCAAGCAAGAATCCATCGACGCCATTCTTTCGATGGCGCGCTTCAAGGAATCCGGTTCCTGCAAACGCCTGGTCGTCGCCGGTTGTCTGTCGCAGCGATATCCCAAGGAACTGGCGGACGAGATGCCCGAGGTCGATCACCTCATCGGCACCGACGAGGTGGGCCTGATAGCGGACGCCATCGCAGGCAAGACCAGCCGGGTGCACGTGGCCGAGACACCGCGGTTTCTGTACGACGATCTGGCGCCGCGCCGCCCGTCGATGGCGCTGCATACCGCGTACGTGAAGATCGCCGAGGGTTGCGACCGCCCCTGTGCGTTTTGCATCATCCCCAAGCTGCGCGGCCCGCAGCGCAGCCGCACGCCCGATTCGGTGGTGCGCGAGGCTGCATCCCTGGCCGCAGCCGGCACTCGTGAGATCTGCCTGGTGGCCCAGGATCTGACCACCTACGGCACGGACCTGCCGGACGCCAAGGCGCCGGGCGCGCCCGAGCTGTCGTCGTTGCTGGCGCAGCTTGCGGCGGTCGAGGGCCTGCGCTGGATTCGCCTGCACTACGCCTATCCGACCGCGGTCACAGACGGGCTACTGGGCGTGATGGCGCGCGAGTCGCGGGTGGCCAAGTACCTGGACGTGCCGCTGCAGCACATCGACGACGCCGTGCTGAAGTCGATGCGCCGGGGCCACGGTTCGCGCCTGGTCCGCGAGTTGGTCGAGCGCGTGCGTACGCAGGTGCCGGGCGCTACGCTGCGCACGACCTTCATCGTGGGCCACCCTGGGGAAACCGAGCAAGCCTTCGAGCGGCTGTGCGCGTTCGTTCGCGAGGCCGAACTGGACCGGGTCGGCGTGTTCAACTATTCGCACGAAGAGGGCACCACCGCCGCGATACTGCCCGGGCGCGTGCCTGCCAAGGAGATAGACGCGCGCCGCCGCGAGTTGCTGCGCATCCAGCGCGAGATTTCCCGGAAGAAGCAGCGGGCGATGAAGGGCCAGGAAATAGAGGTCCTGGTCGAGGGCCCCTCCGACGAGTCCGAATACGTTCTGATGGGCCGGCACGAAGGCCAGGCGCCAGAGATCGACGGTCAGGTCTACCTGACGCTGGCCGGCGACCAGGCCCCCAAGGCCGGCGACTTCGTCCGCGCCCGCGTGACCGGCAGTGCCGAGTACGATCTATCCGCCGAGGTGGTCGAGATTCTGGACGCCGTCAGGCCGCAAGCTCAATCATCCGCAGCATCGCCCGCGCGGCGCCCTGGCGGACACCTTCGGGTAGTGTGATGCGCCGGTCGGCGGGCTCGTCGCGCAGCGTTTCGTAGACGGACTCAAGGTCGTTGGCCTTCATGTACTGGCACAGGCGGCAGGGCTTGTAGAACTGCTTTTCGGGATGGTCCAGCTCCATCCGCACCACCAGGCCACATTCTGTGAGGATGGCGTAGCGGCTCTTCTCCGGATGCGCCGCCACGTAGCGCGCCATCTGCGACGTGGACAGGACCTCGTCGGCCGCCCGCTGCAACTCGGGCTTCACCTCGCCGTGCACGATCACAACGGCCTGTGGATCCTGCGCCCGGATGCGGGCGATGTCGTCAACCGTCATCTGGTGGTGGACGTGGCACGCGCCTTCCCACGCAAATACGTTGCCCACCAGACCCTGGCGCTCGCCATGCCGAATCAGCGGTTCGATCTGCGCGCGGTACTCGGCGGCATGAAAACGGTTCGCCTCCGGCGGCGGCAGGTACATCCGCCGCGTCTTGATGGCCACCTGGTACGCAAGGTTCTGGTCAGGCACGAACAGAATATCGGGCGCGCCCAGGCCCGCGGCGATGCGGGGCGCGTTGGAACTGGTGCAGCAGGCGTCCGACATCGCTTTGACGTCCGCGTACGTATTCACGTAGGTCATGGTGGCAAAATTTCGCCCCAACGATCGCAGGAATTCCTGCCGTTCGGCCACGTCGTCCGCATCGACCTCGGCCAGCGAGCACAACGCTTTCAAGCTGGGCAGGTAGACCGGCGTCTGGGGCGCCAGCGTGTGGCAGCCCTCGGCCATGAATCGTACCCCGCAAAACACCACCAGGCCCGCGTTGATGTCGCGTGCGCGTACCGCCAGCTCGAACGAGTCACCCACGTAATCGGCCACCGCCTGGATCTCGGGCAGCTGGTAGTTATGGGCTGGCAGAAACGCGTTTTTCTCCCTCTTTAGCCGACGGATCTCATCCCACAGGAAGATCACCCGGTCCCGCTGACCAGGCTCCACGTGGCCGGCCCGGACCAGCCGGTCGATGCCGACGAAACCCGCGTCCATATGTCCCTATCTAGCGCGAACGGGCCCCGGCGTCACATGCGGCCGGCGTGGTAGGTTGGGTCGCCAACGATGCGCGCTTTTGATCCTGATATCTGGCGGGAAGTCACCGGCGGCAGCATCGCCGAACGCATCCGCAAGCTTCTGCGCGTGACGCCGCTGGTTCCCGCCCCCGCTCTCGGCCGTCGCATCGGCGCGGATGTCTGGCTGAAGCTGGAATCCTTGCAACGCACCGGATCGTTCAAGCTGCGCGGGGCGGCGGCGCGGCTCGCGGCCATGGCGCAGGCTGGGCAGACGCGCGCCATCGCCGCCTCCGCGGGCAATCACGGCCTTGGCGTGGCGCTGGCGGCGCGGACATTTGGCATCGACGCGACCGTGCTGGTGTCGGCACAGACGCCCGAGATCAAACGCAATGGCATCGCCGCCCTCGGTGCGAAGGTCGAGGTGGCCGGCGCCACCTACGACGAGGCCGAAGCCGAAGCGCGCCGCCGCGTCGCGCGCGATCCGGGGCTGACTTTCGTGTCGGCGTTCGACGACGACCACGTGATCGCCGGCAACGGCGGACTGCTCGGCCGCGAAATTCTGGCCCAGCTACCGGACGTGGAAATCATTGTCACACCCGTCGGTGGCGGGGGCCTCGCGGCCGGCATCGGCGTGGAAGTCGTGCCGCGCGGAATTCGCCTGGTGGGCGTCTCGCCCGAGGCCAACTGCGCGATGAAGCGCTCTTTGGAGGACGGCCGCGCCTATGTCGTTTACGACGGTGGCCCCACTCTCGCCGAGGGACTCGAAGGCGCCGTCAGCGAACGGACCTACGCGATGGCCAAGGACTACTTCCCTGAGGTCGTGCTGGTTAGCGAGGTAGCCATCCGCCAGGCCATTGTGTATGCCTACCGCACGCTCGGCGTCGTGTGCGAGGCCTCGGCCGCGGTCACGATCGCTGCCCTGCTTGAGGACGCGCTGCCGCTTCAGGGTCGCCGCGTCGTCGTCCTGGTCAGCGGCGGCAACATCGAAAGCGCGTTACTCGACCAGCTTCTGGGTGGCAGCGCCCCGCTGGGCCTCTAAGTGCACCGTTAGCTACATCTTTCCGGCAGCACGTGCCAGTGCCGCCGAACGCAGTTGCCGCCCCGTCGGACCCGGCCCCAATTTCTTTCGGGCGTCCGCCCCGTGGCCTGGTCCAAGCACATCGCGCAGGTAGGCCTGATAGTCGAAGGTGTCCGAGTGTTTCTCCGTGTGGCAGCGCAGGCAGGTATCTTTCGGCGTCGCTGCGTGAACGGTCGGTGGCTCATCGAGCCCACGCGCCGCCACATGCAGAGATCCTGGACCGTGGCAGGTTTCGCACTGGACATTGGTCAAGGCCTTCGTGAAGCCCAGGCTGGAACCGCCCACCTCGCCAAATCCCGTGACGTGGCAACTGACACAGTCGTAGTCGGCTGCCTTGCCCGCGACGACCAGGGTCTTCCAGGCCTGGGCGTGAACGGTCGTTTTCCAGAACGCCGTCGCCGCTTTGTGGCAGCGCGCGCAGGTGCCGTCTCCGACGTAGGCCGCCCGGCCCGACTCAGCCGCTGGCGGGGGCGTGGCCCGGCCCAGATTCGCCTTGCCCACCGCCCGGTCTAGGCCTCGCAGGGCGCTGCCGATGCGCGGATCACGCGGCAGCGCGCGTGTCAGCGGAATGAGCTGGTTCGTGAAGTAGGAACCTGTCACGGGGGCCTGCCATGATCCGCTCGCCAGGCGCGCCGCCTCGCTGGCCATGTCGTCGCGCTCGCGCTTCTTGGCGGCCACGAAGGCCAGATTCGACGAAGGATCGCTGGCCCAGCGGGCCAGATCTTTGTCGAGGTTGGCGACGACAAAGGCCACTTCCTGTCGCCGCGCAATCATCGCCTGCGGCCCCCCCGCGTCCAGCAGCGCGGGGACGGCGGTGTCCCGGCGTGCCCCCCGCATCACGATGTCGATCCGACCGACGCGTTCCAGTTCGGCCCCGGGCGCCAGGATAAAAGTGTTGCCCACGGCATCGGGACGTTTCATGCCGGCGCCAACGTCCCGCCCCACAATGATGAAATCGATCGCCGCCGCCCGCCCTATCTTGCGCGCCTCGGCGCGTTCGAGGGCGGCCACAAGGATGACGATTTCGGCGCCGGCCGTCCGCAGGCGCGTGGCCTCCTGTTGCGCGGCCGTCACCGGATCCTGCGCCTTTTTGCCGAATTTCTCGGACGTTTGCGGATCAATCAGACCCATCACGCCCATCTTGATGCCGCCGACCACCATGAGGCGGGAGGGTTCAACAAAGGGCGCCGGTTCCAGGTTGGCGGCCAGGCGTTTTGGCCGGATCTTGTCGAAGCCACCGGCCAGGTCCGCTTCGCCCAAGGCCGCCCCCCCGAAGGGCAGCTTGGATATTTCGCTTGCCAAGAAGGCTGCGCGCAGGTCGGCCGCCGGGCGCTTCGCCTCGGGCACGTCGCCCGGCGGATACAGCAGATTTCCTGCATCGACCACCAGGACCGCTGCCTTGTCCGCCTGGGCCCGACGCACCAGGCCCGTCATGCGGGCGATGTCGCCCAAGGGATCGCTGGTACAGCCGCACGGCTCCAGCACGCCATGCACCGCGCCGGTGTAGAAGATCGTGGCGCGGCGCTCCGCCTCCACAGCGCCCGCGCCGTCGCCCGGCAGCGCGGCGGCCGCCACAACGCCGAAGACAAGCGTCACGATTCGCAGGGGCCGCATTCGGAAGCGTTCCGACACAACCTTACCCGGAAACCCTTCTGATAAGTCACCCGCGGAGTTAGATTTTCCGGACCAGAACCTTTGCTTGACACCCGCGGACGTTGCCACTACTTTGACCCGCTGATTCCCTGAGGATTTTGACAAATGGGCGTTACTCTTCGACTCACTCGCGCTGGTAGCAAGAAAACTCCGTTCTACCGGGTGGTAGCGGCCGATCGGCGCAGTCCGCGCGACGGCCGGTTCATCGAACAGATCGGCGTTTACGATCCCCTGCGCAATCCGGCTTCTCTACAGGTTGACCCCGCGCGCTTGCAGCATTGGCTGTCCGTCGGCGCGGTACCCAGCGTCACAGTGGGAGAGCTGATTCGCGCCGGACGCCGCGCGCCGGCCGCCGCACCAGCGGTCGCCAGCCGACCTTCCGCGAAATCAGCGTGATCCTGTGACCGAGGGTTCCGACTCTCCCCTGGCTGGAGACCTGAACGCGCCGCCCCTGCGTGAGTTGGTGCTGTTTCTGGCGCGCTCGCTGGTCGAACACCCGGATCAGGTCGAGGTCGAGGAGATCGAGGAATCAGACGCCCTGGTTTTCGAGTTGAAGGTGGCTGAATCTGATCTCGGCCGCGTGATTGGCCGCCAGGGACGAACCGCCAAGGCGTTGCGGACCGTGCTGTCGGCCGCGTCTGCCAAGACTCGTCGCCGGGTCATTCTCGAGATCCTCGAATAGTCTCGGGGGTCGCCGTGACCGACGCCCACACGCTGTCGCTTGGGGTGCTGGGCAAGCCTCATGGTCTGCGTGGCGACTTGGCGTTGAGGCTCTATAACCCGCAAGGGCGTTTGCTTGAGCGGGTTGCCTTTCCGGTGCAGGTCGTACTGACCGATGAGGACAGCCGCCGCGCGCCGGCCACTCTTCGTGGTGCCCGGCGTGCGGGCAACGATCTGCTGGTGCGCTTTGTCGGGGTGGAAACGCGCGAACAGGCGGCCCTGCTGACCCATCGGCACCTTCACGTGCCGCGTGCCAGCCTGCCCCCGCTGGCCTCGGGCGAGTGCTACGTCGAAGATCTCCTGGGCCTCCGGGTCACGGACGTCGAGGGCCGCGACCGTGGCGTGGTGGCCGAGGCCTTTTTCAACGGTGCTCACGACATTCTCACCGTCAAGGACGCGGGGGGGGCTGAAATCCTGGTTCCCGTGGTCCCGGATTTTATCCGGCAGGTCGATCTCGGCGCCGGGTACCTGCTGGTGGACACCCATGAGTGAACCGACGGGCCTGCACGTCGAGATCGTGACGCTGTTCCCCGAGCTGTTCGATTCCTTCCTGGCGGCCAGCTTGCTGGGCAAGGCGATTGCTAGCGGAATCGTCCGGGTCGACCGCACGAATCCCCGCGATTTTGGCCTGGGCAAGCATCGCTCGGTGGACGACACGCCCTACGGCGGTGGCCCCGGGATGATCTTGCGGGTCGAGCCCCTGGCGGCGGCTATCGACCACGTGGAGACCCAGCGCGGTCGCGCCCATCGCATCTTGCTGTCGCCCCAGGGACTGCCCTTGCGTCAGGCCAAGGCGGCGGAACTGGCCACGCGCCAGCGTCTGATGTTGATTTGCGGACGCTATGAGGGCGTGGATGAAAGGGTCGCGTCCCTGTACGCGGACGAAATTCTCAGCATCGGTGACTATGTTCTTTCCGGCGGCGAGGTTGCGGCGGCGGTCGTCATCGAGGTCGTGACGCGCCTGGTACCCGGGGTCGTTGGCCAAAGCGAGTCGATCGAGGACGAGTCGTTTTCGTCAGGCCGCCTCGAATACCCGCAGTTCACACGGCCGCCCGCATTTCGGGGCCTGCCCGTGCCGCCCGTTCTGCTGTCGGGCGACCACGCCGAGATTGAACGGTGGCGTCGGCAGGAGGCGTTGCGCCGAACCCACGAACGGCGGCCTGATCTGCTGGTCGCGCACCCCGTCACCGAGGTCGAGAGCCGACTGTTCAAGGGAAAATCGGTACCCGGCGGCGGAAAAAGCGGATGAACACGACCCTCGGAGTTGACTGCCGCCGAGGTTCAACGTAGTTATACCCGTCCGGAGCGGACCATGAGCCAGAACCCTGTTATTCGAGACATCGAGAAGTCATTTCGTCGCGACAACATCCCTGAGTTTCGCTCTGGTGACAGCGTCCGCGTTCACACCCTGATCAAGGAAGGCGACAAAGAGCGCGTCCAGATCTTCGAGGGTGTCGTCATCGGCCAGCACCGAGGCGGTGCCCGCGCGACGTTCACGGTTCGCAAGATCTCCTACGGCGTTGGGGTGGAACGTATCTTCCCGCTGCACACCAGCCGCATCGAGAAGATCGAAATCGTCCAAAAGGGGCGGGTCCGTCGCTCGCGCCTGAACTACCTGCGCGACCTCAAGGGCCGCGCCGCCCGCATCAAGGGTCAGAAGACCATCGTCGATGCTGGCGCCACCCAGCCCGACGCCGTGGCCGCGCCCGCTGCAGTCGCGACCTAGCCCGGGCCGCGCCCGCGCGTTCAGCCGCCCACCTGGAACGCGTCCTCGATGTGGACGCATTCCAGGACGTCGCCTGTCGACGTGAAGACGACGCCCACGACGTCGAAGCGGTAGGCTGACCAGGATCCCGGTGTGGCATCCAGGTACAACCTGGCTGTGCGGATGATTTGGGCCTGCTTCCGCTGGTTCACCGTTTCCAGCGGGTGGCCGCGCTCGGAACCCGTTCGCGACCGCACCTCCACGAATACGCAGGCGCCGTCGTGCTCGGCGATGACGTCCAACTCGCCTTCCGGACGGCGCCAGTTGCGCGTGATGACGCGCAGACCCCGATCCTCCAGGTGTTGCACCGCGACCTGCTCGGCCCGGGTGCCAGTCGCCGAACGGCGGTCGGTCAAGCCGCGATCAGATGTTCGAACACTGGCCCTGGGACTTGGCGGGATCGCAAGACGCCGGGCGCTGTAGACCACCCGTGGGGATGTTGATGAAATCCTTGCAGATGCACAGCTTCTTGCAGCAAAGGGGGCCGACCTCAAAGGCCACGCCGCAGACAAAGCCCGAGGTGCAGCGGCGGTCGCTGCCGACGTTGCCGTTGCGCGTTTCGCCGTCGCAGTCACTGTCCTTCGAACACTCGGCCGAACACAGGGCAGTCGTAGTGACGGATTTGGCGACTGTGTTGTCCTTCGAGGGTCGCAGGCAGATACGGCTCGGGCACTCGAGGGCCTGGCCGTTGAACATTGCCTGCAAGGCGCCCCCGTCTGCCTGCACGTCGCAGACGCGGCCGATGGCCTTGTCTTCGCAGCCGGTACCCAGAAGACCGATTAGAAACAGTGCGGCGGTCGCCAGAAAGCGCGACTGTCCATCAATAAAAGACTGCCGCCTGTGGCGGATGACACACGAATTCGGGATCATCTGGGCTCCTCCCGTCCGCAAAGGAGGCGTCATCTTATCGGCCACCTCTTGGGTGTCAACAACGAATCACTGGCTCCCAATTTGGCCCCGCGGAGACAAGGCGTCAGCGCGCTGTGTCGACAATGTTTTCGTGTAAATTTTCGTGTAAAAACAGATAGTTAAATATACCATGGCCCGGGGTGACATGAGGCGCCTTATGCCTTGACAGCCCAGATCTCCCTGCATACGATGGCTCGGTTTCCGTGATCCCTCCCCGACGGACGACTCCCGGCTGGGCATCCTAAGTTATGGAAATTATTTTTGTTTGCGGCAGCCAGGGCGTGGGTTTGGGGGGGGACGGCAGCAAACCGCTCGCGGGCCGAGAACTTAGCTTCAAAGTCGTCGTCATTTCCTGTCTTCTTTTCTGTCTTCTTGGTCGAGAAGGCGCCACCCAACAGAGGTCTGGACATGAGCCGTGATCGAGACGCCGCGCTGCTTGTAGTCATCTCCTGCTTGATGCTGGCCATCGCGCCGCCTGCGATGGCGCAGGCGCAGAAGAAGAAGCCCAAGGTCACCGCGCCGGTCGACCAGGCGTCCCCGGCGTTGGACAGGGCGACGAAGCTCTACGACACCGAGGAGTACTATTCGGCGTCGATCGAGCTTTTCAAAGTCGTGGAAGGCGAATCGGGCGACAGCGTGGCCAACAAGCAGAAGGCCGAATTCATGATGGGCAAGACGCTGTACAAGCTGCGGTTTTATGCCGCGTCCATCACGTTTTTCGACCGCATCGTGCAGAAGGGGGCCGCCCATGCCCATTACAACGAGACCCTGAAGTGGCTGGCATCCCTGTCCCGCGAGGTCCCTGATTCCGCAGGCATTCTTGAGAAGATCGGCAAGTACGATCGATCCGAGCTGGACCAGCCGGCCATGGAAAGCGTACGCAACGAGCTGTATTTCCTTCTGGGCAAGTACAATTACAACAAGAGCAAGTTCAAAGAGGCTGTGACCCTGTTCAATGCGGTCCCGCCCAGTAGCGAATTTTACGTGCAAGCGAAACTGTTCGAGGGCGCCACGCACGTGCGCGAGTACCAGGCCAAGCCGGCCGTCGAGGCCTTCAAAGAGGTCCTGCGGGCCGCCGCCGAAACCAAGGATCCGAAAGCCAAACCATTCGAGGATCTGGCAAACCTGTCGCTGGCTCGCACCTTCTACTCCACGGGACAGTTCGACTTGGCGGTGAAGTACTTCGACCGTGTGTCGACTGATTCCTATGATTGGCCGAACAGCCTGTTCGAGGCGTCCTGGGCGAACTTCATGCTGAAGCAGGCCGGCTACTCAAAGGCCCTCGGCAACATCCACACGTTGCAGGCGCCGTTCTTCGAGAACTTCATCAAGCCCGAGTCCGTCGCCGAGGCGATGACGGTGAAGGCCACCATCTACTTCTACAACTGTCTTTATGACCGCGCCAATGAGGCCGTCGCCGAGTTCAACGACAGCGTGCTGCCACTGGCGCAGGAGCTCAAGCGGGTCCACGACGGTACCGCCGCGAACGACGCCTTCTTTGAGCTGGCGGCAAAAATCCGCACGGGCGAGTCGGGTTTGCCGGGCGCCACCGAGCGCGCCATCAGGGCGGTCATTTCCGATCGCAGCTTGGCCAAACGGTTTGACTACGTGAAGGAACTCGACCGCGAGCTGGCTCAGCACGAACGGGCCGACGTTGCCTGGAAGTCGACCGCGGTGGCGAACGCCGTCTACACTGACGTGACCCTGCAGCGCTCGCTGGTCGTCAACGAGGCCGGCGAGCTGGCCCGCCAGCGCGTGTCGCGGTTGTTGAGCGAGATGGCGCAACTGATGAAGCGCGTGATCAAGATCGAGTACGAAATTCTGCAGGGTGAGAAGGGATCGCTGGAGCAGGAGATTGTGCAGGAACAGCAAATTCAAGGGTCGGGTAAGTCCAAGGAAATCGGCAATGTGCGGGTCGATGATGAGCACGAGTTCTGGCCCTTCACGGGCGAGTACTGGCGCGACGAGCTTGGTTATTACCGATTCCGTTTGACCAACAAATGCGAGAAGAGCGCGCCCGAAGGCGCACCGGCTGGACCCACGCAATAGCGCGGGCCGGGTCCGGGGCGTCGGAATGAACGTCGCAAAGGTAGGAATCCAAGCATGATCACGACAAGAATGTTGGCATTGTCGCTTGTCGCGACAATGGGGGCGTCGCTGTCGCCAACGCTGGCAGTCGCCGCGGCGGCGAAGAAGTTCGGCAAGCAGGAGGCGGAGGTCCCCGGGGTGGCGCAAACCAACCTGACGAAGCCGGCAGCGCCGCCCAAAGACCAGAAGACCTCGGGTCCCGTGCTGACCATCGACCAGTTCGTCGAGGGTCGTCAGGACAAAATTCAGGAGCTGAACGACAAGCAGATCAACCAGATGCAGCGGTTGATTCGCATTACCGGCGACGAAGATCCCCAGAAGGCGGATTTTCATTTCCGTCTGGCCGAGCTATATGCCGAAAAACAGCGATTTTTCAATTTTCGAGCGCGTTCTCTCGACCAAAAGATCTTCGACGCCGCGCCCGGCGCCAAGTCCGGTCTTCAGAAGCAGCAGAAGGGGTTCGAAGATCAGCAAAACCAGTGGCTGCTCAAGGCGGTCGAGTCCTACGTTGCGGCGTCGCGCTTCAAGAAGTACGAACGCATGGACGAGGTCCTGTACAAGCTGGCGTACATGCTGGATTCGGTGAAGAAGACTGACCAAGCACGCGAGTTTTATCACCGCCTGATAAAGGACTACCCGAACTCGAAGTACGTTCCGTACGCGTATCTGTCCTTCGCCGAGTTCTATTTCACCAAGGGCGAGATGGACAGCGCGCTGAAATTCTACGAGCGGGTCGAACAATTCCCCAAGTCCGATGTCTACGGTTACGCCGTCTACAAGAAGGGCTGGTGCTGGATCAATCTGGGCAATTTCACCAAGGCGCTTGAAATCTTCGTCAGCGTCGTCCGCATCTCGCAAGAGGGCAAGGGCGGCAACAAGCAGCAGCGCATGGCGCTTGAACGCGAGGCGAAGAAGGACATCGTCAAGGCGTACGCCCGCGTCGGCAATTCGGACAAGGCGTGGGAGTTCTTCTTGCGCTGGGGCGGTGATTTCGCCCCAAAGATGATGGAAGCGCTGGCGGAGCTTTATTGGGAACAGGGAATGTTCGCCGATTCCACCAAGGTCTACCGCAAGCTGATGGCGCTGAACGAAACGTCGCCGCGCATTTGTGAATGGCAGAACAAAGTCGTGCGCAACACCTTGTCGCAGGGGACGAAGCGCGACCAAGTGCAACAGATCCAGGCGCTGGGCGCGGCCTACGAACATGTGTCGAAGATGCAAGGTGTGAAGAAAGACGTGCTGGAGGAATGTCGGGTTTCCTACCGCGACACGACCAAGGAACTGGCCTTCATCTGGCACAAGGAAGCGACCAAGACGAAGAACCCGGACACGTACCAGTTGGTCAAGTTCATCTACAAGGAGTACCTGGATCACTTCTCGCACGACAAGGAGGCCTACGAGTTGGCCTTCTATTACGCGGAAGTCCTGTTCCAGACCGAGGCGTGGAAGGAAGCCGCCGAAGCCTACACGCGCGTTGTGCAGATGAACCCCGATCCCAAGGCCAAGTGGCTAAAGGAGGCGGCCTATGCCGCGGTCATTTCGTGGAAAAACGCCCTGAACCTGGACGACAGCGGCGCGGGGCCGGATGACAAGAAGCGCGACGAAAAGGACTTCAAGGCGCAGAAGATCCCCGAGTACCAGCAGAAGATGATCGGGGCCTTCGATACGTACATTAAATACGTGCCGAACTCGCCCGAGATGGTGACGATCAAGTACCGCAAGGCCCGGATCTATTACGACTACAACCACTTCGACGAGGCCATCAAGCTGTTCCAGGATGTGGTCGACCACCATCCGGACCATGAGTTGGCGGTCTATTCGGCCAACCTGTTGCTCGATTCTTTGAACATCACCCACCGTTCCAAAGAGGTGGTCGCGCTGGCTGACAAGTTCATGAAGATTCCTCAGCTGATGAAGGATCCCGAGTTCCAGAAACAGATGGTGACGATCAAGACCGACAGCTACGTCATCGAGGCCAAGCGCTACGAGTCCGAGAAGAACTTCAAGGAATGCGCCCGTTCGATGGAGGCCGCAGCCGATTCCTTGCCCGACGATCCCCGCCACGCCGAGCGTCTATACGACGCGGGGATGTGCTACCAGAACGCACGGCTGATCGGCCAGGCGATCCGTGTCCGCGAGTCACTGATCAAGGCGCATCCGAAGGATCCGCTGGCCTTGAAGGCGCAGTACAAGATTGCGTCCGGCTATCACCAGTTGGCGTCCTACACGCGGGCGGCCGAGTACTACGAGCTGTTTGCGACCAAGTTCCCGGGCGAGAAGGACGCCGAGACGGCGCTGGGAAACGCGACCGTGTTTCGCATTGGTTTGGGGGATTTCGACAAGGCGATCGAAGACATGAACGCCTTTATCAAGTTCTACGGGGCACGCAAACCCCGAGATGCCGCCGACGTGTTTTTCCAGATGGGCGACGTCTACGAAAAGCAGAACAAGAACGACGAACTGGCCCGCCACCTGAATGAGTACATCAAACGCTGGGGCACGCAGGGTGGCATCGACAAGTTGATTCTGGCCCATTTCAAACTGGGCGAGATGGCCTGGAAGAAGGCGTGTCCGAAGGACGGCGTCAACGGCGCGTGCATCGACGTCCAGCGCGTGACCGCCAGCGGCCGGCAGAAGGTGCTTTACGACATCAACAAGAAGATCAAGGACCGCAAGAAGCGCATCAAGGAAATCCGCACCCAGTGCGGCCCGCCTACGCGCTCCAAGATAACGATATTCGAACGCAACAAGGCGGGCGCGAAGCAGGCGCAGGATCACTTCGCGACGGTGCGGAAGCTATGGGCGAACGGCGAGGGCGCGAAGAAGGTTCCCGGCGCCAGCCCAGCGGAGCAGCAACAGCGTATTGCGCTTGCGACGTACGCGGCGGCGGGTGCGGTGTTTTACGAGGGTGAGGCCGGCTACGAGGAATTCTTGAAGGTGAAGTTCCCCGAGGGCCTCGATTTTCAGAAGCCGACGACCTACGACAGCAAGGCGAAGGCGGCTGCCAAGAAGAAGAAGCTTGAGGAGTCGACGAAGAAGTTCAAGAAGTACCTCGACGACAAGGAGAAGCTGGCTTTCAAGCTGGCCGGTCCCAGCGCCGACAAGAAGGGCGTCTACGATCGCGTCCTCGAATACAAGGCCGCCCACTGGACCATCGCGGCGTCGGCGCGTATTGGCGAGGTCTATGCGAACTTTGTCGACCAGCTATACACAGCCGAGATCCCCAAGGATCTGAAGGAACAGGACGAGTGGGGCAACCGACCGCGCGAAATCTTCTGTGATGCCCTGGTCGACAAGGCCGAGCCGATTGAGACCAAGGCCGTTCAGGGCTACGAGCTGTGTCTGAAGGCCGCGACGGAGAAGTCCTGGTTCAACGAATGGTCACGGATGTGCGAGGTCGAGCTGAACCAGATGCAGCCCTCCGAATATCCCCTAGCGTCTGAGGCGCGGCCCGAGGCCGGTTACGTGTCGACGCTGATGACCCCTGCGGCCGTCACGGTCGAGTTGCCACCCGCGGCCACCATAACAGCGGCCAAGCAGTAGGAGCGCCGAGATGATCAAGACCCAGAATCAAAGTGCGGACCGGGCAATTTCCTGGATGGCGGCGGCGGCGTTTGCGTTCCTGACTGGCTGCGCTGGGACCCAACTGCCCGGACAGAACCCGTCAACACAGGGGCAGGGCGGGGTCGAAAATGACCGGGTGGCCGGGGCGGCGGCCGAGACGGTGGCCGAACCCACGGCGGCGGCGGTGACAGCCAAGTCGTCGGGTCCCGCGCGCAGCATCAGCGACGATCAGAAGGCGGATTTCACCAAAGCCACGGCGACCTACCAGAAGCTGCGCAAGGCGGGGCCCCTCAGTGGTTCGGCTTGTGACGAAGCGGCATCGGCATTCCGTCGTGCGGCTGACGACAATCCGTCGCTGGTCGAGGCGCGGCACAACGAAGCGTCTGTGTACCTTGAATGTGGCAAGTCCGAAGAGGCAGCCAGGATCTGGGAGAAGCTGGCCGGCCAGCGTTATGCGCCGGCACTGACCAGCCTGGGTTTTCTCGCGTGGCAAAAGGGTGATTCTGGTCAAGCGGAGTCGTATTTCACGCGGGCGATTGACGCCGACAAGCAGCTGGGCTCGGTCGCAGCAAGGATCAACCTGGCGCAGATCCTTCGGGACCGGGCCCGGAAGTCCGGCAAGATTGATATGGCGCTGGCCAACCAGGCGATTCTGCACCTGCGGACGGTGTTGGCCCTCGACGGCAACAACCTGCAGGCGTACGCGAATCTCTGCTTCCTGTACTACGATCTTGGCTACCTTGAGATGGCACGCCTGGTGGGCGATCAGGCCGTCAACCGCGCGCGGGAAATTGCGACGGGAACCTTCGAGGAAGAACGCGCCGACACGGGCAGCGATAAGGGCAAGAAGGGCAAGGCCAAGAAGGACGTCGAGGAGACCAAGGTTTCCAAGGAAGTCGCAAGCGGCGAGGGGACTGGCTACACGACCGAGATGAAGCGCCACCTGGCCATCGTCTACAATACGATGGGCCTGGTTTGGCTGAAGCGGAAGAGCGTCAGCGAAGCCATCGCCAGCTTCAAGAAGGCCATCGACAACGATCCCAAGTTGAACGAAGCGCGCATGAACCTGGCGGCCTTGGCCCTGAATTTCCGCGACTATCCGACGGCCGAGGCGAATTTCCGGGCGGTCCTGGCGGCCCAGCCCAAGAACTACGAGGCCATCATCGGTCTCGGGGTGGCGTTGCGTGGCGGCCGCAAGGTTGACGACGCCGAAGCGCAGTACCTGTCGGCCCAGAAGCTGGATCCGCAGAACCCAGCCAGCTACTTCAACCTGGGGCTTCTGTACCAGGACTACAAGGGGGGCGACAAGCCGACCCTGCAAAAGGCCCAGCAGTACTACCGGGACTTTTTGGGCCATGCCAGCAGCGGGGCGACCGCCCAGCAGCGCAAGGACGCGGGCAAGCGGATCAAGGACATCGACGAGCTGTTCGTGGCCCTGGAAGACGCCGCCAAGCTACAAAAAGAGGCCGACGAGATTCAGCGTAAAGATGCAGAACAACAGCGAAAAAACGAAGAAGAGCTGAAGAAGATGCAGGAGCAGGAGAAGAAGGCCGGGGCGTCCGCAACCACGCCTCCACCAGCGGCGGCAGCGGGCGCGCCCAAGGCCCCTGCGGGCGGTCTCGCCCCACCCCCTCTTTCGAAGTGAGACGAATTTCGGGAACCCATCGCGGGTTCGCGTTGTCAGTACGCAGGACAAAAGGAGCTCAGATGATGAAGGCCATGGTTGCTCTCGCATTCGTGTCGCTGACCGCGACATCCGGTCTGGTGTTTGCCCAGGCGGCGAAGGCCAAGGCGCCTGCGGCGGCTGCTGCCCCGGCTTCAGGATCGGGCGGTGATAACGTCCAGTACAAGGCCAAGACGGTCTTCGATTTCGAGGACGACATGGTGGAAGGCGATCTGCAGCGCCCTGACGGGGAACTGGTGGACGTCGACCGCAAGGCCAAGCATTCGAGCCTGATCGAGATCCGGAAGGACTTCATCCCGGAGATGCTCAAGTCGCTCGAAGACGTGTAGCAAACAGAACGACCCCGTCCGAGTAAGGAGAAACGCGAATGGCCAACGTGAAGCTTCCCCTGCGGTTCCAGGTTTTCCGAGGGGATGAACTCGTAAAGGAAGAGATCCTGATCGAGGCGGTCATCAAGGTGGGTAAGTTGGCTTCCTCCCACCTGCGCATCGAGGACGAATCGGTTTCGCGCATGCACGCGGTCATCGAGATCAACGGGTACGATGACGTTCAACTTATCGATCTGGGCTCGACGCGCGGCACGCTCGTCAACGGGGAGAAGGTCACCAAGGCCAGGCTGCACTCGGGGGATGAGATCTCCTTCGGGGATGCGCGCGTGGTCGTGACCTTCCTCGAAGACGAGGCGACGTCCGTCGGCGCACCGTCGGCATTCGCCGAGCCCACCGTACCGACGCGCCAGGCGCCCGCGGCCTACGCCGCGCCGGAACCCGCCGTGCAGTCCGCCGCACCGGCGCCCTACGTTCCTGCGCCGGTCCCCGCGCCTGCCGCCCGAGTCGCGGCCCCGGCCCCATTCGCGCGCGGCCCTGTGCCGTCACCCTTCGCCGCACCTGCGCCGCAGATGGCGTTCGGCGGTGGTGGTGGCGCTGTGAATCCCGTCGCTGCCGAGGTGGAGGTCCACGACGGGACGCGGGCCATCGAGGTGCAGGCGTTGTACCGGGGGGTTGTGGTCAATACCCGACACTTGTTCGATCCGCAGGCCAAGACCACCAGCAGCCAGGCCAAAAGCCTGCTGGGCGCCGGCGTGGCCGTGCTGGCTATTGCCCTCGGCGTGTTTCTAATGACGGTCTCCAGCGTCGGCCGCGAAAAGGACGAGTTCGATCGCTACGTCGCGGGCGGCAAGGAATCCAAGACCTTCAACTGGCAGCACCGCTCGGCAACCACTGATCTGATCGTATTCGGCGGCTTTGCGCTGGGGCTTGCGCTGACGTACATGGGTCTCAAACGGCGTGGTTTCACGAATCCCAACTACCTGATTGGCGCCGACGTGGGCGCGGACGCCCCGGTGAATCCGGAATTCTTGGGTGGTTCGGCGCATGCGCTGGTGGCGGCTTCGGGTGCGGATTACCTGATCAACGTCACGCCCCGGATGGCCGGTGAGGTGCTTGTCGACAACCAGGCCATTTCGCTGGCGCAGTATGTTCAACAGAAGGGCCCCAGCTTCCCCTTGCCCGAGCACGGTCGTGCCAGAATCGATTGCGGCGACAGCACCTTCTTGCTGACCGCCACCGCCAAGCCGCGCGCCCTGGAGATCCCATTCCTGGTCTGGCGCTGGGGTGAGCAGATCTATACCGTTGGGTCGGCCGCGGCGTTGCTGCTGTTCCTGCTGATGATCTTTTCGGTTCCCCCTGACCCGAAGTCGCTGTCGCTGGATCTTTTCAATTCGGACAATCGCTTCGTCAACTTCCTCATCAAGCCGCCCGAGGAGAAGGAAGAACTTCCCGACTGGCTCAAGCAGAAGGGCCCGGACGAGCAGGGTGGTAAGGGCAAGCGCCACAAGGGCGAAGAGGGGAAGATGGGCAAGAAGACCTCCAAGAACAAGGAAGGTCTGTACGGTCTGAAGGGTCCGAAGGACAACCCCGATCCCCATCTGGCGAAGAAGTTGGCCGAGGAAGAGGCGAAGAACGCCGGCATCCTTGGGGTCCTGAAGATGGAAGACGGCTCGCACATCGCCTCGATCTTCGGGCGGGACACGGCGCTTGGTAACGACGCTGAAAACGTTCTGGGCGGCCTCATTGGTAACCAGATTGGCGAGGCCTACGGCGTCGGCGGTCTGGGCCTGGTGGGCACCGGTTCGGGCGGCGGCGGCACGGGCGAAGGCACCATCGGCCTCGGTAACCTGGGCACGATTGGCAAGGGCGGCGGCGGCGGCAATGGTTCGGGCTACGGCCGCGGGGCGGGTGGTCTCGGCGGACGGCGGGCCAAGGCACCGGACGTTATCCCCGGCCAGGCCAACGTGCGTGGGTCGCTGGACAAGGAGATCATCCGTCGCATCATCCGCCGGCACATCAACGAGGTGAAGTACTGCTACGAGCAGGAGCTGACCAAGAAGGCGGAACTTGGCGGTCGCATCGCGATTCAGTTCACGATTGCGGCGACGGGTCAGGTAATTGCGTCGGTCATGCAAAGTTCGACCATGGGCAACGCCCGCGTCGAGAATTGTGTGGCTCAGGCGGTCCGCCGCTGGGAGTTCCCGAAGCCGTTGGGCGGCGGCATCGTCATCGTGACCTACCCGTTCAATTTCACCCCGGCTGGCGGGGCGACCGAGCAGTAAGTGGCCAGAACCTCCGTCACCGAGGAGAGACCGATGCACCGTTACCTCAAAGCCCTGCTGCTGATAAGCGTGATCATGCCCGCCTGCGACGCCTTCGTGTGCAGCCGCGAGCGGATCAAGGCGATGGAGCTGTCGAACAGGGGCGCCGACGAGTTCAAGAACAACCTGTACGATTCGGCCGAACGGGATCTGAAGCTATCGATCCAGACGGATCCGACCTTCGAGATGGCGCACTACAACCTGGGCAAGGTGTACCAGAAGCAGCGCAAGTGGGACAAAGCCATCGAGGCCTTCGAGGCGGCGACCCAACGGGCCCCCGGCAATTCGAACTTCTTCTACGATCTGGGCGAGTCGTATCTTGAGGCCAAGCAGATAGACAAGGCCGAGTCCGCCCTGAAGAAGTCTACCGAGCTGGATCCCGCGCTGTTCAAGGCGCACTGGAGGCTGGGATTGGTGTACCTCAGCCTGGAACGACCCAAGGAGGCGGACGCGTCCCTGCGCAGGGCGATCGAGGCCAACCCGCGGCTGGACAAGCCGTTCGTGGCGCTGGGCCACCTGTATCTCGACTACGACGGGGCAAAAGAGGCCGCGCAGGTGTTCAGCGAATGCGTGCGCGCGAACGAGAACAGCGCCGAGTGCTTCAACGGGCACGGGCTGGCGCTGAAGGATCTCAAGCAGTTCGAGCCAGCAGCGGCGGAATTCAAGAAAGCCCTTGAACTGGAGCCGGCGTTGACGACGGCGCTCTACAACTGCGGGATGACCTATTCGGACTGGTACGACCAGAGCCGTTCGAACGAGCACAAGGATCGCGCCAAGGAATACCTGCAAAAGTTCGTGTCCGGGTCGGCCAGCAAGGACGGCGGCGGCATGGGCTACGTCAAGGCCGCGAACGACAAGCTGTACGCGCTGAGCGGCACCTAGGAACCGGTCTGCCCCCCCTGCGCGCGCGCGCGATTCCCGTTGTCCAACGGCCGGGGTGCGTGCTATAAAAACCGTTCTTTTCCCACAGTTTTTCGCCTATTTAGCGGGCGTCGTGCGGGGGAAGAAATGGCCCTTCTGACCGCTTCAATCGCCGGAGGAACACGTGGGGGAGTCTAAGGAACCTACTGGAGACCGAGACGACGGTGGGCGCGATGATCGCCGCGCCGCCGGGCACCAATCGCAACAGTCGAAGAACGGCCTGGACGACTTTCCCGCAGAGCTTCACCAGCAGGTCGCGGCCGCTATCGAAGCCGAAAAAGTTTCGGTCGACAAGGGCATAGACGCCTGGAAGAAGATGGTGGGCGGCGCGCCCGCCGACTGGGCACCCCGGCGCGAGCTGGCCCGGGTCTACAAGAAGGCCGAGCGTTGGAAAGCCGCAGTCGAGATCATGAAGGAAGGGGTCGACAAGGCGACCTGGCCTTCCCCGGACGCGAAGGTGGCCGTGCTGTTCGAGATGGTCGAGGTGTATCGCGACCGCTTGAAGCAGGACCAGTTGGTGGTCAGCGCGTTCAATCAGATCCTGACGATCCAGCCCGATAATCCTCAGGCCGTCGACGCATTGGCGGCCCGTTACGAGGGAACCGGGAAGTGGCCCGAACTGATTTCCATCCTGCGCAAGAAAGCAGCGGTGGTGACCGAGCCTGCGGGCAAGGTGGCGCTGCATCTGCGCGTCGCGAACCTGTACCTCGAAAAGTTTTCCAATCAGGCGGAGGCCATCAAAGCATTCGAGGCGATTCTTGAGCTTGATCCGGCGCACGCGGAGGCGCTGGCGTACCTCAAGCAGATGTATGAGAAGCGGCGCGACTGGGACAAGCTGGTGGCGCTGAGCCGCGAAGAGATCGGGCGGTTGACGGATCCGGCCCTGCGCAAGCGGCGGCGGATCGAGGTCGCGAAGCTGGCCTCGGAAAAGCTGAAGAAGCCGGCCACGTCGATCGATCTGTGGCGCGAGGTACTGGTCGAGGACGCAAGCGAGCCCGATGCGCTGACGGAGCTGGAGAAGCTGTACGAGCGCGAAAAAGCCTGGGCTGACCTGGGGTCGATTCTGGAGAAGCAGGCGGCGCTGGCCCCGGCCGGCAAGCAGGGGCCGATACTTCTGAAGCTGGCGATCTTGTACTCGGAGAAAGTGCAGGACAACGAGCGGGCGGTGGGCGTGTGGCAGGCGCTGCTGGCGGCCGAGCCGGACAACCGTCGCGCGCAGGACGCCCTGCGGAAGCTGTACATCCAGCAGAAGGACTGGAACGCGCTGCAAGGTTTCTACGCGTCTCAGGGCAAGTGGGATGAATTCGTGCGCGTCCTCGAACGGCAGACAGAGACCGAGGACGACGTCACCCGTATAGGCCTGTGGAACAAGATCGCGCAGCTGTATGGCGAGCGTCTGGCCAAGGTCGACAAGGCGCAAAAGGCCTACGAGCGGGCCCTTGCCCTCGACGCCACTAACCTCGTGGCGGCCCAGGCCCTGATCCCGATGTACGAGAAGGCCAAGGACGCGCGACGCCTGGCCAGCGTGCTGCAAGTTCAGCTGAGCCACACCAAGGGTGCGGATGAGCGGCAGGAGCGCATGTTGCGCATCGCCGAGATTCTGGATGCACCTGGGGGCGACAAGGCGGGTGCGGCGGCGCTGGCGTTGCAGGCGTTTTCCGAGGACCCGCTGGCGGCTTGGCCACGTCAGTGGGCCGAGCGGCTGGCACCCGAGGTTGGCAACTGGGCGGACATGGCGCGCGCGTATGAAGCGGGCCTGTCCCTGACCAAGGGGGCAGAGGCGTTGCCGATTTTGGTCCCGCTGGCGCGCGCCTACGAGCGCGAGCTGGCGAACGCCGACACAGCGATCGAGCGGAACAAGCAGATTTTGGCGCTTTTGCCCAAGGACGAAGGCGCGCTGGCTGCCCTTGAGCGTCTGTATGCCTCGACCGGCCGCCACGCGGAACTGCTGGCCATTTACGACACCAAGCTGGCGATGGCCAAAACCGACGTCGACAAGCGCGAGATCCGTTTGCGCCTGGCGGGCCTGTACGAGAACGAGATTCGCGATTCCAAGAAGGCCATCGAGCTGTACCAGGCACTTCTGGCGGCCGATCCCAGCGAGGGGGTGGCCTTGCGGGCGCTGGACCGGCTTTACGCGACGACCGGGCAGTGGGCCGAATTGGCCAAGACGATCGAGCGCGAACTGTCTTTGTCGGGGGACGACAAGTCCGCGTCCGCCGAGCTGAAATTCAGGCTGGGTCAGGTGCACGAGCAGCACCTCGACGATCGGGACGAAGCTGTCGACGCCTACCAAGAGGCGCTGGAGCTGGAGCCCGCGCACGCCGGGGCCCGGGCGGCCCTTGAGGCGTACCTGGACGATTCGAAACGGCGTATGGCAGCGGTGGTGGCTCTTGAGCCGATTTATGAGGCCGTTCAGGATCTGGAACGGCTGATCCAGACCCAGCGCATTCGTTTGTCGGCGTCCAAGAAGGCGCCGGCGCGGGTGGCGTTGTTGTTGCGCATCGGCGCACTGGAGTCGGCGTCGGGGCGCGCGGATGCTGCGTACGAGGCGTTCGGGCAGGCGTTCACCGAAGATCCCACGTCGCAGGACGCGCGGTTGGCGCTGGAGGATCTGGCGGGGACCGGAAACAAGTGGGAATCCCTGGTCGCGCTTTACGGCGCGGCACTGGGGGGCGAGCGCAAGTTGTCCCCCGCCCTCGAGCGCGAGCTGTTGTTGGTGACGGCCGTGGCCTATGACGAGAAGCTGGCCCGATCAGACAAGGCCGTCGAATTCTTTCGCCTGGCGCAGGAGATTCAGCCACAAGATCCGTCGGCGCTGGAGGCACTGGAGCGGCTGTACACGCGCACCGAACGGTGGCCGGATCTGATCGAGACGCTGAAGAAGAAAGCCGAACTGGTCCAGACATCCGGCGAGCGGGAGGAGATCCACGGCCGGATCGCCACCGTGTGGGAGGAGATGCTGTCGTCGGCCGACGAGGCCATCGCCGCGTGGCGAGAGGTTTTGGGAGACAACGCGGGTTCCGTGAAGGCGCTGCGCGCGCTCGATCGCTTGTTTGTGCAAAAGGGCCTGTCCGCCGAACTGGCTGACAATCTGCAGCGGCAGCTCGACCTGGCCACGAATTCCGACGACATCGTCGGGTTGTTGGGCCGACTGGGGCTTCTGCGCGAACAGAAGCTGGGCGATGTCGTGTCGGCCATTGACAGCTACCGCCAGTTGCTGGAGATCGACCCGGGGCACGAGGAGACCGTGGCGGCGCTGGAACGGCTGCTACCGAACGCGAAGTACGAGCTGACCGTCGCGCAGATGCTGGAGCCCGTTTATCGAAGTCGCGGCGATTTCGCGAATCTGATCCGGGTCCTGGAAACGGAGGTCCGCCACACGGCCGACGGGGTCCGCAAGATCGAACTTCTGCAGGAGATTGCGGTCGGCTACGAGGACGGCTGTGACGATCCGGACAAGGCCTACGAGGCGCTGGGACGGGCGCTGGTCGAAAATCCGCTCGAAGCCGAGACGCAGCGGCGCATCGAGCGGCTGGCCCGCGTGTTGGGGCGGCTGGAAGATCTTGTCGCGCGCTACACCTCGCTTGTCGAAGCGGTGGGCGAGGACGAGCTGCGGCGCAGCCTGTACCACAAGATCGCGGCGCTGGCCGAACAGGAACTGGGACGCGATGACCAGGCCGCCAAGGCCTACCTGGCGGCTTTGCAGGTCGCCCCCCGAGATCTGGACGCGGCCAACGCGCTTGAACGTATCTGGACGCGGGGCGGGGACTACGCGCAGCTGGTGCAGCTGTACCAGCGCAAGATGGGGATGCTGGATGACGTTGCCGAGCGCAAGGAGCTGGGCTTCAAGGCAGCACAGGTCTATGAAGAGGTCCTGGAGGCGCCCGAGAATGCCATCGAGGTGTTTCGGCGCATTCTCGACATCGATTCCTCGGACGCGGTCGCGCTCGATAACCTCGAACGCCTGTACGTGCGTCTATCGCGGTGGAGCGATCTGAAGGACATTTACGCGCGCAAGGCCGAGCTGGCCAGCGATCCGGGCGACAAGAAGCGAACGCTGTTTGTTCTTGGGCAGGTGTACGACCGCGAGCTTTCGAACCCCGAACGCGCCATCGAAACCTATACGTCGATCCTGGACATTGATCCCGATGATGCCGCGGCCGTTCAAGCCCTGGATCGCCTGTACCTGCAGACAGAGCGCTGGTACGACCTGCTGTCGGTGCTGGAACGGCAGACCGAGCTTTCGCCGTCTTCGGCAGAGGTGGTGTCGCTGCGTTTCCGCATCGGCGAGCTGTGGCGGACGAAACTGAAGGATCTGGCACGTGCGACCGAGGCCTACCGGCAGGTCCTGATGATGGAGCCGACGCACGAGCCAACCCTGGCGGCGCTTGAGTCCATGATGACGGGCACGCAGGAGCCGGAGGCGGCCCTGTTGGCGGCGCAGGTGCTGGAGCCCATCTACGAGACGGCCGGCGAATGGGATCGGGTGGTGGTGGTCTACGAGGTGATGGTCAAGAGCACGGACGATGTGCCGCGCAAGATTGACCTGCTGAACCGGATCGCGGCGCTCAATGAACGGCGCCTGTCCAACGTCGATGCGGCGTTCGATGCCTATTGCAGGGCCCTGCATCTGGATCCGTCCAACACGGACGTTGTGGCCCATCTGGAACGCCTGGCCGAGATCACCGTGCGCTGGGCCGACTTGGCGGCGGTTTACGAAGCGGAGATCGGGCACATACTGGACACCCGCATCCAGGTCGAGATGCTGATGCGCACGGCGCGCATCTACGAGGAAGAAACCCGCGAGCCTGACAAGGCCGTCACGGCCTACCGGCGCGTCTCGGACGCGGAGCCCGATCGCCGAGATGGTTTGGTTGCCCTCGACCGTCTGTACACGTCTACCCAGAGCTGGCCCGAGCTGGTCGAGGTTCTGCGACGGGAAACGCGGTTGGCCGGCACCGAGGCGGAAATCATCGAGCTGACCTTCCGGTTGGCGCAGATTCTAGAGTTGGCGGTGGGTGATTTGCCGAAGGCGGTCGAGTCCTACCAGGAAGTGCTGCTGGCCGATCCCAACCACCGCGAAACGCGCGCGGCACTGGAGCGCATGCTGGTGGGCGGATCCCTGCAGGCGGAGATCGCCCAGGTGCTGGAGCCCCTGTACCGCACGGGCGAGGAATGGGACAAGCTGGTCGACGTTTACCAGCTGGAGCTGGGGCGCCTGACGGATCCGGACGAGCGTCAAAATCTGCTGCGACGCCTGGCCGATCTGGCCGAGAACAAGCTGCTGGACCAGGTCGCGGCGTTCGACTGGTGGTCCAAGGCCGTCGTCGAGAACGCGTCGTCGGAGCAATCGCTGGACGAGTTGCTGCGGCTGGCGCGGGTGACGCGGCAGTGGGACGGGTTCGTGAGCACCATGCTGGAGGGGGCGGCGAACCTGCGCGATCCGGCGGCGCGTCGGGATGCGCTGTTGCGGCTTGCGGCGGTCTTCGAAACGGATCTGGCGGATTTGGCCCGTGCCGAGGAGGTCCTCGTCCAGGTACTGGAAGAGCACCCCCAGGACGCCCTGGCGCTGGCCTTCCTTGATCGCATCTACGACAAGCAGGGGACCTTCGACGAGCTTGGCCAGGTACTGCGCCGACGCATCGCCATAACGGATGATTCGAAGGAACTGGTCGGCATGTACCTGCGCCTTGGACGACTGCAGGCCGACGTACTGGACGACGCGGCGGGTGCGACCGCCAGCTACCTGGCTGTGCTTGAACAGGAATCGCGCTCGCCGGAGGCGTTGGAGGCGCTGGAGAAACTGTATTTCCGCGCCGAGCGCTGGGAAGACCTGTTCGGGATCTACGAGAAGACGCTGGACATCGCACCGGGCGACCAGGCCATGTCGGACTGTTACGCGCGGATGGCGCGCATCGCTTCGGAGGTCTTCGGCCAACCCCAGCGTGCCGTGGAACTGTGGCAGAAGGTGCTGGATTTGCGCGGCGCCGATCCGCTGGCGCTGTCGGCCCTGGCCGATCTGCACGAGCAGGCGTCCGAGTGGCGCGAACTGACGGAGGTGCTGGATCTGCAGATCCGTGCGACCGACGAGCCGATGGTCAAGATCCCCGTCTACAAGCGCCTGGGGCGTGTCTGGGGCGAGAAGCTGTCGCGCGAGCGCAATGCCCTTGAATGCTGGCAGCATGTGCTGGCGATTGATCCGAGCGACGTGGAGGCCCTGCGGGCGATTGCCGAGAACTACCGCAGCGCCGGCGCGTGGGAGGAATTGTCCGAGACCCTCCAGAGCCTGATCGATCTGGGCAGCGCGGCTCTGGGTCCCGAGAGTTTGAAGGATCTGTATTCGCAGCTCGGCGAGATCGAGGGCGGCACGCTGATGCGGACCGATGCCGCGATCCGCGCGTGGCGCATGGTGCTGGAGCTGGATTCCCGGGACTTCCGGGCCCTGGCGGCGCTGGAGACACTGTTCACGCAGGAGGCGCGCTGGGAAGAGTGCGTCGAGGTGCTGGAACGTCGTTCGGCGGCGCTGACCACGCCCGACGAACAGGTCGATGTTCTGATGCAGGTCGCCAGCATCTGGTCCGAAAAGATCGGCGACGGTGGCGCGGCCGCGGAAGTTTACGAGCGCGTGTTGGCCATCGATCCCGGCAACGCCACGGCATCCGCCGAGGTCGAACAACTGTACCGCCAGCGCAAAAGCTGGATGCGGCTCATCGAGCTGTTGCTGGCGCGGACCGAATTTGTCGCCGAGCCGAAGGAACGCATCAGCCTTCTGTGCCAGGTAGCAGAGACCTACGAGACCCAGCTGGACGATCGCGAAAGTGCGTTCGTGACGCTGCAAGCGGCTTTTCGCGAGGACTACTCGAACGACACCGTGGCGAAGGAGCTGGAACGTCTTGCGACGGTGGCGGGCAAGTGGAACGAGCTGTTGTCGGACTACACGCAGGTGGTGCAGGGGATCCCGGACGCCAAGCAGGCCGCCGATCTGTGGGTGAAGATTGGCCGCTGGTACGATTCGGCCCTGGGGCATCTGGAGTACGCGGTGGCGTCCGCCAGTCAGGCCCTGGCACTTGACGGTGGGCACATCGGCGCGCTGTCCGCCCTTGAGGATTTCTACCGAAAGGGCTCGCACTGGCGCGAGTTGGTGTCGGCGCTGACCCGCCACGCTGAGGTCGAGACGGACGGTGAACGGCGGGTGGAGACCCTGCTGGCGCTGGCAGCGACCTACGAGTCGCAGATTGGCGACGGCGCGCAGGCGACAATCGCCTACCAGCAGGCGCTGGACGCCGACGACAGATGCCTGCCGGCCATCGAGGCCCTGGAGCGCCTGTACCGGCGGACGCAGGCCTGGGATCGCCTGGTCGAGGTGCTGAGCAAGAAGTCGCACACCGTCGACGACGGCGAAATCGCCGTGAAGATGCGCCTGCAGGTCGGTGAACTGTGGGAGGAACGTCTGGGCGACAACGATCGCGCGATCGAGGCCTTCCGCGAGGTGTTGACTGTCGACCCGCAGAATCTTCAGGCGTTGAAGGCGCTGGAGCGTCTTTACGAAAAGACCGGCAAGATGGAGCTGTATCTCGATACGATCGAGCATCAGCTCGAGGTCACAGGCTCGGACGAGGATCGGGTGGGCCTGTACCAACGGATGGCCACCGTCTGGGAGGAACAGTTCGGCAAGGCCGACAGGGCCATCGACTACCTGCAGAAGATTCTGCTTATCGACGACGCGAACCAGAAGGCGTACCGCGATCTGGAACGCCTGTATCGGACAGAGCGTCGCTGGGATGCCCTGGCGGAAAACTATCGCAAGCACATCTACGTGGCCGAGGATCCGGCCGAGCGGACCGAGCTTTACAACCGGATGGGCAAGGTCTACGAGGACGAGTTGCAGGATCCGGAGCACGCCATCGAGGCGTACAACGACGTTCTGACCTTCGACGCCGACCACGTCGCGTCCTTGCGGGGCCTTGCCAAGCTATACGAGCACACCGAGCAGTGGGAGCGCGCGGTGAATGTCATGCAGCGCCTGGTGGGCACGGCCGAGCCGCGCGAAAAGGTCGACCTGCACTACCGCATGGGCAAGATCTACGACGAACAGATGCGGGTGCCCGAGCAGGCCGAGGAGCGTCTGCTGGAGGCTCTGGCGCTCGATCCCTCGCACGTGCCCAGCATGCTGTCGCTGCTGAACCTGTACAAGCGGCGCGGCGATTCGATGAAGGCGGCGCAGTTGATGGTGCGTGCCGAAGCGCACACGCAAAACACGCTGGAAAAGACGCGCCTGCTGTTCGAGGCAGGGAAGATCATGCAGGGCGATCTGGGGGACGAGGCGGGGGCCGCCGATTTGTTCGCGCGCACGCTGCAGCTGGATCCGGAGCACGTCGAGGCGGCCGAGCCGCTGTCCGCGATCTATTTTCAGCGCGGAGAATGGGCGCGGCTGGTGCCACTGCTGGAGATGTTGGTTCGGAAGAGCGATCGGAAGGTCAATCGCGATCTGAACCTGATGTATTACCGGCTGGCGAAAGCGGCCGACCAGCTGGGCGATGGCGACAAGGCGCTGCGGTACTACAAGCAAGCCTACGATCTGGACGCCACGCATCTGCCGACGTTGCTGGACCGCGCGGCGCTGCTGTTCCGACGCGAGCAGTGGGACGATGCGTTCAAGCTGTACCAGACGATCTTGGTGCACCACCGGGAGGCCCAGAACGACGGCGAAATCGTCGGCATCTTCCACCGGATTGGGCAGATCAAGCTGAAGGTCGGCGAGCGCGCCAAGGCCATCAACATGTTCGACAAGGTTCTGGAGATCGAGCCCGGGCACCGTCCCACATTGGATGCCTTGACGGAGATCTACACGCAGGCCGGCGACTTTGAGGCGGTCATTCGCCAGAAGCGGGCGTTCCTGGGTCACACGGCGGACGCCGACGAGAAGCTGGCTGTCTACGAGCAAATCATCCGGATTTACAAAGAGCAGCTGAAGAATCCGCAGAAGGCGATTGCGGCCTATCTGGAAGCGCTGGAGATCAAGCCTGCCGCCCACAATCTGCTGCACGACGTGCTGGATCTCTTCACCGAGACCAAGCAATGGAAGAAGGCGGTGGAGATTTTGCTGCGCCTGGCCGGGGTCGAGCAGGGCAAGGTGCGCGCCAAGTACCTGGAGGCGGCCGGCAACATCACCAACTACGAGCTGCACTCGGCCGATGAAGCGGTCGAGTTCTACAACCAGGCCCTGGATCAGGACCCCGACAATCTGAAGGTCTTCGAGCGGATCGACAAGATCATGACTGCGAAGAAGGACTGGAAGAACCAGGAGCGCAGCTACCGCCGGATGATCAAACGGATGGGGCAAGAGGTTGCCCCGGAGAAGCGCGCGACGCAGGTTGCCCTGTGGCACGCGCTGGGTGAGATCTACCGATCGCGCCTGAAGAACTACCCGGCCGCGACGGAAGCGTTCGAGGTGTGCGTGAAATTGGATCCCGAAGCGTCGCTGCCGCGGCACCAGATCCTGGCCGAGCTGTACCAGATGTCGGGGCCGGATTTCTATGACAAGGCGGTCAAGGAATACCGTTTCCTCATCAAGCAATCACAAGATTTTGGCCAGATTGGTGGCTATCTCAAGACGTTGCGGCGGCTGTACCTGGAACTGAACCAGTACGATCGCGCCTGGTGTGCCACGGCGGGCTTGACGTTCCTGCGGCAGGCGGATGCCGAGGAACAGAAATTCCACGAACAATGGAAGGCCAAGACCTTCGCACGTGCGCGGGCACGTCTGACCGAGGAGCTGTGGCAGAAGAGCCTTTACCACCCCGACGAGGATCGCTTCATTTCCCACGTGTTCGCGGCAGTCAGTCAGTCGGTGGCGGCGGTTCGGGCCCGTGAGCACAAGGATTGGGGGCTCAAGCGCAAGGACCGCCGGGATCCAGGAACCGATCAGCTCCTGTTCACCAAGGTTTTCAACTACGTCAGCCAGGTGCTGGGTGTGCCGCAACCGGAACTGTATTTGAGGCCGGAGTCGCCCGGCGAGCTGGACATGGCGAACGCCCGTGAAAAGGCGCAGCTATTGCCTTCGTTCGTGGTCGGGTCGAACCTGCTGCAGGGTCGGCAAGAGAAGGAGCTGGCGTATTTCATCGGCAAGAAGCTGACGCTGATGCGCCCCGAGCACTTCGTGCGCTGGCCACACGTTGTTCCAACGGTGGCCGAATTGAAGGTGGTCTTCCTGGCGGCGTTGCGGCTGGTGCAGCCGCAGATCCCCATCAAGCCTGACTTGCAGCAGCCGGTGGCGCAATACACCGACCTTTTGCGCAAACTGGTGCCGCCGCAGCTGCACGAGCAACTGGGCGTGGTGGTGCAGCGGTTCCTGGCGACCAAGGCCGAGGCCGATCTGCACAAATGGGCCAACGCCGTCGACTACACGTCGTCGCGGGCTGGGTTCCTGATGTGTGGCGATTTGGAGATCGCCGCGCGGGCCATCCAGTCCGAACCGATTACCGTAGGCAGCGTCGACCCGAAGGAAAAGATTCGCGACCTCATCCAGTGGGGCGTTTCCGACGAGTACTTCGGCCTGCGCGAGCATCTCGGGCTGACGATCGCGTAGATGGCGCTGGGGACCATGTCAGGGCTGGCGCTAGGGGCCCTCACGGTGGGCGTCGGCCTACTGGTCGGCGGCCTGTCGGGATGGCTGGTTGCCCGGCTAAGCCGTCGCGGCCGCGCCCACGTCCAGGCGCTGGCCGCGGCCGAATTCGAGGCGGCGCGGATCCGGGCCCAGGCCGATGGCGAACGCCTGGCAACGCTGCGCGAGGCGGATATCGGGGCGCGCGAGGACGCCATGGCCTTGCGGACCGAGGCTGAGTCGCTGCTGGCTCGGCGGCTGCTGGACCTGTCGCAGAAGGAATCGGCGTTGCTGAGGCGGCAGGCGGCCACGGACGCGGGCCTGCGGCAGGTCGAGGATGCGCGGGTGCGGCTGGCGCGGGCCGCGGATCCCTTGGCGGCCCACCACGCCCAGGCGGCGGCCAGCCGTCAGGACCTGGCGTCATCGATGAAGCAGGCACGCGCCCTTTTGGAAGGTGCCGCGGGACAGACGGCCGACGCCCTGCGCCCGACGCTGTTGGAAGCCGAGCGAGAGGAGGTGCGGGGCCAGGCCGCGAATGCGCTGCGGCTGATCGAACAATCCACGAACGATCCCGAGCAATCCCGGCGCGCCGTGCGGGTGATGGGCATTTCTGTGGGGCGTTTCTCGGGGCACTACCTCACCGAGAGGCACCTGTCGAACATCGGTATCGGCGCGCCCCGCGACGGTCGCCCGGCCATCGCCGTCGAGGATCTGCAACTGATCGAAGCGGTGTCCAACGTCAAGTTGACGCTGGCCGAAACCCAGGACGCGGTTCGGTTGGAGGGACTTGATGGCGTTGGCAAGGAGGTGGCGCGGCGCTGCCTGGCTGGCATGCTGAAGCGGCCGGGACTGACGGGCGACGCCGTGACCCGCATGGCGCGCGATATCGCCGGGGGCCTCGACCGGGAAGTCGCGGATCTCGGTCGAAGGGCCTTCTCGGTGCTGGAGATTCCGCGTGCGCACCCTGACATCGTGAAGCTGGTGGGTCGGCTGAACTACAGGACCAGTTTTACCCAGAATCAGTGGAAGCACGCGATTGAGGCGGCTTTGCTGTGCGGGATGATGGCCGAGGAACTGGGCCTGAATCTGAAAGTCGCGCGCCGGGCTGCGCTGATGCACGACATCGGCAAGGCGCTGACGCACGAGCTCGACGGCTCGCACGCGGTCATAGGTGCGGACTATGCGCGGCGCCTCGGTGAAACTGAGATCGTCGCAAATGCCATCGGCGCCCATCACACCGACGAGCCCTTCGCCAGTCCGTACGCGTATCTGGTGGCCGCGGCGGATGCCATGTCCGGGGCCCGGCCGGGGGCGCGGCGGCAGATGGACGACAACTATGCCGCCAAGCTGGGCGATCTCGAGCGCATCACGCGTGGCTTTCAGGGCGTGGCCGAGGCTTTCGCCGTGCAGGGCGGGCGCGAGGTGCGCGTGTACGTGAAGCAGGAAAGAATGGACGATCTGGCGGCGGTGAAGCTGTCTTCTGAAATCGCCGACACCATCTCGCGCGAGATGACCTTTCCGGGGCAGATTCGTGTGACCGTGATTCGCGAATTCAAGGCCGTCGAGAACGCCAACTGAGATGAATCTAGAGATTCCACCGATACTATTTTATGCCCTTGGCGTGATGCTGGTCGGATTCGGCGGGCTTCGCGCCTATTTTTTCGGCTGGCGCAAGCGCGAGAAGAACATCGACGAGGGACTGATGCCACGCTCGCGCGATCAGAAGCGCCACATCATGTGGGGGATTATCTGGGTCATCATGGGCCTGTTCTTGCTGGTATCGACCCTGAACGCGCAGCGGCGCCTGGGCTGAAATCGTAAAGGGCCAGCGGCCCGCGATCTCCGGATCAGAAAGTCCGGCCCGCGCCTTTGCCCTGGAACAGGTCAATACCGTCGCCTAGCTTGTCGCGCAGATCGCAGGTCGCCTGATCCAGGCCCGCCATGAGGTCGGTCGCCAGGCGCAGGTCGAGGGCCCGCAGATTTGCGTCGAGTTGCATGCTGTTGCGGCAGCCGACCAGCGTGCAAGTGATGCTGGGGTTCGCCGCCGACCACGCCACAGCGAGATCGGACGTCGGCGCACCAGAGGCCCTGGCAAGCTTGCGGATGGCCTGCACGGTGGCCCACGTCTCGGCCTCGAGCCCCGCTTCGCCATGGCGCGATCCCGGGCGCGTGCCCGCGAAGTGGCGGCTGCGCGTGCGGACGGTGGGGATCTCGTCGAGCGACTGGAACTTGTCTGACAGAAGACCCTGCATCAAAGACATGTAGCCGATGACGCCGATGTGCTGGTCGCGGCACAGGGGCAGGATGTGTCGTTCGATGCCGCGGGACAGAAGGCTGTAGGGCAGCTGGTTGACGGCGATGGTCGCACCGGTGGCGAGCGCCGCATCCAGTTGCTGGACGCCGAAGTTGCTGACGCCGATGTGTCGGATTTTTCCCTCGCGACGCAGGTCAGCGAGGGTGTCAAAGGCCTGGACGGTCGCGCCGGTGTCTTTGATTGGCCAGTGCACCATGTACAGATCGATGTGGTCGATCTGCATGCGTTGCAAGCTGGCCTCGCAATGGGCGCGCAGGGTGGCCGGCGCGGTGTTGTCGGGACTGACCTTGGTCCCGATGATCGCGCGGGTCCGGCGACCTTCCCCCTTGAGCGCCAGGCCCAGGGATGTCTCGCTGTCGCCGCTGTTGTACGCCTCGGCGGTGTCGAAGTAATTCAAGCCGGCGTCCAAAGCGTGGTGGACAACGGCATCGACGTCGCGCTGACTTTGCGGTCCCCAGTAGCTGCCGCCGCCGAAGGCCCAGCAGCCCAGGCCCAGGACCGGCAAGTTCAGTCCCAAGTTTCCACAGGCGCGTATCTTGATGGGAAAATCGGGCATTGCGTAGGCCTGCAAGGATACTGTTTCAGGAACTCGCAGAGGTATAAAAGCCAATGGCGCCGCGCCAGGCCAAGCGGGCCAGTGCGGTGAAAGCCAGGCCGCCGCCGACAACCAGGGCCGCGCTGCCGAAAGTCAGCTTGCCGAGCAAGGTCAGCGCCGGGTACGTGGTCATCAGTGCCAGGGGAAACACAAACGTGAACACGAAGCGCAGGGCGCCCTTGAACACGTCGATGGGCCAGCGACCCGCATCGAAAAGCGACCCGAATAGATAGCTGAGGTTGTCGACGCGCACCACCCAGAACGAGGCGCTGACGACCAGGATCCAGATCGAGTAGAGCAGCAAGACCGCGACGGCGAGGAGAACGAAGGCGGCGGCGACGTGTGCGGGCGCGGGCGCGTGTCCCAGACGACGAAACGCGTATACCAGAATCACCAGCGAGCCAATCAGATCGAAGATGCGCCAGGGTTCGAAGCGGGCCGTCGACACCAGGAACTGGGCGTCGGCGGGTTTGAGCAGCACGAAGTCAAGCGCGCCCGTGCGGATGCCCTCGACCACCATGTTGAGGCTTGGGGTCACGCCACCGTCCAGAATGGACTTGAGCAAGGCGAACCAGCCGAGGACCACCAGCGCCTCGGGGTAGGTCCACCCGGCGACGGACGTCCGCTGCGCGTACACGACCAGCAAGGGCACCATCGTCAGCGCCATCCAGAACAGGGCCATCACCCCCTTGAGCACGAAGTCGAAGCGGTACTGCATGGCCAAGGTCGACGCGATTGACAATTGCGTCCGCAGCAACCGGGCATAGCGCAGAAACACAGGCGGCATCAGTCAGGCCCCGAAAGCGACGAAGCGCCGCATGCCGGCACGCCACAGCAGGTTGGACGCCACAAAAAATCCGCCGACGTAGAGCCACTGCAGGCCCAGGCCGCGCAGCGCCGACGGTGTGTCTACCAGTCCTATCAAGATCTCGACCGGCAAGCCGAGGCAGTAATGAAAGGGAAGTCGGTGCGCCACCGCCGAGACCCACGGGGGAAGAAGTTCGAGCGGCACCAGATAGCCTGACAGCAGGGAGTGAATGCCGAGCCAAATGTCGAACACGGACAGCGCGCTGTCGATGAACAGGGCCAAGGAACCTATCAAGACCTGCGTGAAGAACAGCAGCGCCCAGGCGCCGGCGCAGGAGGCCAGCAGGATAGCCAGACGCACTGGATCGCCGATGGCCAGTTGCGGCCCAGCCACGACGAACAAGACGATCGCCACTGGCGAAATCACCAACATGCGCATGGGCACCGCGGCCAGGTGCTCGGCGCTGTACACAATCAGCGGATGCAGCGGCCGCAGCAGACGCGCCGCCAGGGCGCCCTGTCGGATGTCCATCGTCAATTCCCAGACCATCCACGAACTGGTCAGGATTCGGATGACCAGGATGGCCAGGTAGTAGGCGACGAATTCACGCTGGCCAAAACGCCCGACGGGGCCGTCGGCGGCCACCGCCGTCCACAGGCCCATCATGACCAGCGGCATGTTCGTGGTCAGAACCCAGATGAGAAATTCCGCCCGGTAGGCCACCATTTCGGCAAAGCCAATGCGCAATAGCGTCGGATAGGCGCGCATGAGGTGGCGCATCATGCGGGCTGCCGCTTTTGTTGGTGCGAGGCGAATAGCTCGCGCATGACTTCTTCCAGCGGCGGATCCTCGACGGTCAGGTCGATGGCCGCCAGCGACGCCAGGGCATCGCGCACGACCTCGTTCACGCGGGGCAGGGGCACCGACAATACCAACTGGTTGTCGGTGTGCGAGACGAGATTGGGCAGGCGGGCCAGGACTTCGGGGTCGGCCGGCGTGGACACGCGGATGGTGATGCGTTTGTCCGGGCGAATGCGATGCACCAGCTCTTTGAGTTCGCCGTCATATATTAAATGGCCCTTGTCGATGACGATGACGCGCGGGCACAGCGCGGCGACGTCTTCCATGTAGTGGCTGGTCAGCAACACCGTCGCGCCGTGGGCCTCGTTGTAGTCACGAATGAATTGGCGAATGCGCGCCTGCATCGCGATGTCGAGGCCGATGGTGGGCTCGTCGAGAAACAGCACTTTGGGCCCATGAAGAAGGGCCGCCACCAATTCGCACTTCATGCGTTCGCCCAGCGATAGCTGCCGCGTCGGCTTGTTGATGAGGTCGCCGATGTCCAGCAGTTCGACCAGTGATCCGAGGCGTGCGTCGGCCTCTTTCCGCGGAATATCGTAAAGAGCGCGGTTCATGGCGTAGGTCTCGGCGGGCGGCAGGTCCCACAACAGCTGCTGCTTTTGCCCCATGACCAGCGTGATCGTTTTGAGAAACGCGGGGGCCCGCGCCTGCGGACGGAAGCCGGCGACCGTGACCTCGCCGGACGACGGGTGCAACAAGCCGGACAGGATCTTCAGGGTCGTTGTCTTGCCCGCGCCGTTCGGGCCCAGGAACCCCACGCGCTGACCGGCGGCGATGTCGAAGGCCAGGCCGTCCAGCGCGTGCACCGATTCGTAATGACGATGGAAGATCGATCGGACGGCAGCGGCGAATCCAGGTGGGCGGCGGTGGACGCGGTAAGTCTTGCAGAGCTGGCCGACGTGAATCACCGACGCGAAACTTAGCCCACGGGGGCCGCAGGGTCGAGGGCAACGGGCGGGCGCGCCGGCCACAGCCACGCGGCCCCACGCACCCCGCTCGAATCGCCGTTGCGTGCCTTCACCAGACGGGTCGTCACCACATCGGACAGAATGTAGCGACCCCACTGGGTGGGAACGTGGGTGTAAAGACGGTCGATGTTCGACACGCCACCGCCCAGGACCACGGTATCAGGATCGAGGGCGTTGATGATGGTGGCCAGGGCGCGGGCCAGACGATCTTCATAGCGGCGCAGGGTTGCTTCGGCGCGTGCGTCGCCGCCGCTGGCGCGCCTGGAGAGTTGGGCGACATCCGCATCTTCGCCCGTGTGCAGGCGGTGATCGGCGGCGAGACCCGGGCCTGACAGAAAGGTTTCGATGCAGCCGTGCTTGCCGCAGTAGCAGGGTGGCCCGGGCCGCTCGTCGTCGCGAACCCAGGGCAAGGGGTTGTGGCCCCATTCACCGGCGATGCCGTTCGGACCCACCAGGACCTGTCCGTCGACCACCACCCCACCGCCCACGCCGGTGCCGAGAATGACCCCGAAGACCACGCGTGGGTGGGTCGCGCGCGCGCCCGCGTCCGCCTCCGGGGCGCCCGCACCGTCGGTTGCCTCGGACAGGGCGAAGCAATTCGCGTCGTTGGCGATGCGCACCGGGCGGCCGAGGGCCCGCGCAAGATCCTGGTCGAGGGGGCGACCGATCAGGGCGACGGTGTTGGCGTTCTTGACCAGGCCGGTGGCGGGCGAGACCGTGCCTGGGATGCCGACGCCCACCGTACCGGTCTGGCCCAGGCGGGTCTCGATGTCACTGACGAGTCCGACAATGGCGGCGACCATCGCGTCGTAGTCGGCGCGCGGGGTTGCTACGCGTAGGCGCAGCCTCTCACGACCCGCGTCGTCGATGGCGATGCCTTCCGTCTTGGTGCCGCCGAGGTCAATGCCGATGCGCATGTGGGCGGAACCTAGCCGAGCGATCGGGCGCGATCAACGCACAGGCGAGCGCCGGGCCGCCAAGTCGTAAACCCGGCGGGGCGCATCGACGACGGCGCCCCAGCCGCGCGGCAGGCGCAGTAGATCGGGCTGAAACCGCGGGGTCTGAACCCAGTAGGGCGGATTCGTGATCGCATTCCACCCCGACTGGCGGGCGGGTTGCTGCGGGGCCTCGCCAAAGACAGCGCGGTTCAGTTTGAGCGGGTTGCGGTACATCTGCGGCTGGCCCGCGTAGAACGACAATCGCAGCCAGGCAAGGTCGGGGTTCGCGACAACATCCAGCCGTTCAGGTTCTGGCAGGACGATAATTTTGAAGTCTTCGGGGCGGATGAAACGCGCGGGTTTCGTGGTGTCCTCGGGTGGACGCCACTTGCCGAGGCCGCCGCCGACCGCAGGGAACAGCGCCGGCAAAGGGTAGCTGCCGCCGCTGTTCCAGCCACTCCACAACAGGAACTGACTGAAGCCCCCGGCGTACACCACCACGTGATCTTCACGCGCCGATTCGCCCCGGATGCGCACGACCTGCGTCGGCTCGTAGGTCCAGCAGTGGAAGAAATACTGGTAGCCGACGGGCCGAAAGGACGCCTTGTCAGTCAGCCGCGACGGGCCGCGCAGGATGACGTTGATGCGTTCCCAGTCGCCCTCGTGGTGGTTGATCCATTCGTTGTACGGGTAATAGAACCAGTACTGAATCGCCAGCAGGCCCTTGCTGCGGTTGAACCAGAACAGGTGGGCATATTGTGTCGGCGGGTAGTCGAGGGCGCGCGGCGGCTCGTGCGTGGCGGCGTTGCCGCCCATGATGGAACGCCAGCGACGACGCCAGCCCGTCACGCCCTGTTCGGCGCGATCGTCACCGGGGGCGTCTACGTAATAGTCGATGCGGTTGCCTTGCGCGTCGGTTTCGGCCAGGTCGCCCCATTCGTGCCCGGCCAGTTTGTCCCTGGCCAGTGCGACGTAGTCGCGCATGACGCGCCCGTCGCTGCCGACGACGCGCGCCTTCAGATCCGATCCGTCGTTCCACGCGTACCGAACCTCGACCGGCCAGATGTCCCGGGTGGGAAGTGCCATCGCGGGGTTGAAGCGGCCCGCCAGACCGGCGGTGGTGGCCAGTGACTCTTCCTCGGCGGACAGTGGGGTGGGCTGGGCCAGATCGCCCCAGGTCAACGGCGGCAGCGTCCTGCGCAGCAAGGCCGGTGCGTTGTCGCCGCGGCGCTTGGGCGAAATCCGGGGCGCCACGTCGATCGTTTCGGCCGGTGCCAGAGAGTCGGCATGGGCCGCGCCCGCGGTCAGCAGCGTGACCGCCAATCCTGCGCAAAGTGGCTTTGAATGCAGCACGGGCTCCCTAAGCATGGATCGCCTTTTTTGCCTGCGATCTTGAATGAACACGGTGGCGCCCGGGACGCGCTACGATGACGGCATGCGAGATCGAGATTCGGCGCGCACTGCTTTGTGGGTTGTGGGCTTACTGGTCGGGGTGGCCTGTACGAAAGTGGCCATTCCAGAACCTCCGCCGGCGCCGCCCCCGCCCCCTGCGCCGACGGTGGCAGTCGCACGTCCCACCACCTGGTCGCCGTCGCGCCCCACCGCTGCGCCGCGGCCGGCTGCGGCACCCGTACCCGCTGCCGCTGCCGTCGCAGTCCCGGCACGTCAGGATGCGGGTATCGCCACGCTGAACGGGGATCCCAATGGGTTAAAGCAGGTTGACTTGCAGAAAGTCCTCAATGGGACGCTGCCGTCGCTGGCTTCGTGTTTTGCAGCCGGCAGCGGGTCGGGCGCGGGCCTGACGTTCGATGCCGATCCGTCGGGGCACGCGCGCAACGTCAAAGTCACGGGCGTCAACGCCGAGACCGAAAGATGCGTGTCCTCAATCGTCTCGGGGGTGCGACTACCGGATTTTCAGGGCGCCGCTGTGCCGGTGCAGTTCCCGCTGTCGATTTACCGTCCGGCCGCCGCGCCTATCGCCGCGCCAGTCGCCCCGCCCGCGCCGGCCGCCGCGCCCGTTTTCATCAAACCCTGACTAAAAACGCATGCCGCGCTTGGCGCGGTACATGAACCACTTGTAGGTCAGATAGGCGGCCCCACCGACGGCCGCGCCGCTGACGATGAAGGGCGCACCGACGGACATCAGGACCGCCGAGCCACCCCAGGCCCCCAGTGCCAGCACGCCCTTCTTCTTGGCTTCGGTCTTGTCTCGCGCCATCAGCGTCGTCACGGTTGTACCTGCCCGGAACGCTAACATGGGGGCCGGGCCGCAACCATGTCGGCAACCATGTCGGCAAGCATGTCGGCAAGCAGGTCAGAAACCAGGCGGACCGCGCGGCACCGGGTTACAGTCGCGGCACGGACCTGTGTCGCCTTCTTCCTTCCGCCTGGTCGCCTTCATTCGTCTGGGCCGGCCCCTGTTTCTTGTCGGCGGCTTCGTGTTGTATGGCCTGGGCGCCGCAGCGGCCGCGCGCGCGGGCGCGGTTATTGATGTGTGGCTGTACCTGTGGGGGCAACTGGCGGTCACGGCGTTCCAGTTGATGACCCACTACGCGAACGACTACTACGATTTCGACGGCGACCGGCTGAACGTGACGCCGACGCGCTGGTCGGGTGGCAGCCGCGTGCTGGTGGCGGGGCAGATCCCGCGTGGCGCGGCGCTGCTGGCGGCGTTGGCTTTGCTGGTCGTCGGGTTGGGCGCCCTGGCGCTGCTGCGTGCGACGGGCCGCGCGGGGCCGCTGGCCACGCCGACATTTCTCACCATGCTGTTGCTGTCGTGGGAATACAGCGCGCCGCCCCTGCGGTTGCACGCAACGGGCTTCGGCGAGTTGACCGTGGCAGCGGTCGTCACGGCGCTGGTGCCGGTGGCGGGCTTCTATTTGCAGTCGCCGACGTTGGTGGGCATGGCGCCCCTGTTGCTGGGGCTCGTTCCCCTGGCCTGTCTACAAGTGGCCATGCTGCTGGCCATCGAATTTCCGGACGCGGCCGCGGATGCGGCGGTCGGTAAGCGCACGTTGGTGGTGCGGCTGGGACCGCGACTTGGGGCTGTTCTGTATGTGCTTTTGATCGTCGCGGCGTATTTGGCGTTGCCGGTGCTTCTGGTGCGTGGACTGCCCGGCGTCGTGGCGGTTGCGGTCGCCGTGGGCGCGCCGCTGGGTGTGTGGCGCATCGTCCGCGTGCTCGAAGGCGACTGGCGCGAGCCGGGGCGGTGGGAAGGTCTGGCGTTTTGGTCGGTGGCCCTGCTGGTCGGAACCTCCGTCGCCGAACTGCTGGCGTTTCTGACCTGAGTTCTGTTCACAAAGGCACAAGAGGCCGCGTGCCGCCCGCCACCCCAATCAGGTGACTGAACAGCAAGGGGGAACGGTCCATCAGCGCCAGCATGCGCCGGCCCCAGGCCGGGCGGCCGACGATGGCCAGCACGAACCGGGTCAAAATCGCGTAGTCGCGCAACAACGCGCGTCTGTGGCGGTCGAATTCCAGCAGAAGATCGAACGACGGGTGAAACCCGTGCGCTGGGACCAAGACGCGTGTCAGCAATTCGGCCGATAGCAGCGCCTGCGCGATCCCGCTGCCTGTCACCGGATCCAGGAACCCCGCAGCATCGCCCAGCAACACCAGCCCCGGGAACACACCCGCGCGCGCCCGGCTGGCAAGCGGCGTGCGGCCCGCGAGGTTGCTTGACGACTCTGCGCCGCGCAGGCGCGTGGCCAGTGCCGGGTGTTGGGCGACCCACCGGGGAAACACATCGCGCACGTTGCCTTCGAGTTCCGCGCGCGTGCTCAAGGCCGCGAGGACGATTTCGTTGTCGGGCAAAGGCGTCAGGTAAAGCTCGTGGTCGTCGCCGACAAAGATTTCGACGTGATCGCGCGTGCTGTCCGTCGCTGGCAGGCGAAAATGCGCGCGTACGCCCAGGCGCGGATGCCGCCCCGGGGGCCCGTCGAGTCCTGCCGCGTTTCGAATGCGCGACCGCGGACCATCGGCGCCGACGGTCAGCGCAGCCCGATGAATCCGCCCCCCCACGACCAGTCCTGTGACACGCCCGCCTTCCAGCATAGGGCCATCGACCTGAGCCGCCTGGTGGGCCGTCACGCCCGGTGTGCCCTGCGCGGTCTCGAACAACACGCGGTCCAGGACCAGTCGTCGCTGTCCCAGGCCAAACGTGGGCACGCCGGATGCGACGGGGAAGTGTCCACCGACGGTGCGACCCCAGCCGTGATAACGGATGCCGACGAACGGGGCGCCGCCTATCTGGTCGGCAAGGCCCAGGCGCTGCAGGACGCCGACACCCGCGGGCATGATCCCTTCGGCGCAGGGCTTGTCGCGCGGGAACGAATGCTGTTCGAAGAGGGCGACGCGCAAACCCGCCCGCCCCAGCAAGATGGCCGCCGTCGCACCCGCGATGCCCCCGCCGGCAATCAGAACGTCGGTCATATGCGACGGGGCAGGCGCGGCACAAAACGCGGCTTTCCCGCCATCGCCGTGCGATAGGCGGGACTGGCCAGCAACATCGTGTCCTCGGTGCGGATGCGGTGGTGCAAGACCCAGGCGTGTGCAACGGCGCCGGCAGCAGAGGTGATCCACGCGCTGTGAACCAGCGGCAACGCGCACAGCTCGACGAACACCGCCACGTAGTTGGGGTGGCGGATGAAACGGTAGGGCCCGTCGCTGACGATCCCCAGCGGCAACGACGCCATGATGCGCACGTTCCAGTGAGCGCCGAGAGTGGCGATCACCCACCAGCGCAGGGCATTCGCGGCGATCGTTAGCAGCAGCGCGGCCGCAGCCAGGGCAGGGATGAAGGGGCGCGATGCCAATCCCGCTTCGGCCGCCGCGCCGACCAGAATGCCGGCGTGGACGATCACCATCGCGGCAAAATACGGCTCGGTTACCGCCGCGATGTGCCTGGTGGCGAGAATCCGTCGTCGGTGTTGCGAGATTCGCAGTTCAACCAGACGCAGGACGCCGACCGACACCAGCAAGGCGTAGAACAGCAGCAGGGGCAGCGTCAGTTCCATCGCAACAGCAGCAGCTCTGCGGTCAGGCCGGGGCCGAGGCCGGCGACGAGGCCATGTGACCCGGCGGCGGGATGTTGCTGGTGAAGCCAGTTGTGCAAGACGAACAAGATCGACGCGCTGGACATGTTGCCGTAGTCGCGCAACACGTCCCACGACGGCTGCGTGCGCGCGCGTTCAATGCCCAGGCCTTCTTCCACGGCGTTCAAGATCTTGCGCCCACCCGGGTGCAGCAGCGCCGACGAAAGCTGATCGCGCCGGACGCCGGTCCGCGCCAGGAAGCCATCGACGACGTCGGCAAGCTGGGCCCGCAGCAAGGCGGGCAGTTCCTTGGCCAGGACCACGTGGAAACCATCGTCGCGCAGGTCGAATCCCAGGGTGTCCAGGGTGTTCGGGAACAGGTGGCTTTGTACGTCGACGATGCCCGCGCCGATCGGCGCGTCACCGCCGGTCACCAGCACGGCCGCCGCGCCGTCGCCGAACAGGGCCGTGGACACGAGGTTGGCCCAGCTGGCGTCGGTCTGCTGGAAACTAAGCGTCGGCAGTTCGACCGAAACGATCAGCACCTTGCCGTGCGGGTGGCCGGTCAGGAAATCGTGGGCGCGCGCCAGCGCCGCGGCCCCGGCGACGCAGCCAAGTTCGGTGATGGGCAGTCGCCGCACGTCCCGGCGCATGCCCATTGCGTTGGCCAGGTACGCATCCAGCGACGGCAACATGAACCCCGTACACGACACGGCGATGATCAGGTCCACGTCATGCGCGGGCAGGCTGGCGCGGGCCAGGCATTCCTCGGCAACGCGTTGGCCCAGGCGCACGGCTTCGTCGCGGTAGATGGCCATCGTTTCGGAAAGGCCGCGTCGCACGCACAACTGTTCGAGGGGCAACGCGCTGAACCTACGCGTTACGGCAGCGTTGTCGAAGACCGCCATCACGGCGGCAAGGCGTTCCGGTGCGAACGGCAACAGGCCGGCCAACGCGCGTGTGACCTTGTCCTGCGGCAATTCGTGCCCGGGAACCGCTATGGCGCTATGGGTTATGGTGGCCCGCAACAGCGCCCCTTTCGTTGCTGCTTATAGCCCAGTTCGGTTGCGAAAAATCGGCCACGAAAAATGGGTTGTCAGCGGGCCGGCCGGGCGCTAAGAGACGGCACAACATCTTCACGTTGCAGGAGGTCCTAATGGCCAGGTCGAGATTCGTGTTCGCGTTGTCGCTCGTGGTTGGGGGATTGCACGTCGGGTGCTCGCACCCGCAAGAGGCGGGTAAGGGCAGGTCCACGGGATCGCTTGCGGAACTCGACAAGTCGCCTTCGTCCCCGGCCGCCGCTGACAAGGGTGACGGCAAGGACAATCTGACGGACGCCAGCGGCAACGTCATCTATTTCGATTACGATTCGCGCGCGCTGAGCGAGAACGCGCGCCCGTTGCTGGCGAAGATCGCCGAGACCGCCAAGAAGACCAACGCGTCCATTCGCATCGAAGGCAACACCGACGAGCGAGGGACCACCGAGTACAACCTGGCGCTGGGCGAAGAGCGCGCGCGGGCCGCAAAGGACTTTCTTCAGAAGATGGGGATCCCGGGCCACAAGGTCGAGATCGTCACCTACGGTTCCGAGCGGCCGAAGGCCGACGGACACGACGAATCGGCGTGGGCCAAGAACCGCCGTGCCGAAATCGGCCTGAAGTAGCCGACGACGGTCCCAGCCGTCAGCCTTGACTTGATGCCCACCGACGCGGCATACATGCGGATTCGCGGGTTCGCGTCAGGGTCGCCGGATTAGCTCAGTGGTAGAGCATCGCTTTCGTAAAGCGAGGGTCGTCGGTTCAATCCCGACATCCGGCTCAAAGCATGGCGCGCATTGAGGCTGGCGCTCAGGCGACCACCACGTTGACTATCTTGCCGGGCACGACGATGACCTTGCGGACGGTCTTGCCCTCCAGGTGCTTGACGACGTTCGGCAGCGCCAGGGCCAGCGTGCGTATGCGGTCTTCGGGGGCGTCGCGTTCTATCTCCAGGCTGCCGCGCAGCTTGCCGTTCACCTGTACGCCCAGCGTGACGACGGCATCCTGGGTCAGCGCCTCGTCGAAGGCGGGCCAGACCGCCCGGATCAGGAAGTCCTTCTCGCCCAGGTACGCCCACGCCTCGTCGGCCAGGTGGGGCGCGTAGGGGCCGACCAGCCGAACCAGCGTCAACAGATCCTCGCGCGAGGCGCCCCCGGCGATTAGCTCGTTGACGAATTCCATCATCGCGCTGATGGCGGTGTTGAACTGCATGCGTTCGATGTCCGCCGTCACGCGCTTGATGGTCTTGTGGCGCAGCCGCAGGTGCGGATCGTCGGCCGGGGCGCGCGCGGCGTCCCATTCCTCGACCAGACGCCACACCCGCTTGACGAAGCGGTTGACGCCCTCGATGGCGCGCGGATCCCAGGGCTTGGGAAGCTCGAATTCGCCCATGAACATTTCGTACAGGCGCAGGACGTCAGCGCCGTATTCCGCCACCACGTCGTCGGGGTTCACGCCGTTCATCATCGATTTGGCCATTTTCTCGACCGACGATTTCAGCTTCTCGCCGGTGGCCGTCAGGTGAACGTCGTCGCCGCGAAATTCGACCTCGGCGAACTCGTGATAGCGACCCATCGTGTCCTGGTAGGTGCGCGCCAGGACCGTCCCCTGGTGGCGCAGCTTCTTGAACGGCTCTTTCGTGGTGACGCGGCCGAGGTCGTACAGGACCTTGTGCCAGAAGCGCGCGTACAGCAGGTGCAGGACCGCGTGCTCGGCGCCGCCGACGTACAGATCCACATTCATCCACTGCCGTTCAGCCTCGGCCGCCCACGGCTCGCGGTCGTTCTGCGGGTCCAGGTAGCGCAGGTAGTACCAGCAGGATCCGGCCCACTGGGGCATGGTGTTGGTTTCGCGTTTGGCCGCGCCGCCACAGGTGGGGCAGGTCGTGTTGACCCACGATTCGATATTGGCCAGCGGCGATTCGCCCGTGCCCGTCGGGGCGTAACGTTCGACCTCGGGCAGGGTGACCGGCAGGTCGGCTTCGGGCACTGCCACGGCGCCGTGGCTGGGGCAATGGATGATGGGGATGGGTTCGCCCCAGTAACGCTGGCGCGAAAACACCCAGTCGCGCAGGCGGTAGCTGACCGTGCCCTTGCCGAGGCCCCGCGCCTGCAGTTCGGCGGTGATTGTTTTCTTGGCCTCGGCCGTCGGCAGGCCATCCAGCACCGCTGAATTCACGGCGATGCCCTCGTCCGTGAATGGTTTGCCAACGGGCGCCGCCTGGCCGCCTGCGGGGCGCACGACCGGCTTGATGCCCAGTCCGAACTTGATCGCGAATTCCCAGTCGCGTTCATCGTGGGCGGGCACCGCCATGATCGCGCCGGTGCCGTAGTTGGCCAGAACATAGTCGGCTATCCACACGGGGATTTTCTGCCCGTTGACGGGATTGACGGCGTGGCCGCCGGTAAAGGCGCCGGTTTTTTCCTTGGCCAGATCCGTGCGTTCGAGATCGCTTTTGAAGCGCGCGGCCGTCTGGTACGCGGTCACGGCGTCCCGTTGCCCGGGCGTCGTCACCTTGTCGACCAGGGCGTGCTCGGGCGACAGCACCATGTACGTCGCGCCGTGCAGGGTGTCGGGGCGCGTGGTGAAGACGCGAATGTCGGCGCCGGCCGCCGGGCCGTCGGCCACCTTGAAGACGACCTCGGCCCCTTCCGACCGGCCAATCCAGTTGCGTTGCATCGCCAGCGTCGATTCAGGCCAGTCGACCTCGGCCAGATCTTCCAGCAGGCGATCCGCGTAGCGGGTGATGCGCAGAATCCACTGGCGCATGGCCTTGCGTTCGACGGCGGTGCCGCAACGCTCGCAGCGGCCCTGGCTGACCTCCTCGTTGGCCAGGCCGGTTTTGCACGACGGGCACCAGTTGATGGGGATGGTGCCCTCGTACGCGAGATCCTTCTTGAAGACCTGCAAGAAGATCCACTGCGTCCACTTGAAATAGGTCGGATCGGTGGTGTTGACCTCGCGATCCCAGTCGTAGGCGAAGCCGACAGAATCGATCTGCCGGCGAAAATTGGCGATGGCCTTGGCCGTTGTTTGGCGCGGGTGGATGCCGGTCTTGATGGCGTAGTTCTCGGCGGGCAGGCCGAAGGCGTCCCAGCCCATGGGGTGCAGAACGTTGAACCCCTGCATGCGCTTGTAGCGCGTGACCAGATCAGTCGCCGTGTAGCCCTCGCAGTGGCCGACGTGCAGCCCGGCCCCGGACGGGTAGGGGAACATATCCAGCGCAAAGTACTTGGGCTTGGCCGGATCGAAGGTGGTCTTGTGCAACTGGGCGTCCCGCCAACGGGCCTGCCACTTGGGTTCGACAACGCGGTGATCGTAGGGCATGAAAGGGGCAACTTTATATGAAGACCATCCTCACTGCCGCCCTTGCGCTGATTGTTGGGTTGTTTCTGGGCAGCCTGCCCCTGCGGTCCGAGCTGCGCAAAACCAAGGACGAACTGGCCGCCGCCAAGGACGATGCGGCGCGTGCCGGAAACTCGATGTCGTTGCCGCTTGTCCTCGGCCTTGGCAGTCTGGCCGCCGCGCGCGGGCAGGGCGGGGCGCCGGGTCAGCGCGCGGGCGTGCCGAATTTCATCGTGCCGGACGCATCGCCGTCGGTGGGAGACGAGGGGGGGCGTGGTCCCGATCGGCCCGATGGCGGACGGCGCCGCGGATTCAGCGCCGAGGGTATGGTGGCCGCGAAGGCCGCGGCCGACCTGCGGGCGGCCCAGTTTCGCACAGCCTTCTTCGACGAGGCGCGCCTGCCACCTGACAAGCAGGCCGCTGTCGAGGGCGTTATCAAGACGATGAACGATGAACTGGGTAAGGCCGCCGACGAGCTGGCGGAAAAACTGCGCACGGGTGATCAGAAGGCCTCGCCGCGCGACATGGCGGACATCGGCGTCAAGCTTCTGGAGGTCTACCGGCGCGGCGACGACCAGTTGAAGGCGTCGCTGGATCCCGACGCCAAGGCGGCAAAGGAGAAGACCAACTTCGATCTGTTCAATCAGGTCGACGTGGGCGCCTTCACCAAGCTCGGCGAGACACTGGACAAGGTCGGTGTGTCCGACGTCGCCCGGAGGCCGCGTTGATTGATTCCGTGGCGACCCCGCCGGCCAACGCACAGGCGTTGCGCCGCGGGTTCGTACGGGACACGGCGCTGGTCGCGCGCTTTGAGCTGGGCGAGGCGCTGCGCACGCGCTTGCTGGTTGTGATGATGTTTCTGTTCGTGGGCGCCGGGGCGCTGGGGGCATGGGGTTTCGCCGAAATGGTGTCAGGCATCGAACAGCGCGCCGCCCAGGTCACGGGCGCCCCGACCGCGCGTCGTCCCGGCGGGGCCCTGCGCCGCCTGCGCCAGTCGCGCAGCTATCACGATCTGCTGGCCACCTTCTTACGCGACGAACAGAAGGCCGACTACTACGCGGCCCAGCCGCCCATCGTCGTGTTTTTTGGCTGGGCGGCGCTGCTGTTCACGCCCTGGCTGATCTTGTTCACGGCGGCCGACACGATATCGTCCGAGGTCGCCTCGCGCGCAATTCGCTATGCCGCCCTGCGGACCACGCGCCTGGCGTATGCGCTGGGCAAGGCGCTGGGCCAGACGGTCATCGTGGCGGGCGTCAGCGCGCTGTCGGCGCTGACATTTTACGTGGTCGCGTGGCTGTGCTTCGACACCTTCGAATACGGCGCGACGGCGATGGGGTTGCTTTCGTACTGGCCCCGGGTGTTGCTGTACAGCCTGCCGTTCGTCGGCTGGTCGATGTTCGCGTCGATGGCCACGTCCAGCGCGAATCTGGCGCGCATCCTGTCGCTGGGCGGGGCGGTCGCCCTGGCCATCCTGAATGGCCTCGCCGTGAACGCACCGGTGCGTGGCACGGGCGTGGTGTCGAACGCGCTGTGGGATCTGGTCACCTACCTGACGCCGTTCGGGCATCGCGATGGGCTGGCCTATCCACCGGGGGGCGCGTTCCTGACTGATATGGCGTTGTGCCTGGCGCTGGCGGTGGTGTACTTCGCCGCCGGCTTCGCCATCTTGCGGCGGCGTGACCTGTGAGTGCGTCGCCCGCCCTGAGGCTGACCGATGTGTGGAAACGCTTTGGTTCCACGCAGGCGTTGCGTGGATTGGCGCTGGAGGTTCCCGCCGGTTCGATCTTCGGTCTCATCGGCCCGAACGGAGCCGGCAAGACCACGGCATTCTCCATCGCCTGCGGGTTTCTGCGCCCCGACCGGGGCCAGGTGACGATTCTGGATGTGTCGGGCTTCGATCCCGTGCGCCTCAAGGGGCGCATGTCGGCGATGCCGCAGGACGCGGCTCTTGGGCGCGAGACCCGGTGTCTCGAGCACCTGCGATTCTTCGGCCAGCTTCAGGGTCTGTCCGCGCGCGAGGCCGCGCGGCAGGGTGAGGCGGTCCTGGACCAGGTCGGCCTATCCGATCGACGCGACCACAAGACCAAGACGCTGTCGCACGGCATGTTGCGCCGCCTGGCCATCGCGCAGGCGCTGCTTGGCAGTCCTGAACTGGTGATGCTGGACGAGCCGACCAGCGGCCTTGACCCGCGGCACGCGCACGAGCTGCGTGAACTGTTGCGGCAATCGCGCCAGGGCAGGACGCTGCTGATTTCGTCGCACAACCTGGCAGAACTGGAGGCCCTGTGCGATCACGTGGCCTTCATCGACCACGGCGTCGTGGTGGCGGGCGGTGCGACGGATGCGTTGACGCAAAAGGGCCAGCAGGTGGAGATCTACCTGGCCACGGGGCCCGCGCCGTACGCAGCCGTGGCTGCGGCGTTGCCCGGCGACGTTGTCACCTGGGATGAACCGACCCGCGTGCTGCGCATTGTCTTGGCCGCCGATGCCGCTGCCGTCGCGCGCGCCGCCGAGGACGTCATCGCCGTGGCCCTGCGCGTGCTGCTGGACGCCGGCGCGCGCATCTCGGGCCTGCGCCGGGGCACCAGCCTGGAAAAGAAATTTCTTGAGATGACCTGAGTCAGCAGCGGGTGTGCAGCCAGCCGCGCTCGGCCTCACCGAAGGGATCGACGACGATTTCGGCGACGCTGCGCCACAGGCCGCGCGGGCGCGTGTGCAACCAGTTGTGGGCGGCGATGCGCGCCTCGCCCAGGGCAACGCCCAGAATGGGGGTGGCGACCAGATCGATTCCCGACGGGCGTTTGTTGAACGATTCGATGCCGTATTCCCACAGCGTCGACGCGCCGGCAATCAGCAGCGCCGCCTGCCAGGCCGCAGCGCCGCAGTTTCGCGCGCGGGAGTAAACCTCCGATCCGAACAGTCCGTGGCCGATGATGTTGACGGTCCAGGGATCGCCGTCGGATTCGAGCAACGGCGCGTCGGAATGAAATTCGGGTCCGGATGTGTATGCGCGCGCGAACTGCGTGCCACGGTCGCGCAGCGGTGACAGTGCATAGGCGCCGGGCCATGCGAGCGACAGCGACAGGCGCATACCTACCAGTACGCCCGCGGCATGCGCCAGGGGTACCGACCAGATGGGGGTGGGCGGCGGCGTTGTCGATGGGGTCGTCAGGGTGATTGCCGTCGCCAGCAACAGCGCGGACATCACCCCATCACGCTTTCGATGTCGGCGCGGGATTTGGGAATGGCCGCGGTCAGAACGTCGTGTCCCTGGGCTGTGACCAGCACGTCGTCCTCGATGCGGATGCCTCGCACATCGGCGTAGGCGGCCAGTCGATCGCGGCGCAGACGATCGCCCGCGCGCGCCGTCAGCACCGGATCGTTCAAGATGGCAGGCACCTGGTAGATGCCGGGTTCAATCGTGACGGCCATGCCGGACACCAGATCGCGATCCAGCCGTAGCGATCGCAGTCCGAACTGCGTGGCGCGCTGGCGTCCGGGTGCGTAGCCGGCCCGGTCGCCCAGATCTTCCATGTCGTGGACGTCGAGGCCCAAAAGGTGCCCCACGCCGTGTGGGAAAAACAGTGGCACGACGCCGTCCGCCACCAGTTCGGCCGGATCGCCACGCAAGATGCCCAGCGCCACCAGACCCTCGCCAATCACCCGCGCCGCCAGTAGGTGCAAATCTCGATAGCGCACGCCGGGCTTCACCGCCGCGATCGTTTGCAGTTGCGCCTGCAGGACGACGTCATAAAGATCGCGCTGCGTGGGTGAATATTTTCCCGACACGGGCCAGGTGCGGGTCACGTCACCGGCAAACCCGCCCGCCGTTTCGGCCCCGACATCAGCCAGCAGCAGATCGCCTGCGCCCAGCACATGGTGGTGATCTTCGTTGTGCAGCACCTCGCCGTGTACGGTGACGATCGATCCGTACGCGACTGTCATGCCGCGCGCGATCAATTCGGATTCCATTGCGGCGCGCACCGCGAATGCGCGCAGCCCCGGCCGCGTGGCCCGCATTCCCGCGTGGTGGGCGGCTTCGGTGGCGGCGGCGGCGGAACGCAGTTCATTGACGGCGGCATCGTCATGTTGCAGCCGCAGCGCGATCACGGCGTCCGCAAGGGCCGCGTCGGTCTCGTTGAACTGCCCTGACGCCACCGGACGTCCCAGTAAGCGCGCGGCCGCCGCGCAGGTCTCGAGATCGGGTGCGGGCAAGGTGGCCGCGTCGTGGCCTGCCAGCGCGGCGGGCAGAGATGACAGCGGTAACAGCGGACAGCCGATCAGCCGCCCCAACTCGTCGAAATCCGGTTCGGCCCCGTGCCACAGCGGCGCGTCTGGTTCGGGCGTCGGCGCATACAGCGCCCACGCGTTGCCATCCCACAGCCCCCACGCCCCGCGCAGGGGCGCGCCGAAAAAATATAGAAAATGGCTGACCGCACGGAACGGAAAGGTATTCGCCGCGTAGTTGCGCGGCCGCGACACCCCCGATGCAAACAGCGCCGCCGTCGTCCCCAGACGCCCCGACAACCGCGCCCGCCGGGCCGCGCAGCCGGCCGCGTTTACAATCGACAGATCCATGCGCCCAGTATACGACGAGGCGCGGGGCGCCCGCGGGCGGCGGTCACTCACCACCAATGGCGTGACCGCAATGGCGTGACCGCGGCCGGGCAACCAACAAGGCGCGATTCGCGGGTGGTTTCCCCTGCATTTTTTTTTGACGAACGCACCGGGGCAGGCTCCCTAACCGGCCATCGCACATCGCGTGAGGAGCCTCCTTTGAATACTTCGTCGAAAATATCGTGCCAAATTCGTGAATCCCACAGGTACCGCGCCGCTGGCTGTCTGGCCGCCTTGGTTCTGGTCCTCGGTTGCGGCTCGGGTGCCAAGACTGCGTCCGACGGGGGCGGGGGCACGGCGGGCGCGACGGGGTCGGGCGGCACGGCGGGCTCGGGTACGGGCGCCGGCGGCACGGCGGGTGCGGGCGGCGTGGCGGCCTGTGGCAATGCGGGCGAGCCTTGTTGCGCGGGTTCCAGTTGTAAGGCCGGCGGCTGCTGCCTTCCGGCGGCGGGGGGCGGCGGCAACAGAGTTTGCGTCGGCGCCGGCCTGGCCTGCACCGGCAACGGCGTCGGCGGCATGTGCACGGCGGGATCTTGCGCGACGGCGGCCGGGGCGTCGTGCGGTGGCGCGAACCAGGTTTGCTGCGGGGCCGCGATGGGCGGCGTCGGCGGCGGCGGCCAGTTCTGCAGCGCCAGCGGATTCCATTGTGCCGGCGGTATGTGTGTCGCCTGCGGCGGCATGGGTCAGGACTGCTGTCAGGGGTCGAACGCGCAACGCTGCGTGACGGGCCTGGGTTGCATCGCACCCCCGATGCAAAATGGCATGCAGAACGTGGCGGGCACGTGCGGCGCGTGCGGCGGTGTTGGTCAGCCTTGTTGCAACGGCGGCTCTTGCAGCGCCGGGGGTGCCTGTCAGGCGGGCGCAGCCGCTGGGGCGGCCCCGATGTGCGTCGCCTGCGGCGCCGACGGCAAGATCTGCTGTGCCAATGACACTTGCAGCGCGGGGTTGGCTTGCGATCACCCCCGTGGTCAGAACAGCCAGGGCACCTGCCTGTCCACCTGCGGTGCCGAGAATCAGGCTTGCTGCATGGGCGGAAACTGCCGTGTCGGCCTGGGCTGCGTGGGCGCGGCCAACGGCATGGCCGGCCTCTGCCAGGCATGCGGCCAGGCGGGGCAGAATTGTTGCCAAGGTGGCGGCATGGCCTGTCAGACGGGCCTTGGTTGCGTCGTCGCCGCCGGCGGCGCCAAGTGCGGAACCTGTGGCGCCAGCGGGCAGGTGTGTTGCGGTAACAACAACGCGGGATCGTGCACAGGCGCTGGCCTCGGTTGCGGCGGTCGCGCGGCGGCCATGGGTACACCCGGTATGTGCGGCGCTTGCGGCACCACGGGCCAGGCTTGCTGCGCGGGCGGCGGCGGGGGCGCCATGGCTTGCCAGGCCGCTGGCGTAGGCTGCGTCCTGGCGGCAGCCGGGGATCTGTGCGCAACGTGCGGCGCCATGGGCCAGCCCTGTTGCGGCGCGGGCGGCGGTGGAACTTGCAACATGGGACTTGGTTGTGCCGGTCGCAACACGGCGCAAGGCATGGCCGTTCCTGGCACCTGCGGCCCCTGCGGTGCCATTGGGCAGGCCTGCTGCGCCGGGTTTGGGGCGATGGCCTGTGCGGCCGGCGCGCGTTGTATGGCGCAGATGTGCGCGGCCTGCGGCGGTCAGGGACAACCTTGTTGCGGCGGACAAGGCGTGACGGCCTGTCAGGCGGGACTCAGCTGCGCAGGGCAAGGCGGCGCGGCCATCTGCTCGGTCGGCGGGGCTGCACCGGACGCCGCAGCTGGAAACTGAGACGCCAAGAGGGACAAGAGGAACAGGAGGGACAATCGCGGCACACGGGACGTTCGCCAGGGACGTCCTTAGCGTGCATCACCGTCGGCGGGTAGTTCCTCCGCCTCGGCCACCAGTGTTTCGGATTCGGGCAGTTCCGCTTCGACTTCGGCGACGACCTCACTGACCTCTTCGACCTCTTCGACCTCTTCGGCCCCGACCCGCCGGGCCGCCTTGTATTCCTCCGATTGTTCAAGCGCGCGGGAGACGTCCTCCACGCGGCGTTCCCACACAAGATTGATCGGCAATTCGTGCGTCTTCAGCTTGACCACCTCGAAGGGTCGTTCGATGTGCATGCCCTTCGCACTGATGTGGATGACGTGTTTGCCCCGCGGAACGTCAATCACCGCCGAACCGTTCTTGCCTGTGACCACCGGGTGCGCGTCATCGTCGTCCAGCCAAATGCGCGAGCCCGCGACCGCCAGCTTGTCGTCGACCACGGTGACCAGAAATTCCGCGTTCACCGCCGCCAGCGAGAAATCGACGAACAGGGTCTTGCGCCGTTTGACGACGACCATCTGCGTGAATGTGTCGCCTGCCGCGATTCGCTGCGCGCGGCCGCGCCGGTAGACCCCGTAAAGATGCACGTACCAGGTCCCCGTCGGGACCTTCGGGAATTCGGTCAGATGTCCGATCAAGGTCGCGCCGAGTTCTGTTTTGCGGGGCCCAATCTTCTTGACCTCCGTGACGTGTGTCGCGATGTCGCTGACAACCGGGGAAACGGGTGATCGGCTGATCGACAGCGATAGAAATCTTTCCGACACCTCCGATTCGCTTTGCAGGCGGACCACGATGTGCCCGCGCATCCGCCGCATGACCAGGGTGATGGCCAGGACCACCAGCAGCACGCCGGCCGTGGCCAGCGGGGCGCCGTTCGGTCCCGCCAAACCGCCGCCCATGGTGGCCTGGGCGGTGAAGCTTTTTCTCGTCGCCGGGTCCACCAGCAACAGATCCACGGCCGCGCTCAAGCCCCAGGGCCGCACGTGGTGCACAATCACCACGTCGGCGCCCGTTTCGTCCGCCAGATCGGCCAGGCGTCCTTCGGTCGCCCCGCTTTCGTCGATGGTGTCCCCGCCGGCGGGCGGACGTGCCACGGTCAATTCGTAGGGCGCATCGACAAGCGTCATCAGAAGACCGTCGTGCAGCCGGTACGGTTTGACCGCCAGCGGCCACAGAAACATCTGCCCGCTGTCCGTCCGACCCAGGATCAGCGCGCGCGAAAATCCCCCCGCCACCAGTCCATCGAATCGCGCCAGCAGGTCCCGCAACTCGGCGACCAGAGGTTCCGGATTGGGGATCGAGGGTGACAGACCGCCGAGGCGCATCTCCTTGATGATGTCGATCCGCTGTTGCAAGGCCTTGGCAATGCGCAGGCCGTCGGGCGACGATCCCAGGGCCGCACCGTCCGCGCGCGCTTTCACTGTGGCCAGTTGGCTGCCCGTGAGATCTGGGATCAGCACCAGCGGCAGCGCCGCGCGCACGTCGACACCCGTGCCACCCCACAGGGCGCGGGTCGCGATGGCCGACGCCAAACCGGGATCTCGGGCGGCGATTCGTTGGGCCGCCTTGAGGGCCGCCACCTCCAGTTCGTACCCGAATGTGTGGGGATCGGCCGGCGCCATGTACCCAAGCACATCGCGTGCACCATCGTCGAAGTCCTTGTCCGCGACGGCCGCGATCATCTGGCCGTCGTCCACGTCCTTCGGTTTGAGCTGCGCGGCCTGCAGGCCGTTGTCCGCAATAGCCAGCCACCCGTGCAACTCGTCCGGGGTCCCGGGCGCAGAGATCTTCTTCCACTCGCCTTCCGCGTCGCGGAAGTTCTTCAACACCGTCAGGGCCCGCACCTTCGTTGCACGGGCGAAGGCGCTGTCCGGGTGGTCCTTGAGGACACCGTCCGCCAGGGCCGCCGCGCTGGCATTGTTACCGGCGACAAGAGCCGTGCGCATGCGCAGTTCGGCGGGAACGGTGTCGTTTAGCCAGATCGCATCGGCGACCTCCCTCACAGCGGACAGCCGCGGCGCAAGCGTTCGGTCGGCGAAGCCGAGTGCGCGCGCCGCCTGCGTCGCATCGTTCGCCAGCAAGGCCATCGACGCCTTGGCGAACGGGCGCAACTGACCGACGGATACTTCGGGCCCGAGGGCGAAGGCGAGGCCCATCCGGTAGGCCAGTCGCCGTGCCACCTGCCGCGCCAGGATCGACACGTCGCCGGGGGCGCCCAGCGCCACGATGCGCGCCAGTCGCTTGCCGTCCGGTCCCAGAACCTGACCCTCGACCACCCAGTGGCGGCCTTCGGCGTTCAGTGCCCCGACGAAGATGCGATCGACACCCAATTTCTGAACCAGCTGGGGAACCAGCGCAGGCTCCAGCGACAAATCCTCGCGCGCGGCCGTGGCGCCGATCGCCTCAAGCGCCAGCACCAGCTCCCGGCGCGTGGTCGGGGTTCGCTCGGCCGGACCCAGCAGTGATCGGATCAGCAGGGATACGACGGCGGCCTCTTGCCTCAGGGCTGGCGCTGCCGCGAGATCGGCCAGCAGCGCGGTCGGACCGGCGGCCTGCGCGCCCCGTTCTGCCAGGCCGCCGCCCAGCGCGAAAATCAGCACCATCAGCGGGACGGGCCGCCGCAGGAATGGCTCCAACACATCGACTCCAATCGGCTTTGTCGCCACCTTGCTTGAGGATGGGGGCATACTGCCGGTGGTGCGGGCGGTATTGTTTCTTGGACTGGCCGCGGTGGCATCGGCCGGTTGCACGGGTGACGCCGGATTCATGGCGGCCCGTGGCTCATGGGCGGATGGCGCCCTGATCCAGTTCCGCCAGCGAGCGCAGGCCAGGCGCAGTGCCACCGGGCGGGTCGATATCCGCGCCGTCATCGTCGGCACCCATCGATTCATGGGGATTCGACTGTCGTACGACGCCGCGCGTGTCGCCGCACCCGGCACCTATACGGTCGACCCTTTGCCCGAGGGCGGCATCGAGCTTTACTGTATCCGTCCCGAGGACGGGTTCAAGGATTCGGATGTCGCGCCTCCCGCGCTGTCGATCGAAGCCGAGGTGAACTTTGCTTCCATCACCTTCGACGCCGTGCCGATCCCCGGGGACAGCCGGGTGGCGGGCTATTTCCGGGACGTGCGCCTGGAACGCGCCGGTGCGCCGGTGCTGACGCTGAGCGAGGGCACGTTCGAAACAACGGTTCCTTGATGGCGCCGGCGGCCGTGACAAGCTAGAGACAAGACAGCGCCCATGGCCAATCACCGCGAGCCCCTCAAGGAACGTGACCTGGCGACCCTCGACAAGACCAGGGTCGAACGCCCGGCCTTGTACGAGGTCTTGTTGCACAACGATGACTACACGACCCAGGAATTCGTGGTCTACGTCCTGATGAAGTTCTTCCACCAGGATCCGACCTCGGCGCGGCAGATCATGATCCACGTGCACACCAAGGGCATCGGGGTCGCTGGCGTCTACCCGTTCGATGTGGCCGAAACCAAGGTTGGACAGGTCGTCCGATTCGCCCGCGAGCACGAGATGCCCCTGCGTTGCTCGCTGAGGAGACAAGAATGCTAAGCGCCGAACTGGAAAAGGCCATTCGCAACGCCCTCGACGATGCCACCCGACGGGGTCACGAATTTTCGGGCCTCGAACACCTGCTGCTGGCGTTGCTCGACGACGACAAGACGGCCGACACCATCAAGCAGTGCGGTGGATCCTTGCCGCGGCTGCGCGACAAGCTGGAGAAATTCCTTACCACCGATCTCAAGCCGTTGGCCGAAGGCGAGCGCGATCGCGCCCAGCCGACGCTGGGTTTTGCGCGCGTGGTGCAAAGGGCCATCAACCATGTGATGGGTGCCGGCAAGACCGAGGCTTACGGTCCCAATATCCTGGTCGCGCTGTTCAGCGAGACCGAATCGCACGCCCTGGCGTTCCTGCAGGAAGAGGACATCAGCCGTCTGGACGTGGTCAGCTACCTGTCGCACGGGGTTTCCAAGTTATTGCCCGCCAAACAGGGATCGGGCGCGGGATTTCCTGGGGCGGGCCCGGCGGGCGATGCCGGGGCCGAGGATGCGCCGCCCGCCGATCCGTTGACGGCGTTCGCGGTGAACCTGAACGAGCGCGCGAGGGCGGGGCACATCGATCCCCTGATTGGTCGACGGGCCGAGGTGGAAAGGGCGCTGCACGTTCTGGCGCGCCGACGCAAGAACAGCCCGCTGTTCCTGGGTGACGCCGGCGTCGGCAAGACCGCGATCGTCGAGGGTCTGGCGCGCCGGATCGAGCTGGGCGAAGCGCCCGCCGCACTGAAGGGCATGGTGATCTACGCCCTGGACATGGGCGCCCTGGTGGCGGGCACGCGTTACCGCGGCGATTTCGAGGAGCGCTTCAAGGCGGTGCTAAAGGCGATCGAAAGCCAGGAGAACGCCGTCGTCTTCATCGACGAGCTGCATATGATTGTTGGTGCCGGCGCCGCATCCGGCGGTTCAATGGATGCGTCCAACATGCTGAAGCCCCTGCTGTCGTCGGGGCGGCTGCGTTGCATCGGCACCACCACGCACAAGGAATACCGTTCCTACATCGAGAAGGACCGGGCGCTGGCACGGCGCTTTCAGCCCATCGAGGTCAACGAGCCCAGCATCGAGGACAGCATCGCCGTGTTGCGCGGTCTGCGTTCACGCTACGAGGATTTTCACGGCGTGAAGTATACGGACAAATCGCTGCGCGCCGCTGCCGAGCTGTCGTCGCGGCATATGGCCGACCGCAGGCTGCCTGACAAGGCCATCGACCTGATGGACGAGGCGGGCGCCAAGCTGAAGCTGAGTCGCAAAGAAGGTGGCGAAGGTGGCGAAGGTGGCGAAGGTGGCAAAGGTGGCAAAGGTGGAAAGGAAGGCAGCAAGGGGCATGTTCGCGTGCGCGACATCGAGCGCGTGCTGGCGACCATGGCCCGCATCCCGCCCAAGCGGGTGGCTTCCGACGACCGCGAACGTCTCAAGAGTCTTGAAAGCGATCTGAAGGCGCGCATATTCGGGCAGGATCTGGCCGTTGCGCGCGTGGCGCAGGCCATTCGCATGAACCGCGCCGGACTGGGCGCGCCCACGCGGCCCATCGGTAGCTTCGTCTTCGCGGGTCCGACGGGCGTCGGCAAGACCGAACTCGCCAAGCAAATCGCGGAGATTCTGGGCATTGGTTTCCTGCGCTTCGATATGTCCGAATACATGGAACGGCACACAGTCTCGCGCCTGATCGGCGCGCCACCCGGCTACGTCGGCTTCGATCAGGGCGGCTTGTTGACGGATGCCATCCACAAGACCCCGCACGCCGTCTTGCTGCTGGACGAGATCGAAAAGGCACACCCGGATCTTTTCAACATCCTGTTGCAGGTGATGGACCACGGCGCGCTGACCGACAACAACGGCCGAAGCTCGGATTTTCGCCACGTCGTGCTGATCATGACCAGCAATGTGGGCGCCCGCGATCTGTCGAAACGCATGCCCGGTTTTGGCTCAGCGGATCGCTTTGGTGACACGGACGAGGCCTTCAAGCGCGCCTTTTCGCCTGAATTCCGCAACCGGCTGGACGCCAAGATCGACTTTGCGCCGCTCGATCCCAACGTCATGGGACAGATCGTCGACAAATTCGTGGGCGAGCTGGACAAGCAACTGGCCGACCGCAAGGTCGTCGTGACCATCACGCCCGCCGCGCGCGCGTACCTGGCGAAGAAGGGCTACGATCCGATGAACGGCGCCCGGCCGCTTGGCCGGCTGATTCAGGACGAGGTCAAACGCCCGCTGACCGACGAACTACTGTTCGGGAAACTGGCCTCGGGGGGCACTGTCGCCGTCGACCTGGAAACCGTCGACGGTGCCGACAAGCTGACGTTCAGGTTCGGCGCCGCTTAGCCGGCGTCATGAACACCCAGGCCGCCGCGCCGACCAGGACGAAGGCGCTGGCGAAACACAGGGCGGCCGTCCAGCCAAAACGCGCGGCGATTCGCGGCGTCAGCCACGGGGCGATGGCCCCGCCCAGATTGCCGAAGCCGTTGAGGATCCCGCCGGCCGAGCCGGCATTGGGCCCTGCCGCCTCGATGGCCGACGCCCAGAAGGGTCCTTCGGATCCCGATGCAAAGCCCAGCGCCAACGCGAAAAAGGCCGCCACGACGACCGGGCTGTCCATGCGCGTTCCCAGCAGCAGCAACACGGCGCTGGTGGCCATACCCACGACCGCGACGACGCGGCGGCTGGCGTGGTTGCCCCACCTGACGGCCAGACGATCCGCCACCCATCCCGCCAGCGGAGTCATGATCATCATGGTCACGAACAGCGACGTCGTATAAACAGCGGCCTCGGTGGCCGGGACCTTGCGGACGGTCGCGAAGTAATAATCCATCCAGTAGAAGAAGATGTATTCGAAGTAGTTCAACGCGAAGTAACTGGCCGTCAGCAGCACGAATTGGCGGTTCGTCAGCAATTGCCGCCAGCCGGCGGGCGCTTGTGCGGTCTTCGTGTCGTGGTCAGCCTGCGCCGTCTGGGGCGGCTCGCCGGGCGTGTCGCGAACGACGTGGTGCCACAGCCACGCCGCAACCCCGGTTACCGCCATCGCCAGGACCAGGGATGCCTGCCAACCCGAGGTCTGCACCAACCACACCACCACCAGCGGCGTCAGTGCACTACCGAGCGGCGCGCCCGCGATGATCAGACCCTGAACGCCGGCTCTTTTGGGTGCGGGAATCCAGTTCGCCGTCAACCGCGCGCACGCCGGGTACAAAGGCGCGGTGAATGCGCCCAGGACAAACCGTATCAACATGAACGCCGGCACCACGCCCAGGTAGGTCCCCAGGCCGGGACGGCCCGCTACCGCGCTTAGCCCCGTGAACAACGCGGTTGCCACGCCCATGACGGTCAGCACGCGGCGTGGTCCAAATCGATCCGCCAGCCAGCCACCCGGAATCATGAACAGCGTGTATGCGATCAAGAACGCCGAAAAGATGTCGCCCATCTGCGGCTCGGAGATGCCGAATTGCTTCATCAATGTCGGAGCGGCGGACACCAGTACGCGGCGATCCAGGTAGCTGATGACGCTCAGGGCGATCATCAGGGTGACGATTTTCGTCCGCGCCTTCACGGCGCAATTCCCCCAATTGCCCCGCCCCGACCTTCGGTTAGCATGCAGCCAGGCATATCATGTTCGACCGATTGATTACTGGCGCGCGCGTGTTCGACGGCAACGCGTTCATCGACGGGCACAACGTCGGCATCACGGGCGACCGGATCGCCTACTTCGGCCCGGCCTGTCCCGCGGCGCGGGAACGCACGGACGCCGCCGGTTTCTGGCTGACGCCGTCCTTCATCGACACGCACACCCACGCGGACTTTCATTGCGTGAACCCGGACAACGACGGACTGTCGGCACTCAGCCAGGGCGTGGCAACCGTCGTCGTCGGCAATTGTGGATTCTCCGCGACGCCGGTCACACCCTTGCCAAGTGTGGTGCTGTTGCCCGGCCACGCCGGACACAACGTCGCGCTGCCCGAACACAACAGGCGGCTGGCGACGGGGCTGCCCCTCGATGTCTCGGATCTGCTGGGTCACAGCACCCTGCGCCTGGCGGTGCTGGGACAGGCGCGGGCCGCGCGAACAATCGAGATTGAACGCATGGCGGGCCTGCTCGAAGAATTTCTTGCCTCGGGTGGCCTCGGGCTGTCCGTCGGTCTCAATTATCCCGAGGCGGTCGGCTATGATCGCAACGAATTGCTGGCGCTGGCGAAGGTGCTGGCCCGGTTTGGCCGGCCCCTGACGTGCCACATCAGGGATCAGGGTGCGGGGATCCTGTCGGCCGTCGACGAGGTGGCGTCCCTGGGCGACGAGACCGGCTGCCCCGTGCTGGTCTCGCATCTGCGCCCCATTTCTGATCGCAACGATCACCTGCTGCCGGCGCTGCTGCAACGGATCGAAAGGCGCGACAGCCTGGCGATGGATCTTTATCCCTACGTGGCCGGCTTCACGACGCTGGGCTGGATGTTTCAGCACCTGTACGGACGCCTGCCCGCGCGCGACCACCTGTTCCCCGTGGACGAGGTGCCCTTGCGCGTGACCGAGATCTGCATCGGATCACTGGAGGACGTGCACATTGTCTCGTCGCAATCTGCCGGCGTGGCGGGCCACACCGTCGCGCAGGTCGCCCGCATGCGCGGGGTCGAACCGGGACGGGTCGCCCAGGATCTGTATATCGAGGATCCGGCCTGTCTGTGCATCTACGATCGCGAGTCCACCTCCGAGGTCATCGATCAGATCATTTGTCATCCGAAGTGTTTGATTGGCTCGGACGGATATCTGTTCGGCTCGGGCTTTCGGCAAGGCTGCCACCCGCGCTCGTTCGCGGCGTTTACGCGTTTCCTGACCCACTATGTACGGTCGGGCAAGATTTCTGCGCAGCAGGGGCTGGCCCGGATCACCTCGGGGGCCGCCCGTTTCTTTGGTTTCAACGATCGCGGCCAGATTGCGCCGGGCAAGCGTGCGAATCTGTCGTTGTTCGCGCTGGATGATCTGGTCGAGCAAGCGGATTTCAAGGAGCCCTGGCGGGCATCGCTGGGCATGCGCGAGGTCATCGTCGGCGGACGAACGGCGTGGAACGGCGCGCACCCGATGAAGGAAGCGCGTCCCGGTCTGCGCGTGCGTCCGGGCGCCTGACGCGCGGGATGGCGTTCAGCCCGCCACGGAGACGGCGTCGACGGGCAGCAGCCCAGCTGCCGGGCCTTCGCCCGCCTGACCGGGGCGATCATCCACTTCGGTGGCGACGCGCACGCAGGCTCCCGGTACAAGCCCAGCGAGGTCCACAGATTGCAACGTCGCGTAGCGGATGCCGGGCCAGCCGCTTTCCGGGCCGCGCAGCTGCAGGTCGATAGCGTGCGCATCCCCGGCGACCCGGACAATGTGAATCAGTTCGAGGGCGGCGGTGTCGACCAGTTCGTCGTGGTCCAGGATGCGCCGGCTCTTGACCTGCAACTCGCTGCGGTCGCGCAGGGCGAAGCGAATTTCCTCCAGGCGCCCGGCAATGGTCTTGCCCAGCAGTCGGTGCGAATGTGAATGAATCGGCGTGACCGCGCCCGGTTCGCGGCACACGGCCACCAACGCCCAGCCCGATGCCCCTTCCCAGTACGTGGCCCATCGGCAGCCCTCGCCATGGCCAAGGGGGCTTTCGCGCACCGGCACCATTTCGCCAATCGACGGATGCAGCTGTCGCATCAGACGCTGCAGGCGCTCGTTGTCGGGGGCCTGCCTGGCGTCCCACAGTGACAACAGGCGCACGGCCTCGCGCAAGGACAGGGGCGCCCCCTGTTCGAAGCGTCGCAGGATGGCCTGCACCTGCCGGGCGGTACTGGCGGTCAGGCGGTACAGGCCGAAGGTGCCCAGCAACACCGCGCTTCCCAGTAGCGCCGACGCTGCGGCCGCGCCGCGATTCATCAGCATCAGCAACGAAAGGGCCAGCGCCGCAGTCATCGTGCTGGCGGCTGCGCCCAGGGCCATCACCCGCGGCCCTGCCTGCAACAGGCCCTTCAGATCGATGTGCAGCCCGATGCCCGCCGACACGGTCACCAGGCACAGCGTCGTCGCCACGCGATCAAATGTCAGCACCGCATGCCAGGCCGCCGCGGCGCCGAACGCACGATCGCCCAGCATCCGCAGCACCACCAGCGCGGCATAACCCACCACGAAGCGAGGCAACACCCGCGTGACCTGTTGCCCCAGATCGCGGGGCGCGGCCCGGTCGGAGCGCAAAACCGCAAACACGACCAGTGCGGGCGCCAGCAGCAAGACGCGCGCTGATTTGGACGCTGCCGCCATCTCGGCGCCGCCCGGCCCCATCTGGCTGCCCACCGCAAGGGCGCTCGACAAGTCGTTGACGGCCAGGCCACTCCACAAACCCGCCAGATGCGGGTCCAGTCCCAGTGCGATGGCTATCGGTCGAAACAACAGCAGCGCGGTCACGCTGAACAGGAAAACAGTCGCCAGCGCGATGCCCTGTTCCTGTCGCCGCGCCTCGACGACCGGTGCGATGGCGCTGACGGCGGAGGCACCACAGATCATCGTGCCGCCCGCGATCAGATCCGCCAGCGGCCTGCGCACGCCGAGTGGCACCGCCAGCGCGTGAACAACAAAGAAGGTCGCGGGCAGCGTGAACGCGACCACGCCGAAGATCTGTGCCAGTGAACCCATCCCAAACATGCGCGCGTCCACCTTCAGACCCAGGAGAATGACGCCCAGACGCAGGACCCATTTGCCCACGAAGCGCAAGCCTTCGGCGTGGCGGTCGGGCTGCCTTTCCACGCCACCGGGTGCCGCCAGTCCCAGGGGAACGCGCAGGCCGGTGTTGATGATCAGCACGCCAGCGAGCAGCGCCACCAGAACCTCAGACAGATAAGGAGACGGCGGCAGAACTCGCGTAGCTGCCATTGCCAGCAATCCCACGCCGGCTGCCAGCGCCAGGCCCCAGGCATCTGCCTTTCGCGGGATCCACTGCGGCGTACGCACGAGGGTCAGTGTGGCGTGCGCCGCCTCTGCCGGAGGGTGAAAGCGCCTTCACTGCGGCGGCAATCAGCAAGGTGCCGCCGCCCCAGCGCAAAGACGTGGATACCGCGCCCGCAGCGACCGGTGGGGCGGGGATCGCCAGGTCGGGCAGGGGTCCGCTGACCTGTTACCATCGCGCAATGGCCGCTCGGCCGACGTTCCCACAGCAACTGCAGTTCTGGTCGCTGGCCATCGGCCTGGCTGCCCTGTGTGCCGCGTGCGCTGACGACGGATTGGATCCGCTGGGTGGTCAGTCCGTCCTGGGCGGCACGACGCTCGGCCCTGGCAGTTTGGGGCCCAGTTTCTTTTCACCTGACGCCGGAGGCGAAACTGATGCGCCGCTGCCGTCAGGACCCGTGGTTGCGATTGCCGCTGCGGGCGATATCGCCGGTGAGGGCGGCCAGCAAGGCCTGACGTCAGATCTGCTGATGCAACTGGTCCGCGCGCGATCCCTTGCCGCCATCCTGACCCTCGGTGACAACGCGTATCCCTATGCCACGCTCGACGATTTCAGGCGCTTCTACCAGCCGTCCTGGGGCGTGCCGGCCCTCAAGGCCCTGACCCACCCCGCGCCTGGCAATCACGAATATTCCTACCCCGAGGCGACCGGCTACTTCGACTATTTCAATGGCGTCGGCCAGAACACGGGCCCGGCGGGCGAGCGCGGCCGTGGTTACTACAGCTTCGACGTCGGCGCCTGGCACCTCATATCCCTCAACTCGAATACCGCCTGTACCTCCGTCGCGTGCGACGCGGCCTCGGCGCAGGTGGCGTGGCTGAAGGCCGATCTGACCAAGAACACCGCGCGCTGCACGCTGGCCTACTGGCACCACCCGCGCTTTAACCAGGGCGTTCAATACGGCGACGTCGACCAGGTCGCGGGGCTATGGGATGCCCTGTACGACGCCGACGCGGACGTTGTGCTGGAAGCGCACGAGCACAACTACCAGCAGTTCGCGCCGCTCGACAAGAATGGCGCCGTCGACAGGTCAAGGGGCATCCGGTCGTTCATTGTCGGCACCGGCGGCGGCGCGGCCTTCTATCGATCTTTCACCGCACACCACAGCGACGCCGCAGAGGTGCGCATCATCGACACCGCTGGCGTGATCGAGTTCGACCTCGCAGCGGACAGCTACACCTGGCGCTTTGTGTCCAAGGCCGGCCTGGTACTCGCCGCCGGCAGCGACGCCTGCCACTGAACGCAGGGGGGCCCGGGCTGGGCTTAGTTCCCGTGCGCCATCTTGTTGACCAGCTCGACGGTCTTGGCGCGATCGAACTTGGCCGGGTCGGGCACCTCGTCCGCGTTCAGCTCAAGGTCGGCCATCGTGACTTCGCGGGTCGGCACGCCGCCTTTGGGGACGTTGACCTTGGTGAGCCAAACAATGGCGTTCAGCAGCAGCCGCCGCTGGTCGGGCTGCGCCCAGTTCCAGTGTCCGTGACCGCCGGTGAAGCCGAAGCCACGTCCGCCGTCAGGCCGTTGCCGCGCCCACATCAGGTGCTGCGGTTCATTCTTGGCCACCGCCTCGCGCACGGCGGGATTTCCTTCGTGCGGACCGTTGGGGCGGATCAGCGTGTCGGCGGCCGTCGGATGGGCGGTCACAATGGCTGTCACACCCTGCATCTTTGGGCGAAAGCGCATGTGGTAGTACCACTCGTCGTTGACCGAGAACGGATGAACACCGTTCGTGATGGGGTGTTTGGCCAAGGTCATGTCGGTCGGCGTCCAGAACGGATTGACAGACCAGTTCGCCTCGAAGAATCCGCCCGTCCAGTCGAGGAAAGAATCCCCGGGCTTGCCGGCCTCGACCTCGACGCCGTAGTGCATGAAGCCGATGCCGACGCCCTTTTTGGCCAGCGCCGCCACCTGAGCCAGGTGCGGAACGATCGGATGCCGGGCGCCGCCGTCGGTGTAGACGACAATGGCGTCCGCGTTGTCGAACGCCGTCGGATCCTTCGGCCAGCCCGGATAATAAATGGCCGTCTGGATGCCCAGGCCGCTGGCGGCCAGGTGATCGGCCAGCAGGTAACAGCCCGCCTTCAGATCGTGGGCGCCGTAGTTGTGGCTGCGGCCACCGGCGACGAACACGACCTTCTTGACGCCGACCAGCTTGGTGCGTTTGATGCGCAGGTTGCGGAACTGCACCTTCATGGGTGCGCCGCTGTGCAGCTGCAACGCAAGAACGCCGCTGGCGGCGCGGGCGCTGACGTCGTTGTCGACGACGTCGGCCGTCACCTTGCCGTTGATCTTTTGCACCAGGTGCTTGCCCTTGGCGACGATTTCGTAGCTGTTCCAGTCGTCCTTCTTGATCCCCGCCTGCAACTTGGCTGCGTCGCCCACGTGCCCCACGACCTTCGGCTTGTGGCTGTCGTCCACGGTGGCCTTGTCGCCCCGCTGCGCCAGGATGGCCCGGCCGCCTTCGTCGTACAGGGCGCCCGACAGGGTGTCGCCGGCGTCTATGTCGGCCTGGTAGCCGGTGACCACCCACTGTCCCTTATCGACACTGCGGTACTGAACGCCCGAGTTGCCGCCGGAAATCTTGTAGTCCAGACGCAGCTCGAAATCGTCGACGACGCTGCCGTCGCGCCAAATCAGGAAGGTGTTTGCCTTGGTCGGGTTTTCGACGGTGGTCTGCCCGGTGATGACGCCGTCATCGACGCGCCAGAATTTCGGATCGCCGTCCCAGCCAGCCAGATCCTGGCCGCCGAAAATCGGCGTGAATCCCGGCTCGGCATCGGCCGCCAGGGCCGAACCGGCAACCATCAATCCAAGAACGACCGTGGGCCAGAACGTTTGACGTGTCATGCGCAAGAGAAGAACACGAATTCGGCCCCGGCTGTCAACCGGCGGCGCCGCCCGTTACGTGCGCACTGGGGCGCCCAGCACAGCGTCGTACACACTGACCAGGCTTAGACGCCCGACTGGGTCGACCAGCGCACGCGGTGGCGCGAGATCATGGCGCCGACCGCGCCCCAGCCGTAGATCCGAGGTCTCGTTTGGACTACTTTACCCTGGCTTCCCATGCAGCCAGCGGAGAGGACACCATCGATGGGTTCACCGGCGATGACCGTTCAGGATGTCGCGGTCTACCTGAATGTCGACGCGAAGACCGTCTACCGCCTCGTGCAACGCGACGACCTTCCGGGCTTCAAGGTCGCAGGGACATGGCGCTTCAAGCGCGGTGACATCGATCGGTGGATCGAACGCCAGAAGAAGATCGAGCAGAAGCGGAGGGGCGCGTGAAGAAGGCGAAGGCCAAGAGCACCGCGCCGGCGCCGAACGGCCAAAAGGGATCGCAGAACGGCGCGACGCTCGGCTTCGAGGCGAAGCTCTGGCAGGCCGCCGACAAGCTCCGCAACAACATGGACGCTGCCGAGTACAAGCACGTCGTCCTCGGCCTGATTTTCCTCAAGTACATCTCGGATTCATTCGAGGAGAAGCACGCGGCACTCGCCGCCGACAAAAAGTCTGGGGCCGATCCTGAAGACCCCGACGAGTATCGCGCGGAGAACATCTTCTGGGTGCCGAAGGAAGCGCGCTGGCCACACCTGCAGGGCAAGGCCAAGCAACCGGCGATTGGCAAGCTGCTCGACGACGGCATGGTCGCCATCGAGCGCGACAACCCGACGCTCAAGGGCGTCCTGCCGAAGGATTACGCGCGCCCCGCCCTCGACAAGCAGCGCCTCGGCGAGCTTATCGATCTCATCGGCACCATCGGCCTCGGTGACAAGGCGAACCGCTCACGCGACGTGCTCGGCCGTGTCTACGAATATTTCCTCACGCTGTTCGCATCGGCCGAAGGCAAGAACGGTGGCCAGTTCTACACGCCCCAGTGCGTCGTGCGCGTGTTGGTCACGATGCTCTCGCCCTACAAGGGTCGCGTCTTCGACCCATGTTGCGGCTCGGGCGGCATGTTCGTGCAGAGCGAGAAGTTCGTCGAAGCGCACGGCGGGCGAATCGGTGACGTCAGCATCTACGGCCAAGAGTCGAACCACACGACGTGGCGCCTCGCGAAACTGAACCTCGCCATCCGCGGCATCGACGCGAAGATCGCCCAGGGCGAGAGCTTCCACGCGGATGCGCACAAGGATCTCAAAGCCGACTACGTCATCGCGAACCCGCCGTTCAACGACAGCGACTGGGGCGGCCAGCGCCTGCGCGAGGATGTGCGCTGGAAGTTCGGCGTGCCACCCGCCGGGAATGCCAACTTCGCTTGGGTACAGCACTTCGTGCACCACTTATCGCCGACAGGAATCGCTGGCTTCGTGCTCGCGAACGGCAGCATGTCGTCACAGCAGTCGGGCGAGGGTGACATTCGGAAAGCACTCGTCGAGGGCGACCTCGTCGACTGCATGGTCGCGATGCCCGGGCAGCTCTTCTACTCGACGCAGATCCCCGTGTGTCTCTGGTTTCTCGCGCGCGACAAGAAGAACGGTCTCGGCGGTCGCGGCAAGAAGATGCGCAACCGCCAGCACGAGACGCTCTTCATCGACGCGCGCAAGATGGGGACGCTGGTCGACCGTGTGCATCGCGAGCTGACCGACGACGACATCGCGAAGATCGCCGACACGTACCATCGGTGGCGCGGCGATGGCGCCGGCAAGCACGAGGATGTGCCGGGCTTCTGCAAGAGCGCGACGACCAAGGAGATCCGCGCGCACGAGCACGTGCTCACGCCGGGACGCTACGTCGGCGCCCAAGAGGTCGAGGACGACGGTGAGCCCTTCGACGACAAGATGAAGCGCCTCGTCGCCACGCTCGAGGCCCAGTTCGCCGAGGGCGCGAAGCTCGAGAAGGAGATTCGAAAGAACCTGAGGGGGTTAGGGTATGGAGGGTAACGAAAATCCAGCCGCCCTCGCGATTCCGCTTCGAGACCTCTGTGTTCGCATCACGAAGGGAACGACTCCAACAACCCTCGGCCGTGCATTCGTCGAGTGCGGGATTAACTTCGTTAAGTCGGAGTCCATAACGCCTGACGGTCGGATCGACACGACATGCTTCGCGGCGATCGACGCGGACACCCACGCGGCTCTTGCTCGCTCGATTCTGGAAGAGGGCGATGTGCTCTTCTCAATGGCGGGTGTCTACCTGGGCAAGACGGCTGTGGTTCCGAAGGCAATTCTCCCGGCGAACACCAACCAGGCCGTGGGAATCATCCGCGTTGATCCGTCGAAGGCGGACCCCAGGTTCATTCACTATGCGCTCAGTGCGCCAGCGACTCGAGAATACGTGGGGCGGAGTGTCGCTCAGTCAGCTCAGCCAAACTTCAACCTTGGTGATATTGGATCCCTTCCGATTCCAAAGTGGAACCTCAGCCAGCAACGCCGCATCGCCCACATCCTCGGCACCCTCGACGACAAGATCGAGCTGAACCGCCGGATGAACGAGACGCTCGAGGCCATGGCGCGAGCGCTCTTCAAGTCGTGGTTCGTCGACTTCGACCCCGTCCGCGCCAAATCCGAAGGCCGCCAGCCAACCGGCATGGACGCCGAGACCGCAAAGCTCTTCCCGAGCGAGTTCGAGGACTCGGAGCCCGGGCCGATCCCGAAGGGGTGGCGGATTGCCGAGATCCGAGAGCTCTGCTCCTCGGTTGAAAATGGCGGAACACCAAAGCGAGAGGTCGCTGAGTATTGGCAACCAGGCGAGATCCCGTGGCTGACCTCCGGCGAGGTCCGGCAGCGGTTCGTCACAGAGACGGTGACAAAGATTTCTCGTGCCGGATTGGAAAACTCTAGCGCCAAGATCTGGCCGCGAGGCACAACGGTTGTTGCGATGTACGGAGCCACCGCTGGCGAGGTGACGCTAACGGCCTTGAAGCTTTCGACGAACCAGGCTTGCTGTGGGCTGATTCCTCGCGAAACAACCCGATCCCTGATCTACCTGTCGATGCTCGACGGAAGTTCGCGCGTCGCCGGCCTGGCCAGAGGGTCAGCCCAACAGAACCTAAGCCAGGGCCTGGTTGCAGGATTCCGAGTTGTGTATCCGCCCGAGCCGATCACGGGCGCGTTCGAGACGCAGGTCGGAGGATTCCTCGAACGCGCGATCGCCAATCAGCTCGCGAATCGGAGTTTGGCGACAGTTCGGGATGTACTCCTCCCACGGTTGCTCTCCGGCGAGCTTTCTGTCGCGTGCGCCGGGCGCGCTGCCTCGGAGATCGCGTGACGCGCAAAAAGAAATCACTCACCGCGTCCCTCGTCCGTTCCTCAGCGGCCGAGTACCTCACCTTCGTGGCGGCCAGCGGCTCGGGCGGCGTCGAAGCTGTCTACGCCGACGAGAACGTGTGGCTCAGTCAGAAGATGATGGGGCAGCTCTACGACGTGGAAGTCCCGACCATCAACTACCACCTGAAGAAGGTGTTCGAGGACAGCGAGCTGGAGGAGGATTCAGTTATTCGAAATTTTCTAATAACTGCCGCCGACGGCAAGACCTACGACACCAAGCACTACAACCTCTCGGCCACGATCGCCGTCGGGTACAAGGTCAACTCCGAGCGCGCCGTGCAGTTTCGCAAGTGGGCGACGCGCGTCGTCGAGGAGTTCACCATCAAGGGCTTCGCGATGGACGACGAGCGCCTCAAGCGAGGCGGCTCACTCCTGAGCGAGCGGTACTTCGAAGAACAGC
>JANXXE010000104.1 GCA_025350815.1 Myxococcales bacterium | reverse complement strand
GCGATCGGGGGCCACGCCCAGACCGTGAGCGATGCCCTGGACGAAGGTGGTCTTGCCACTGCCGAGTGGTCCTATCAGCCCCACCACGTCACCTGGCCGCATTGCCTGTCCCAACCGCGCGCCCAGAGCCTTGGTTTCGTCAGCCGTCGCGGCGATAAGTTCCATCCCGGCGTCTCAGCGTTTCGGCTTGCGGGTGAGCTGCCGGTACAGCAACAAGTGGCGGATGGCCAGCTCGGGCTTGCCGCTTTGCTCGAACAGGCGGGCCAGGTTGTAGTGGGCGTCCGCGTTCTTTGGTTCCGAGGCGATGGCGGTTTCGTAGGCGCTGATGGCGGCCGAGGTGACCCCCAGGTCCTCCAGGGCGACACCCAGGTTGAAGCAGGCCGTGGCATCCCCGGGCCGGGCGTCCAGGGCGGCCCGATAGTGGACCAAGGCGGCATTCGGATTGCCGGACTCGTGCAGAAGGCGACCCAGGTTCACATGCGAGTCCGCGTGCCGCGCATCCAGTGCCAGTGCCGCCCTGTACGCGTTGATGGCGTCGTGCGGGGCGGTGTCTTCCAGGGTGCAGCCGCGTTCGTAGTGTTCGCGCGCCACCAGTGTCGGCGCTGCGTCCGGCACCGACGGCTGGGTCGCGGCGGGAATCCGCGCCTTTCGCAGATCGGTGATGGGCGCTGGCTCGCCCACCGGCGGCTGTGACGGCTCGAAATCGAAAACCACCTGGCCCGATGCGGGCTGCCAGCGTGTCTGTCCGTCGGATACGACGACGTGGCGCCCTTCGGCCGAAAGCTGGACGCCGGTTACCGGCACGTCGCCGGGCAAGGCCTCGCGCAGGCGCCGCAGGGCGTGCCGCACCCGCTGGGGGGCGATGCGCTGGTCGCGCAGTCCCTCTGCTTTGCGCAGCAGAACCAAATCCTGGAACGAAAAGCGCAGCTTGCCGTCGTCTCCGCGGGCAGGCGCCAGGCAACCTGCGCGCAAATACGTGTGAAGGCGCCTACTCGACAGGCCGAGAACGGCAGAGACCTCCCGCTCGGTGAACATCGCGGGGAAATATAGCGAAATTTTCGAAAAGTTTCGAACGACCGCGGCGGGCCGGAACTCAGGGCACTAGATTGATGTTCCCGGCGTCGCTGCACGTCAGCTGCACCCCCGATTCGGAGGCCGGTGCGTAGTCAGCGATAAAGCGTTTGCGCACGGTGGTGCCGACGGGAATCTCGAAGCCCGCGATGGCGGGGCCGTCTGCGCTGCGGGTGCCTGCCCAGGCCGTGGTTCCTTCAAGCTCGCCCCAGATGAACAGCTTCTCGGCCGATTGACCGTTCGTGAGGTGGCAGGCACCGGCCAGCATGACGGCGTTGGACCGACCGCCCGACGCGTGGAAGTCGACGTCAATGACCAGGTACTGGCCGAACGACGGAATGCGTTCGACGGGTTCGACCTTGAGATTCGCTGCGGACTTCTTCGTGCCATCCGCGGCGACGGCGACATGCGTGCCGGTCATGATCTTCTGGAAGAAGGGTTGCGGCGTTTGCACCCGGCTTGTGCGGGCGACGTTGAACGTGATGACGGGAACGGGCTCGGACAGTGACTGTGTGTCCAAGGGTCGCGCACCGCGGTCGCTGGCGCAGCCCAGTCCGAACACTCCGCCCAGGGCAATACCAACGATGAACGCTGTCTTCATGGTGCGCCTAGTTTAGCCGGACTTGGGGCTTTTGCGAGTTACGATCGTCTGTTGGCGCGCCGCTCCGACCGTCTGGCTCCGGATTTATTGGTCTTTTCGGCCGAACGTTCGGCCGAACGTTCGGCCGAACGTTGGGCGGGTAGTCGCTCGGCCGCTCCTGGCGTTGACTGGTTGCCCCTGGCCTTTGTCCTGGGCGCGCCCAGGCTGGCCTTCAGGGCCTCCATCAGGTCGATGATTTGTGCGGGCGCAGCCGAGGATTCCGAAGTCTCGATATCCTGGCCGTCGACCTTCTTCTGGATGTCGGCCTCGATTCGCTTCTTCACCTCGTCCTCGTAAGCCGTCGGATCGAAGGTCTCCGACGAGATCTGGTCGACCAGCTGGTGCGCCAGCTTCACCTCGGCGTCGCGCACCGTCGGTGTCTCGGGCAGTGGCACGTCCGACAGCGCGCGCACCTCGTCCGCGTACAGAAGTTGCTGCATTACCAGGCCGCGACCCTCGACCGGCCGCACCAGCACCAGGTACTGCTTGCCGCGGGCGGCATACCGGGCCAGGGCGCAGCGGCCGCTTTCCTGCATGACCTGACACAGAAGGTGGTACGCCTTCTCACCGCCCTTTTCGGGCGCCAGATAGTACGCCTTGTCGAAGTAAACCGGATCCACCTTGGCCAGCGGAACGAACTCACTAATGTCGATCGTCTGCGTGGCCCGTTCTTCCAGCGCCTTCAGCTCGTCCGGCGTGAACGTCACGTACTGGTCCTTGGCGAATTCGTAGCCCTTGACCATGTCACTGCGGGGCACCATCGCGCCGTCGCGCGCGCAGATGTATTGCTGTTTGAGTCGGCTGCCGCAGTCCTTGTGCAGAAGGTGAAACGAGATCGCCGCCGACGACTGGGTCGCGGGATAAAGCTTCACAGGAATGGCGACCAGACCAAACGAGATGCTGCCCGTTGCGATTGCCCGCGCTGTCATCGTGTAGGTAAGTATAGGTCCATTGCCCACCGAGCGCGATTTTTTGGTGCGACGCGATCCCTTGCTAGGCCAGAAGCTGGATCAACCGGCGCGCCAGTTGCGGTCCCTTGCCCTCGTCTTCGTGCTTGAAGAAGACGTGTAGTTGCTGCCACGTCTGTGCCCGAATGCGATCAGCCCAAAGGGCCAACGCCGCGTCATCGTAGTCTTGCCGGCGCAGACGCAAGTAGCCCCAGGACGCGGTGGCCTGCAGCGGCGTAGCGAGATCTTCGGCATCGGCGATGCACAGCGCGGCGCCGCCCGCCCGAAGCGCCTGGTAGACATCGTCGTCGAACCAGGTCGCGTGCCGGAACTCGAACGCGGGGCGGGCCGCTGGTGCGCTGCCTTTGACGAAAGCCAGAAAGTCGACCAGTCGGGGCAGGTCCTTGCGCAGGAACGGCGGCAACTGGAACAACACCGGACCCAGTTTGTCGCCCAGCGCGCCGGCGGTATCGAAGAAGTGCTTGGTGGCGTCGTCCGACCCGACCAGACGTTTTTCGTGCGTGATGCGCCGGGGGCTTTTTAGGACAAATGAGAATCCAGCCGGCGTCTGCCCCGCCCACCGTTCCAAAACCAGGCGTTCGGGCATGCGATAGAAGGTGTTGTTGATTTCCACTGTCGGCAACTGACTGGCGTAGTACGACAGCATTTTCGCGGCGGGCAGTTTGTCTGGATAGAAATTGCCCTTCCACGGCGCGTAGCTATATCCGCTGGTACCCACGAGAACGTACACCGACGGGATTGTACCGCGCCTTCGCCCGGGCTGGCGCGCGGGTGGCGACCCTTCGGCGCGTAACCTTCGCTGCGCTGTGGGGGTCATGGAAAGGTATGCGCAGGACGGCGATGACCATCTGGGGACTGGCGGCCATCGGGGGGTGCTCGGCCGGCGGCGCATTGTCTCCGACGGGCGCCGTGATGCCCCCTGCGCCGGTGGTCATGCACACCGCACCCAGCCTGGATCAGCTCATCGAGGCGGGCTGGAAAGCGGCGGGGTTGAAGACTGCCGATCGCGCCGACGACGGCGAGTTCTTGCGGCGGGTCACCTTGGATCTGGTGGGACGCACCCCGGCACTCGACGAGACCAAAGAGTTTCTGGCCGATACGGCCCCGAACAAGCGGGCGCGGGCGGTGGACCTGTTGCTGGCTGGTCACGAATACGCCGAGCACTGGAGCGACCTGTTCGGTGATCTGTTGTTCGGGGCGGATCTGAAACCCAACATCAGCAAGCAGTACGACCCACGCGCCTGGCTGGTGAGGGCCCTTGACACCAACATGCGCTACGACCGCCTTGCGCATGAGGTTCTTACCGCCACAGGCGATCTGCACGACAACGGCGCGCTTGGATTTCTCGTCGCGCGGGGCAAGGGTGGCGGCGGCCCCGAGGCGGTCGCCGGGGCGGCAGCGCGCATCTTCCTGGGTCTTCAGATCCAGTGCGCGCAATGCCATGACCACCCCTACGATCCGCGCTGGAAGCAGGAGGATTTCTACGGGCTGGTCGCGTACTTCGTTCGCACCAAGACCAAGACCGAAAAAATGATGGGCGACAAGAGTCTGGTTGTCGTCGACACCAACAAGGGCCAGGCCCTGATGCGCCGGCCGCGCACCGAACTGGACGTGGTGGTCGCGCCGCGCTTTTTGGGTTACGCGGTGGCCGAACGCCCCGGCGAGACGCGTCGCCAGACTTTCGCCCGCGCCACACTGGCAAGTGATCTGTTCGCGAAGTCCATGGTGGCGCGCACCTGGGCGCAGCTATTTGGCCACGGCATCGTTGATCCCTGGGATGATCTCGGCGGCGAGAATGATCCGAAACACCCGCGTGTTTTGGTCGCGGTGGCGGATTCGTTCAAGAACGCTGGTTATGACATCAAATGGCTGCTCAAGACGCTGGTGCTTTCCACCGCGTACGCCCGCAGTTCGGCGCGGCGGCCGGGCGAGACGGACGAAGGGAATCTGGTGGCGACGCAGGGCTTCGCCCGCGCGGGTATTCGTCCGTTGTCCCCCGAGCAACTATTTCGATCACTGCTGAACGAAACGGGCGCGGCCACAATGGCCCGACGCAAGCAAGGGGAAGAGGCGGCGCAAAAACGCCTTGCGCAGGCGCTCAAAGAATACGTATTCGTTTTTGGCGACGACGAGATGGCCGAGGCCAACACCTTCGACGGCAGCGTTCCCCAGGCGCTGCTGTTGCTGAACGGCGAACTGACCAACAACGGCGCGCGCGTGATGGAAGAGGGAGTCCTTGGCCGGATCCTTGCGTCGAGCCGGCAGCCCGCGCAGCGCCTGGAGGACATGTTCTTGGCCGCCTACGCGCGCCGTCCGTCGCCGGACGAGCGGTCACATTTTGTCGGTTTTCTTGCCAGCCGTCAGGGCGCGCGCACGGCCTATGAAGACCTGTATTTCGCCCTACTGACGTCGACTGAAGCCATTACGAATCACTGATATGGACAACCAAATCTCGCGACGGTCACTGGTGCGCTGGGGGGCGGCATCCGCCCTTGGGGCCACTGTCTTCGACAAACCCGGGTGGGCAGCCGATTCGCCGACACCGACGGGCGCGGCGTCGAGCTGCGTCTTGTTGTACATGGCGGGCGGGCCCAGCCACATCGACACTTTCGATCCGAAGCCCGGCCGGCCGACGGGGGGTGAATTCAAGGCTATCGGGACCAGCGTGGCCGGCGTGCAGATCTGTGAGCACTTGCCGAGACTCGCAGGACACATGAAGGATCTCGCAATCGTCCGCTCGCTGACCAGCAAGGAAGGCAACCATGATCGGGCGCGCCACCTCATGCACACGGGTTATCCCCCGCAGGGTGGGGTGGACCATCCGGCGTTCGGTTCGATCGTGTCGGAGGCGCGCGATACGCGGGGCATGCCCGGGTATGTCAGCATTGGTGGGCCGGGCGAAGATTCGGGTTTTCTCAGTGCTGCGCACTCGCCGTTTCCGGTCAGGAATGCGTCCAAACCCGTTCGCTACTTGACCCCCGCCAAGGGCATAGATGCCCAACGATTCGACGCCCGCCTTGCGCTGTGGCGGAGCCTGGAAACTGGCTTTGCCGGCCGCCGCGGCGGCCCCTACGCGCAGGCACAGCGGGATGTGCGCGAACAGGCGGTGGGGTTGATGCGCTCGACGGGGGCGGGGGCGTTCAACCTCGACGGCGAGCCGGACAAGGTGAAGGAGGCTTACGGACCTTCGGACTTCGGGCAGGGTTGTTTGATGGCGCGGCGGCTGGTCGAGGCTTCGGTACCCTTTGTCGAGGTGACGTTGAACGGGTGGGACACGCACGAAGACAACTTTCGTCGCGTCAAGGATCTGTGCGCGTCTCTTGATACCGGGATGAGCGCCCTCATCGACGACCTGTCGGCGCGCGGCCTGCTGGCATCCACCCTGCTGGTCTGGATGGGCGATTTTGGCCGCACGCCTCGCATCAACGAAAAGGGGGGACGGGACCACTTCCCCGCGTGCAGCTCTGTCGTCCTCGCAGGAGGCGGCATCAAGGGTGGGCAGGTCGTCGGGGCAACGGACGCGGACGGTGCCGGCGTTACGGATCGGCCCCTGACGGTTCCCGATCTCTACCGCACGATCGCCCAGGTCTTGCGAATCAACGCCGACAGAAGCCGCGTGGCCCCGTCGGGTCGTCCCATAAAGACGGTGAACGGCGGCAACGTGATCACGGAACTGGTGTAGCCGGCGCTAGTTCAGCGAATGGGGCATGGCCAGGCGGAACAGGCCGATATCGGCGTCAAAACCCTGTCCTTTGCCGCTGACCATCTGGTAAGTGCCGCGCATTGAGCCCGACGGCGTGGTCAAGACGCACCAGCTGGTATATTCGAACGCCTCACCGGGGCCGAGGATCGGCTGGGCACCGACGACACCTTCGCCGCGCACCTCTTGCACCTCGCCGTGGGCGTCGGTGATGATCCAGTGCCGGGTTCGCAGTTGCGCGGTCTCGCTGCCCTGGTTTTTGATCTCGACGGTGTAGGCAAAGGCGAAGCGGCGGGCGGCCGGCGAGGATCGGTCGGGCAGGTATTCGCTTGTCACCGTGACAAGAATACCGTTGGTGAGGGCGGACGACATGCGAGCAGACAGAACGTGCCAAACGCCGCCGGCTGGCGCAATCTCAAAGTGAGGACAAGGCCGATGACGCTGACAGCGAAGAAATGTATTCCCTGCGATCAGGGCATGCCGCGAATGGTTGCCGCTGAGGTGCAGCGTCTGATATCGCAGATTCCGGGTTGGTCCGTTTCGCCGGACAATCGCCGGCTGCAGCGACGATTCACCTTTGCGGATTTCCGCTGCGCACTGGTGTTCGTGAATGCGATGGGGAAGCTTGCGGAGGCCCAGGGGCACCACCCCGACTTCGCGGTCCACTACAACGTCGTCGACGTCACGTTGTGGACCCATGTCATCGATGGCCTGTGCGAAAACGACTTCATCGTCGCTGCCAAAATCAATCAGATCAGCGTCTAGTTCGAGGCCGGTGCGCTAGTCGCCGCCGAGGGCTTCGATGTCGCGCCGGATGCGCCACCAGTCGGTCGCCGGTATATTCAGCCAGGCTTGCACGATTCGCGGGTCGAACTGGCGCCCCGCCCAGGCCTCGATCTCGGCACGCGCCACGTCGTACGATCGGGCCTTGCGGTAGGGCCGGTCGCTGGTGATGGCGTCGTAGGTGTCGACCACGGCGAATATGCGGGCGCCGAGGCAGATTTCCTCGCCGCGCAGGCCCGCGGGGTAGCCGGTGCCGTCGAAGCGTTCCTGGTGGTGCAGCGGCACAAGGCGGGCATTTTCCAGGAAGTTGATGCCCTTGAGGATCTCGTGACCGAGCGCGGGGTGACGCCGCATCTCCGTCCATTCTTCGTCGCTGAGCGGTCCCGGCTTCAGCAACACCGCGTCGCGTACGCCTATCTTGCCGATGTCGTGCAGGGTGGCGCCCCGTTCGATGTCGTCGAGGATCCGCCCGTCGACACCCAGTTCCTCACCCAGGCGTCGCGCGTAACGTCCCACCCGCCGCGAGTGCCACTGAGTTTCTGAATCGCGCAGATCCAGCGCAGAACACAGCCCGTTGAGCAGGTTGCCCGTTCGTTCCTCGACCAGGCGGTCGAGTTCGTGATTCATCGAGGCGAGTTCCTCGGCCTTGTGGTGTAACGCCGTCGCCATCCGCGCATTTTCTCTGACGAGAACAGCGTGCTCGGCCGATGAACGGACCGCGCTCATGAGCTCGTGCGTGTTCCAGGGCTTGGTCAGCAGGCGATCGACGCCCACCCGATTGATGGCGTTGAGAGCGGTGTCCAGATCAGCGAAGCCACTGACCAGTAGCCGGCGCGCGTCCGGTCGCTTGTCACGGGCCGTGCTCAGAAGTTCGATGCCGTCCATGAACGGCATGCGCAGGTCGGACACAATGACGTCGAAAGGCTCGTTTTCCAGCAAGGTAGCAGCCTCGACCGAGGACGTCGTGGTGGACACCGTAACCCGCTGATCGCTGCCAAACATTCGCGCGAACGCGCGGCACAGGCTGGGCTCGTCATCTACGTAAAGAACCCTCACCGCCATACCCTCCAACATGATGCCTTCTTATCGGCGGTGCCGACGTCCGCTTGAGGACAAATTCAAATAAATGATCGCCTTTAATAAGTAGTGCCACACACGTATGTTTCGAAGTCATTTCGTCGCGTGGCACGGGCAAGTTGCACAACAGGTGACAGGTGTAGATAATGGTGCGGCGTCAGCCTTGAAGGGCGCCCTCGGGAGGCACACTGCCATCGCTCAGCTAACGAGAACGCGCGGCTCTGAATACACCAAAGGGATCTCCCGCCCCCAGGGCGAGGGGACTGTGGGTCGTCGTCGCGCGCCGATGGGAGTGCCGGCACGGCAGGATTCCGCCGCCAGTCTTTCCCACCTGGCGCATGTCGGGCACGAGCTGCGAACCCCCCTGAGCACGGTGATGACGCTGTCGCAGTTGATGCTGGATGGATCGACCGGTGCGCTGAACGCCGAGCAGGTCAAATACATGGAGGTCATCCGGCGCAACGGAACGACCGTCCTTCGTCTGATCAGCGATTTGATAGACATGTCTCGTCTCGAGACGCGCCGCCTGCCCCTGATGCCGGTGTCTTTCGATGTGCGCGATGCCATCGCCCGCGTTGTCTCCGAGATGCGAGCCGAGTCCGAAGGAAAAGGGGTCGCGCTGGTGGTCGAGTCGGCGGGGTCGTTGCCACCGGTCGTCGCCGATCCAGACCGCGTGGGCCAGGTGTTGACGAATCTCGTCGGTAACGCGGTGAAGTTCACGGATGCGGGGCAGATCACCGTGGAGACCGAGCTTTTCGATAGCGCGGTGGCGGTGCATGTGACGGACACCGGGATCGGCATTCCCGCGGCGGCCCACAGCTCCCTGTTCCGCGACTTCTACCAGGTCAACGCAGCGGAGGCCCGCCGTCGTGGGGGCTCGGGACTGGGGCTGGCCATCAGCAAGGGTCTGGTCACGCTGATGGGTGGCGACATTTGGCTCACAAGCCGCCTGGGCGAGGGCTCGCGCTTCAGCTTCACGTTGCCGCGCGAGCGACGCGAGCACCTGGGCACGCTGCGCCGACCGAAGCGACCGCCCGCCACCGGCTAGGCGCTTCCCATGGCGCGCATACTGCTGGTCGATGACGACGCCGACAGCCGTTTCGCCGTCAAAGAGGCGATCCGGCTGCACGGGCATCACGAGGTGGAGGAATCGGCGGATGGCGTGTCGACGCTGGAGCGCCTGGGGCACGAAGAGTTCGATCTGGTCTTGCTGGATGTGCAGATGCCGGGCATCGACGGATTCGAGGTGTGCCGCAGAATTCGCGCCGACCCGCGGGCGCGGCGGGTGCCGGTGGTGTTCCTGACGGCGACGCAGTATCAGGTGGAAAGCCGGCTGCGGGGACTCGACCTTGGGGCTGCCGACTTCATCGTTCAGCCGATCAACAACCTTGAGCTGCTGGCGCGCATTGGCTCGGTCCTGCGATCCAAGGCGGTCGCAGATGAGGTCCAGCGGCACAATTTCGAACTGGTCGGCAAGGTCAACGAGGGAACGCGTCAGCTGGAAAAGCTGGCCTACGAGCTGCGTGTCGAGCGCGATGCTTTGCGCGAAACCTTCGACGTCATAGAGGACGGCTTGCTGCTGCTGGACGAGGCGGGTCACATCCAGCTGGAAAACACCGCGGGTCGCAAGTTGCGCGGGGCGCCTGCCGCCGGTGCGGCGGTGGAAACGATCGAAGGCGGAGGCGAGGCGTCGATTCAAACAGCCCTGGAACTGCTGGCGAGGGAAGCCATCGGCAAGAACGCGACCTGTGACCGCAATCTGTCCCACGGAGGTCGGCAGCTGAACGCGCGTGCCTATCCGGCCGCCGGACAGCGGGCCCTGCTGTACGTGCGCGACGTGACCGAGGAGCGCGACACAGAACTGCGGCGCCTGCAGTCGGAGAAGTTGGCGTCAATCGGCATGTTGGCTGCGGGCGTGGCCCACGAGATCAACAACCCCGCCTCGTTCGTGTTGGCCAACACCGAGGCCCTGATGGGCATCCTTCGTCTGATGGATGACAAGCTGAAGGCCGATCCGGCGGCCGCCCGAAAGCTGGGCCTGCGCGAAATCTTGTTCGAGGCGATGACCATCGTCCAGGAATCGAAGGAGGGGATGGCCCGCATCCACCGCATGGTGCGGGATCTACATTCGTTCTCCCGCGTTGACGACGACGCCACTGCGCTCACCGACGTGAACGCGGCGCTGGAATCGTCGCTGACGATGTTGCGCAATGAGCTTCGCTACCGTGCGGTGGTCGAGCGAGATCTACGGGCGACGTTCCCGGTGCGGGCCAGCGCCGCCCGGCTGGGGCAGGTTTTCTTGAACCTGATCATCAATGGCGCCCATGCGTTGTCCGACGGCGCCCTGGCGCGCAATCGTCTGTATGTCCGCAGTTTCAACGACGGCGAACAGGTCGTGGTCGAGGTGCAGGACAACGGTGCCGGGATTCCGGCCGATGTCATGCCGCGCATCTTCGAGTCTTTTTTCACCACGAAGCCTGCGGGCCTGGGCACGGGATTGGGGCTGCCCATCTCGCGAGAGATCGTCCGTTCTGTCGGCGGGGAGCTGACGGCCGAAAGTGAAGCCGGGCGGGGGGCGTTGTTCCGCGTGCGGCTGCCGGCCCTGGTGGGCACCACGGTGGAAAAGCCCAAGACGCAGCCAGGGCTGCACGCCATGCGCCGCCGCCGCATCCTGGCGGTTGACGACGAGGCGCTGCTGCTGAAGGCCTATCGCCGCATGTTGATCGAGCACCACGACGTGGAGACGGCGCTGGGGGCGAAAGAGGCGATGCGCGCGATCGAAAAGGATGCCGCGTTCGAGGTAATCCTGTGCGATCTCCAGATGCCTGAAATACCGGGGGCCGAGCTTTATCGCATCGTCACCGAGCGTTGGCCGCAACTGGCCAAACGTTTCATCTTCATCACCGGGGGCGCCTTTTCACCCGAGGCCCGACGATTTCTGCAGGAATCCGTCGTCGACTGCATCAACAAGCCGTTCCAGCTGGACGAGATACTCAACCTCATAGACGGCCGGGTCAGTGCCCCCGTCTGAGGCGCCCGGTGTGCGCCCCCGGCTGCTGGTGGTCGCGGCGCTGGTCGTCAGCGAGGGGCGCGTGTTGATGTCGCAACGGCGGGCCGACCAGACGCTGCCGCTGCACTGGGAATTTCCGGGCGGAAAGGTCGAGCCGGGCGAATCGCCCGAGGCCGCGTTAAGGCGGGAAATCGACGAGGAACTGGGCTGCCAGGTGCGCGTCGGGGCGATTTTCGAGGTCGTCTTTCATGCCTACGACGCATTCGACCTGTACATGCTGGTCTACCGCTGCCAGGTCGAGGCGGGCACACCAACGGCCCGGCAGGTCGTGGCCGTCGCCTGGGTCGATCCTGCCCAGCTGCCGAAGTTGAAGCTGCCGCCCGCGGATCTGCCCCTGGCCGAACGCCTGGCCCGCGAGCTCTCCTAGTGCGCCGCCCTCGAAATAGCGTCAATGCCGAGGCCGACAAGCCGGGGCAGGGGCGATGCGCGACGACGAGGAATACCCGTAGGTATTGCGAGGAGGAGCAACGAAGCGGCTGGCCCGGATCGTCGGCCGAACATGCTGCTATTTCGAGGGCGATGCGCTAGGTTTCCGGCGGCGGTTCGATCGCGGGCGCTGCGATCGGGGCTGGTGCCGGTCCCGCCCTCAGTGCTTCACGCGCGGCCTGTCGCGCAGCCTCGGTCGCGTCACGCTTGCAGGCCCCGCACATCGACGGAACGGCCCAGTTACCCAGGTGGGTCTGAAGCTGACTCTCCGGCGGCCAGTAGATGGGCGTCGCACAGTGCGAACAGGGGATTTCGAGCGTCTTCTTCCCGGTCAGGAAGTCCACGCACGTGGCGCATAGCCGTTCGGGCGGCTTCGGCTCGCGGTGGCGCTTGCCCCGCCGGGGCTTCTTCTTCGGGTCGCCCTCGGTTGACGCCTGGGTGGCAACGGGTGGGGCCGTCACCTCGGGTGTGGCGGCTGTACCGTCGGCCGCGGGCACTGTCTCGACGACAATGGGCGGTAGGGGCTTTAGCAGGCGCACGCCGGCCGCCAGTTGTTGCTCTTTGCTCCAGGTCCAGGAACCCGCGCAGCCGACGGTCTTGCACCCGACTTCACGGTCCTGCAGATCGCCCAGTTCTTTTTCGCACTCGGTGCAGTAATGCGGATAGGGATCGCCAGTTTTTCCACGGGCGGCCCGCGCCAGCTGGGCGCCGCGCTTGTCGGTCCACGTTCGCTTGCAGCCTGAACGCCGACACGGCCGCTCGACGTCCTTGATGTGGCTGAAAAGGTCGAAGCAGGTCTCGCACATCCGCGATGGTGCCTTGGGCGCGGGTTTGTTGGCCACGCAGGCGTCGAGCTGGTCCATGCGGACCCAGGTCCACGTCTTTTTGCAGCCCGAGGTGCGGCAACGAATCTCCCGATCGTTCAGCTTGCCGAATTCCGCGCGGCAGGCGTCGCACATCCGACGCGGGGGCTCGTTGGGCTTGCCCGCGGCAAAGGCCTGAATCTGATCGTCGGCCTTCCAAATCCACTTCCGGTTGCAGCCGGCGATGCCGCAGGCCACGGGGCGATCGGCCAATTTTCGGGCCACCTCGTCGCAGGGCGCACACAGCGGACCGGGGAAGGTGACACACTGGGGTGCCTTGCCATCGGCCGTCACGGAGGGGGACGCCACATCGCCCAGCAGCTGCGCGCGGCGGCTGACAATGGCCTTGCGCGTGCAACCCGGGATCCCGCACGCGATTTCTTTGTCCGTCAGCGCCGCCAGCTTGGTCTCGCAGCCGGCACACAGGACGCGGGGCGCGGGCCGCTTGGCGGCAAAGGCCTCAAGCTGAGCGGCGGCCGTCCAGGTCCAGGTTCCGTCGCAGCCCGGTAGATCGCAGCGGCGCTGCGTGTCCGTGATGGTCGGGTACTTCGCGCGGCAGGGCTCGCACATTCCTGCGGTCGGGCCGTCGTCGCGGGCCTCGTTGCGGCCGCCCAGGGCCAGCGCCTTGTTGGCTAGTTGCAACCAGGTGCGCGAGCACCCCGCCACCCGGCAGGGAACAGATTTCGCACCAAGGCGATCGGCAAGACTGAAGCCTCCAAGGGCCATAGCAAGGTCTGCTATGGTGTACGAGAGGGTCGGGGTCGCGCAAGCCGAAAACACGTTGTGTCGGCGCCGACTTCAATATTGCTGTTGACCTCGGCGCTCGTCTGTCGACTATTCTCTGCCCCCCATGCAGATCACCATTGAAGACATCTCGCCCGTGGAAAAGCGGGTCGAGTTCGAACTCCCGTGGACCGAAGTAGCCCCCCGATTGGACAAGGCGTATGACGCGCTAAGGCGTGAAGTGCATCTGCGCGGGTTTCGCCCCGGCAAGGCGCCGCGGCCGGTGCTGGAGCGCCTGTATCGCAGCAGCGTCGAGGACGACGTCGCCCGCGAGCTGGTCGAGATGTCGCTGGGTCAGGCCATCAAGGACAAGCAGATCGAGCCCGTCGCCGCGCCGACCGTCGACAAGCTGGAGATGAAAGCCGGGGCGCCGTTCAAGTTCGCGGCGCGAATCGAGGTTCGCTCGCAGGTCGTGCCCAAGGATTACTCGGGCATCGCCCTGTCGCGCCGGCCGCCGAAGATCACTGAAGAGGAGGTCGACAAGGCCGTCGAGGCCTACCGCCGCCAGCTGACGGAATTCCTGCCCGTCGAGGGTCGGACGGTTGCCAGCGACACCGATGTGCTGGTCGTCGAGGTTCACGGCAAGGTCGGCGAGCACAAGGTCAAGAAGAACTCGGTCATGGTGGATCTGGCGGACGAGGGCGGCGGACCCCTGCCGGGGCTTGCGCAGCGACTGCGCGGGGTGGCGCTGGACGGCGGGCCCCAGGAGATCAAATACCGCATTGCCGATGACGAGAAGGTCAAGGACCTGGCCGGCAAGGAAGTCAGCCTGCGCGTCACCATCAAGGAAGCGCGCGTACGGAAGGAACCGGCCATCGACGACGAGATGGCCAAGGACACCGGCGAGGCCGACACGCTGGCCGGGCTCAAGGACAAGATCCGCGACAAGTTGCGCGAGACGGATGGACAGCGTATCCGCCGCGAGATGATCGCCGCCCTGGTCAAGGAGGTCGTGAAGAGGAATCCTTTCGCCATTGCGCCGGCGCTGGTCGACCGCCACGCCGATGCGATCATTTCGCGCGCCAAGACCCAGCTGATGATGTCGGGCATCGACGTTGAGGCGGGCGGTGGCCTCGACGAGGCCAAGATGAAGAAGGACTTTCAGGGTGAGGCCGAGGAAGAGGCGCGTGCGACGGTGCTGATTCAGGCGATAGCCGAACGCGAGGGCGTTCAGGTTTCCGACGCTGACGTGCAGAAACGCATCGCCGAGCTGGCGGCCGCGCGGCAGGAGAACGCCAAGAAACTGCGAGCAGAGCTAGAGAGCAACCAGCGCATCCACGGGCTCAAGATGCAGCTCTTGGAGGAAAAGACGCTTGATATGCTTCTGGCCCAGGCTAAGATCACCGACGAAGATCCGGACCGCATGATCATCACTCCCAATGAGGCGAAGGGCGGTTCGGAGCGTCTCGTCCTCACGCCCGAAGAAGCGAAGGCCGAACATCTTGCACCCTCGGCCGCCGCGAAGCCGAAGAGGAAATGACGAGGACATGACCATGACGGATTCACGAACGCTGCCGATCACCAACTTCATCATCCCGACCGTCATCGAGCAGACACACCGGGGCGAACGCGGCTGGGACATTTTTTCGCGCCTGCTCAAGGACCGGATCATCTTCCTGGGCAGCGCGGTCGACGACAACGTCGCCAACATCGTGATCGCGCAGCTGCTGTTTTTGGAAAGCGAAGATCCCGACAAGGACATCATGCTGTACATCAACTCGCCGGGCGGGTTGGTCACGGCGGGAATGGCGATCTACGACACCATGCAGTACGTGCGGCCGGATGTTGCCACCTTCTGTATGGGCCAGGCGGCGTCGATGGGGGCCTTCCTGCTGGCCGCGGGTGCCGCGAAGAAGCGCTACGCGTTGCCGCATTCGCGCATCCTGATCCACCAGCCGCTGGGCGGGTTTTCGGGGCAGGCGACGGACATCGACATCCACGCCAAGGAAATCCTGCGCACCCGGGACAAGCTGAACGAGCTGCTGGTCAAGCACACGGGACAGAATCCCGACCGCATCAAGAATGACACCGAGCGCGACTACTTCATGAGTGCGGCCGAGGCCAAGACCTACGGGATCATCGACGAGGTGATCACGCAAAAACCGTCCACGCCCAGCGCGAAGTGACCGCGCAGCCCAAACCGGTACCGCCACGCGCGGCGGCATGCTAGCTTTTCCCTAGTGGCCGACCGCAAGCGCGACGATCAAGGGAACCTGTCTTGTTCTTTCTGCGGGAAGAACCAGAAGGAGGTCAAGAAGCTCATAGCCGGGCCGACGGTCTACATCTGCGACGAATGCATTGGTCTGTGCAACGACATCATCGCCGAGGAGATCGAAAAAGAGTCCGAAAGCTTCGGGTTCACGTCGATCCCCAAGCCGGCCGAGATCAAGACGATCCTTGACGACTATGTGATTGGACAAGATCGCGCGAAGAAGATCCTGGCCGTCGCCATTCACAATCACTACAAGCGCATCGACGCCAAGTCGGGCGCTGAAGAGGTCGAGCTAGGCAAGTCCAACGTGCTGCTGCTGGGGCCGACGGGTTCGGGCAAGACCTTGCTGGCGCAAACCTTGGCCCGCATCCTCGACGTGCCTTTCGCCATCGGCGACGCCACCACGCTGACCGAGGCCGGCTATGTGGGCGAGGACGTGGAGAACTTACTCTTGAAGCTCTTGCACGCCGCCGATTTCGACGTGGAATCGGCCCAACGCGGCATCCTCTACATCGACGAAATCGACAAAATCGGCAAGACCAGCCAGAACGTCTCGATCACTCGCGACGTTTCCGGCGAGGGCGTGCAGCAGGCCCTGCTGAAGATGCTCGAAGGGACCGTGGCCAACGTCCCGCCCCAGGGTGGACGCAAGCATCCCGAGCAGCAATACATCCAGATGGACACCTCGAATATCCTCTTCATCTGCGGCGGCACGTTCGTCGGGCTGGACGACATCATCGGCAAGCGGCTCGGCAAACGGTCGATCGGCTTCGGCCAGGAAGCGGCCGAACACAACGACATGGAAATCGGCGACCTGCTCGCCCGCGTGACCAGCGACGACATCTTGCAGTTCGGCATGATCCCCGAATTGATAGGGCGTTTGCCGGTCGTCACCCCATTGCGTCCGCTTGACGAAGACGCCTTGGTCCGCGTGCTGACCCAGCCGAAGAACGCCTTGGTCAAGCAGTTTCAGGCATTGTTCTCGATGGAGAACGCCGAGTTGGACTTTACCGACGGCGCCCTGAAACTGATCGCCCGCAAGGCCCACGAGAAGGACGTCGGCGCCCGCGGCCTGCGTGCCATCATCGAAGAGGTGATGCTCGACATCATGTTCGAGCTGCCCGACCAGTCCGCGGCGAGCAAGTACACGGTGACCGAAGACGTCGTCGCCGGCCGGCAGTCGCTCTTCAACGGGATCGTGAAGAAGAGCGCTTAGGGAATTTCCCTTGCTTGCGCGGCGGGCTAGTGAGCGACACTAGCCCGACGCTACAGCAATGAAGAAGCCGCTCGGCTCGGCGATGGAAATTACGACCGCGATGCACGTAGCTTTCACGTTTCGCCGAAACCCTCCGGATCAACTGGACTGCGCCGTTCACACACCCACGGCCGCCGCCTTGCGGGCGGCGCGCTTGCGGTCGTGTTCGTTGAGCATGATCTTCCGCAAGCGAATCTGCGTCGGCGTGACCTCGACCAGTTCGTCGTCCTCGATGTATTCCAGCGCCTCTTCCAGCGACATGCGGCGCGCGGGGCGGATGAGAATCTGACGGTCGTGGCCCGAGGCTCGCATGTTGGAGAGTTTCTTCTCCTTGGTCGGATTGACGTTCATGTCGTCGCCGCGGCTGTTTTCGCCAACGATCATCCCTTCGTAGACGACGTCGTTGTGGCCCACGTGCAGCTCGGCCCGCTCCTGCAAAGTGTCGAGACCGTATGCCACCGCCCGCCCGCCGCACAGAGAGACCAGCACGCCGTTGGGCCGGGTGGCGATCTCGCCTTCCATCGGTTTGTAGCAATCGAAGCGGTGGTGGATGATCGCGTTCCCCTGCG
>JANXXE010000090.1 GCA_025350815.1 Myxococcales bacterium | reverse complement strand
CGGGCCCCTGCTTCAATCGTGGGCCGCCGCGCTCGGGCGGCCAACGCCACGGTCGTCGCCGTACACGCTTTACGCCGCCAGCAACCTCGGCAGCCTGGCGGCCCTGGTCGCGTACCCAACGATCGTCGAGCCCTATCTGCCCGTGGTCGCATCCCCATCTGCGTCCACCGCCCTATCCTGGTTCAGCCAGGGCGTCTTGTGGACTTGCGGCTACGGTCTGTTCGTCGCGTTGATGTTTGGCTGTGCGGTCGCGGTCGCTCGGGCACCCGCCGCAACAACGCACACGGCAGCCCCCGACGACGGACTGCCGCGCGCGGCGCCCACCTGGCGACAGCGCCTGATGTGGTGTGTCCTCGCATTCGCTCCGTCAAGCGCCATGCTGGGCACAGCCCAGGCCCTGACGACCGACGTGGCCGCAGTTCCGCTGTTGTTCATCGTGCCGTTGGCCCTTTATCTGCTGACGCTGGTACTTGCGTTCTGGGGCCGCATTCACATACCGCCGCGGGCTTCGTTCCTGGCGGCGGCCGTCCTGACCATGGCGACGTGCGCGATGGGCTGGATCCTGCCCCGGCAATCGCCCGCTATCGACATCGCCTTGCACCTGGCCAGCCTCACCGCCTGGGCGCTGTGCTGCCACGGCCGTCTCGCGGATCGGCGCCCCGCTGCCTCGCAATTGACGGACTACTACCTGTGGATCGCGCTGGGCGGGGCGCTGGGCGGCGTGTTCAACGGCCTGCTGGCGCCGCTGCTATTCACCTCGGTGGCCGAATATCCCATCGTTTTGACGCTGGCCGCGTTGCTGGGTCCGCCACGGCCCGCCCGCACCGCCAGCCGCGAACGCCGGGCCCTCGCCCTCGATCTTCTATTGCCGCTCGCGATGGCAGCCCTGGTCTTCGGCCTGCACGCGGCATGGAAGACCGACAGCGCGGACGACATCTTGCTTCGGGTTCGCGTCGAGGCGGCGCTGGCGCTCGGCCTGGCCCTGACAACCCTTGGCCGCCCCGTGCGTTGCGCGGCCGCCCTGGCAGTTTTGTTCATCAGCAGCCGCGCCCTGTCGCTGCTGGGCGACGGCGAGACTTTGTACGCCGAGCGAACGTTCTTCGGGACCCTGCGGGTCAAGGAAGTCGAAGGCGTCTCGTTCATACCGCAGGGCGGACCGCACGCCGGGCAGGTCGTGCGCCTGCCGCTGCGCCACCTGTTCCACGGCACGACGATGCATGGCACACAGCTGCCGCGGGCCGGGCTCAGCTTGCAGCCGGCGGGTTATTACCACCGGTCAGGACCGATCGGCAACGTGTTCCAAATGCTTGAAGGGACCTCCTTGACCGACGAGGTCGGCTTCGTGGGACTTGGCGCCGGTGCCTGTGCCGCCTACGCAAAACCCGGGCAGCGTTTTTCATTCTACGAACTTGATCCCGCCGTGATTCGCATCGCCCGCAACCCGGCGTACTTCACCTATCTGCGGGACAGCCCCGGGACCGTGCGCACGATCAGCGGCGACGGCCGCCTGCGACTGGGTCTTGAGCCGGATGGACACTTCGGCCTGCTGGTCATCGACGCCTTTAGCTCAGACGCGGTCCCGATGCATCTGCTGACCCGCGAGGCGCTGGCGCTGTACCTGCGCAAGGTGCAGTCCGGTGGTGTCGTCGCGTTCCACCTGTCGAGCGAATTCTTCGACCTGCTGCCGGTGGTCGCCGAAATTGCCAACGCCCTGGGCGTCCCGGGCCTCGCCTGGATAGACGCCGCGATGACACCGGAACAGATCGTGACTGGCAAGCAACCCTCCCGCTGGGCTGTCATCGCCGCTGCCCCCGCTGCCCTCCAGCGCTTCGCGTCGACCCCGGGCTGGCGCCCCCTGCCGTCCTTCCGTCGCCCCGGCGGCGACCGGCACCTGCTGTGGACCGACCTTCAGGCCAGCCCCTTTGCGGCCCTGCGCTAGGTCGTGCGGACCAAGGTGGTGCGGACCAGATTGCTTCGGACCGTGGGTTCTCCTAGACTGGGCCTCCTTTTCTCGACGGCAGTGAGGCTCAGTGGCAGAACATTTTCGGCGAACAGATCCCCGCTATGATCGACGGCTCGATGTCGAGATTCTGCTCGACGGCAAGAAGCACGTTGCCACCAGCAAGAACCTGTCCCTGGGCGGCATGTTCGTGGAGATTGTCGATCCGCTGCCGGTTCAGACCACCGTCCAGGTGCGGTTCCGCGTACCGACACAACCGGAGCCGATCGACGTCACAGGTGAAATTCGCTGGGTCGAACGCGCCCCTGCCGGTCAGGCGGCCGGGATGGGCATCCGCTTCCACGGTCTTCGCGCGCGCGACGTGTGGGCGCTCAACCGCTTCTTTCAGAGCTAGACCGTGCCTGCCGCGTCCCCGTTTCGGCCCGCGCACTGCCGTCTGGGGTTCCTGGCAGTCTTGACCCTGGGCCACGCGCCGGCGATTTTTGCGCAGACGCCAGAAGACAGCCGGTTCGCCGTCGCCGATCTGTCGGTGCCCGCCGACAACGAAAGGGTCGTCCTGTCGGTCGAAAGCGACATCGCCCGTCTGCGCCCGGGCGCCAAACCGATCGATGACCTGGCGATGAAACGCCTGTTGATGACCGGAGAGGGCCCCAGTTCCGCCGCCGCCCGTCTGCTGAAAGAGGCGGAAGAACGAAAGACCGCGGGAGAATGCGCCGCCGCGGTGGAACGCGCCGGCCAGGCCGAGATCATCATTCTGTCCTCGGTGCCGATGGACGAAGAACGGGACATGCTGCGCTCTGCCTACACGCTGATGGTGCTGTGCGAGGATCAGCGGGGAAGAAACGTCGAGCGCGCGACGGCCGCCCTGCGGCTTCGCTCCTTGGTGGCGCTGGCGCCAGCGGATATGCCAGCGGAAGTTTGGGACAAGCACGTCGCTGGCGCCACCTTCGGCGCCGCGACGATCGAGATCCAGATCGACAGCGATCCCCCGAACGCCCAGATATCGGTGGATTTCCACGGCGTGGGCGTGACGCCGAGGACGTTCCACATCGCGCCCGGCTCTCACTACATCGAGGTGCAGAAGGAAGGCTACCGCAAGGCGTTTCGCCAGCTGACCGTGGGGTCGACACCCGCGCGAACGGTCTTTCGGCTGGTGGAAAGGACGCACGACCGCCTCGACCAGGCGCGCGCCGCCCTGTCTGTCCTGCGCAAGTCCGACGCCGCGGCCAAGCCGCAGGCCCTGGCCCGCCTGGCGCAGTTCGCCCGGGTCGACACCCTGGTGGTCCTGACTGTCGACAGCGGCCGGGTGAGGATTAATTTTTTCGATGCCGAACGCGGCGCAGTCTCGGGCGAAACCATCGACTCGGCCTTCGACCCGGCGACCGGACGGGTCACCGCACTGGCCGATCGACCAACCCCGGGGACCACATCACGGCGCACACCTGCGCAGCTTGCGCCCAAGAACAGCGGCCAGGTCTCGACGACGATCTCCGCAAGCCCGACCACAGGCGATGCCCTGCCTGAAGCCCGCTCTCAACAGGTGGGACCCCAGTACCGCCGGCGTGTGAAGCCGCCGACCCCGTGGTGGTCGTGGGCACTCGCCGGAGTCGTCGGGGCCTCGATGCTGTCTTATATCTATTTCGATCAGCCGCACCAGAAGGACACGCTGGCGCTGCACGCACACTGGAGTCCGCCCGCCCGCTAGCGCAGCGACGGCGCCAGCAGGGGCGACGGAACGCCCGTGTACGTGACCCACAGTTGGTGCGCGCCGCGGGTCATCGCTACGTGCAGGAGTCGCCGGGCCTGATCCGTATCCGGGTAGGAACCCTCGTTCACCTCGACCAGAATGACGATGTCGAACTCGAGGCCCTTGGTCTGCCGAACGTCGGTGACGTCGATGCCGGGGCGGAACGAAAAATCCTGGTCCGCCACCATGCGCAGCGCG
>JANXXE010000079.1 GCA_025350815.1 Myxococcales bacterium | reverse complement strand
TGATCGGAAGCCAAGCCGGCGGTCCGGCAAGGCGCGACGAGGAGGCGTACCCGTAGGTACGGTAACGAGGAGCAACGCAGCCGGAGCGTCGGATCGGCGTCCCAGCACTGCCCGAACTTCTGACGTGAGGCACTAGTCGGTGCTGCGCAGGGCTTCGGCCTGGAAATGGGCACGCAGACTCTGGATGATGTCGTCCAGATCCCCGTCCAGGATCCCGGGCAGATTGTGGCGGGTCAGACCGATGCGGTGATCGGTCAGGCGATCCTGCGGAAAATTGTAGGTGCGAATTTTTTCCGACCGATCGCCTGAACCGATCTGGCTGCGCCGGTGGTCGCGCTCGGCGGTTTGCTGTTTTTCAAGCTCGATGTCGTACAGCTTGGCGCGCAGAAGTTTCATCGCCATGGCCTTGTTCTTGTGCTGGCTTTTCTCTTGCTGGCAATGCACCAGCAGGCCCGACGGGATGTGGTGAATGCGCACAGCCGAGTCGGTGGTGTTGACCGACTGCCCGCCCGGGCCGCCCGAACGCATGACGTCGATCTTCAAATCCTTGGGGTCGATGTGGACGTCGACCTCCTCGACCTCGGGCATGATGGCCACGGTGGCGGTCGAGGTGTGAATGCGTCCCTGGGCCTCGGTCGTGGGCACGCGCTGCACGCGGTGAACCCCCGATTCGTATTTGAGAAACGAATAGGCGCCCCTGCCCTCGATGTTGGCCACGACTTCCTTGATGCCGCCGGCCGACGCGCTGGATGACGACACGATCTCCACCCGCCAGCGCCGACGTTCGGCAAATCGGGTGTACATGCGAAACAGGTCGGCCGCGAACAGCGCGGCTTCCTCGCCGCCGGTGCCGCCGCGGATTTCCAACAGGATGTTCTTGTCGTCGTTGGGATCCTTGGGCAAAAGCAGCAGCTTGAGCCGCTCTTCCAGGCGCAGCTGCTCGACCCCGAGCTCGGCTTCTTCTTGTCGCGCAAGATCCCGCATCTCGGGATCCTTCAACAGGTCGCGCGCCTCGGCGCCCCGGCGGCTGACGTCCTGGTGAACGCGCCACACCTCGACCAGCTCGCGCAGATCCGAATGTTCCTTCGCCAGCTTCTGCATCTGCGGCGGGCGCGCGAGGACCTCGGGGTCGGACAGCTTGCCCCCAAGCTCCTCGTATCGGCTTTCAATCGCCGATAGCTTCGAGAGCAGTAGCTCGTCCAGCATGGAACGGGTTGGGGCGGCGCGTGCCCCGGTCGGTCAGCGGCTTAGGCCGCGGGCGCGGTCGTCTTCTTCTGGTACTTCTTCTGGAAGCGTTCGATACGGCCAGCAGCGTCGACGAACTTCTGCTTGCCGGTGTAAAACGGGTGACACTGCGAGCAGATGTCGACCATGTACGATCCGCGCGTCGAGTAGGTGTCGACCTTGTGCCCGCAGGCGCAGGACACGACGGCAGTCTTCAAAAGGGGGTGAATCGCGCTCTTGGGCATGGTCAGGTCCTCGTTGGGAAGCCCTGCTTTATAGTCGGCGTCGACGCGCGGGGCAAGTCGCAAGCACGAATAGCAGAAAAAAGATCGCCCCGCTCCGCGGAAGCGGTGCGTCTCGGTGGGCTGGAAGGTGGTTTGGACGCAGGCTGCACCCACCAGCGGGCGCCGACGCGGGGCCCGGCCCGGCGCTGCCTGCCGGCGGGACAACGGCGGCGTCCGGCGCAGTCTGTTCCACAACGATGCGGGGCGGGGGCGGTCCCGCGGGCGCACCATCGAGCGGTTTGTCACCGCCAGCCCAGGGACCGACAAGTTCCAGCAGGCGGCGGTGCGAATTCTGTGTTGGCGGGCCGCAGACGCGTTTCCCGGCGATGACGCTGTCGACGTCAGGAAACCCGTTCTGCTCGGCGTTCAGGCGCGGGTGCATGACGTCCATGACATTGGTCGTGTGTTCCAGGCCCAGGGCATGCGCCGCCTCCTGTGCGATGGTCACCGCCAGCGACGACAGGTTGCCCTTGAGGGCCTCGGGGAAGACGAACACCACATCGTCTTCGTGCTCGTTGTTGCAGTCCATGAACGCCAGACCCGCCACCTCGGGGGCGTACCCGAGCAGGCTGGGCGCGCCCGCGATCACAATCAGGGTGTAGGGTCCGGCCGCGGGCCGCGCCGTCGTCAGGACCACGTTGTAGGGCAGGTACAGTTGGTGGACCTGGCGGGCCACGGTGCGCACCACGTCCTGCCGGGTCATCGTGCCGTCGGTGATGGCCGGCCAGGCGAAGGCGGGCACCGGCTTGACGGCTGCCACCGCGGATATGTTCTTCTCGGCATCGTCGTCGGCGCCCTTGGCCAAAGATTCGGTGCCGTCGGAGAAATCGAGGAATAGCTGGTGCGGCTGTGGGCCCATCGCGGGCAGCGCGCCGACCGCCCAAAGACCGCAGCGGCCGAGAATGCCCAGGTAGCGGCCCATATCACGGGATTGTAGCGTGGCGAGCGGGACGTTCGGGCGCCGTTGTGTTGTATAGTCCGCCGCTCACCCGATGGCAGATACCCATACGCTCAGCCGGCGGTTGGCCACGTACAGCTACCTGCGCCCGCTGCTGTCCGGCGCGCGCGTCCTTGAACTGGGATGCGGGGACGGGACTTGCGCCCACCACCTTGTCGCCCTCGGAGCGCGGGCCGTCGTGGGTGCGGACGCCGACACCCACGCCATCGACCGCGCCCGCCGTGGGCCAGCCGGCAACGGTTTGACCTTCGTGTCCGGACTCGGGGCGACCACCCTCGCGGCGGCAGGTCCTTTCGACGTCGTGCTGATTCCCCACGCGGCGGGCTTCCTGCGGGCTGATGCGACGCTGTCGCTGCCCGCCGTCGCCAAGTTGTTAGCACCGGGTGGTCGCCTGGTCTGTGTGGCGCCGAGCGCGGATGCACCCGGCGGTGCTGGTGGCGTGGGCTACTTCGAGCTGGGCGACGCTCTGGTGCCGCACTTCCGCAAGGTCCGGATGTTCGGCTTGACGCAGTTCTTCGCGTTCGGCCTGGCCCAGTTCGAGGAGGCCGCCTCGGGCCTGCGTCTTGAGTCCGGACTGGTCGACGAGGCTTCGGAGGCGCCCAGCCACTACGTGGCCATCGGCGGGCCCGACGGCCCACTCGATCTGGGATACGCGTTGGTCCAGGTGCCGATCCCGATCGCCACCGCTGATGTTTCCGCCGCCGGGGCGCCCGTCGCTGCGGCCGATCCGATCGACTTGGCCGAATTGCGCCGGAAGCTGGCCGAAGCGCAGGGGCAGTCGGACGGGGTGCTACGCGTGTCGCGCGCACAGACCGAGGAACTGGAAGAACTGCGGGGCCGCCTCCGCCGCGGGGCCGAGGCCCGTGCGGCCCTTGATGACGAAGTGTCCCGTCTGCGCCGCGCCCTCACGGACGCCGACGAATCGGTGCTGAACCTGACACGCCGAACGACCGAGGAAGTGACCTCGCTGGCGCAACAGCTGACGGCCGGCCTGCGTGCGGTGCCGGGGCGTGAACAGGCTGCGGCTTCCGCGCTTGCCGAACAGGGGCGCCGTCACGAAGCGGAATTGGCAGCCGCCGAGTCGGCCCTCGGCGAGCGGGACGAGCGGATCGCGCTTCTTGAGGCCGAGCGCCAGGATTTGCTCTGGCGGCTCGATGCCGCCGACGAACGAGCCTTGCAGGCCGAGCGGCGGCCTGGCGCGCCGGTTGCGGCCGCCGCGCCCCTGGACGAAATCACGGCCACACTGCGCGCGCGCGAGCTGGCGATTGACCAGTTCCGCGTGGCGGCCGCCGCGCACAGGGACGAGGTCAGCCGCCTGCGTGCCGCCCTGGGCGAGCAGTCGACGCTGGTTGTCGAACTGGAGGAAGCGGTGCTGGCGGCAGAGGCGCGGCTGGGCGTCGCCGAGGATGAGGCTGGCCGGTTGCGCGTGGTCGTGGCCGAAACCGAGGAAGCGGATCGCGCGCGGCGCTCCCGGCTGGCCGAGCTCGAAGGGACCTTGCTACGTCTTCAGCGCACGGCCGCCGAGCCCACGCGGCGTCCCGATTCAGAAGCGGCCCTGCGCGTGGCCGAAAGTCAGGTGGCGCAACTGAAGGCCGATCTGGCTTCGCTGGTCCAGGCTGTGACACAGGGCGAGCAGCAGCGCGAGGAGGCGCAGCTGCGCTGGGGTGATGCCGTCGGACGAATTGTCGGTCTCGAACAGGCCGTGGCGCAGAAGGACGAGCTGGCCCGCGCGACGGAGCGAGAGCGTGCCCGGCTGTACGAACGACTGGGCGAGTTCGAGGCGCAAAGTGACGCCGGACAGCTGTCCGCGGCTCTCGAAGAGCTGACCCGACTGCGCGGTGCGCTCGAACGTTCGGAAGAGCAGTTGTGGGAGGTCAAGGCGACCCTCGGGGCCGACCGCGAGCGCCTGGTCGAGTTGGGGCAGCCGATCCCGGTCGTGTCGGGGCGCGCTCTGGTGGCCACCGATGCGACTTACCAGTCGATGCTGGCCAATATTTTCAAAGAGATGGCCGCCCTGGAGGCCGGACTGCGTACAGAGGTGGCCCATCTGGCGCAGGTTGAACGGGCGCTGGCCGATTGCACCGCGGCAGCCGCGCCCCGCCGCGACGCGGAGGGAACCACCTCCGACATTGAACCCTGAGCCTGGGCGTTGCGGCCGAGGGGCTGACTGAGAGGGGATGACTGATCAGATGAGCAGGATTGCGCCGCGCTCGTGGAATGTTGCTATCCTTCACTCGCGATGACTGCACTCGCGATGACTGGGCCGATCGATCTTGCGCTGTTCGAGCACCTGCTGCGCAAGCCCGAAAGCGAGCTAGATCTCGAGCGCGCCGCGCTGCTGATCGCCGAGGCGGAATACCCTGATCTTGATGTGGCAGCCAACATCGCGAAGCTGGACGAACTGGGCCTGGTGGTGAGCCGGCGCCTCACCACCGAAAATGTCAGCGCGGCGTCAGGGTCCACGGCGGACGTCATTCGCTGCGTTCTCGATTGCGTCTACGTGGAACTGGGTTTCCGGGGCAACGTCAGCGACTACTACGACCCGCGCAACAGCTTTCTGAACGACGTACTGGACCGGCGCACGGGCATCCCGATCACGATGGCCATTGTTCTGGTCGGGGTGTGCCGCAGGATCGGTCTGGACGCCCACGGCGTTTCGTTCCCGGGACACTTTCTGGTACGCGTGTCCGGTGCGGGCGGGGTGCTGCTGTTCGTCGACCCCTTCGACGGACGGGTGCTGAACGACGGCCAGCTTCGGGCGTTTTATGAACAGGCGACGGGTGATCCCGGCGAGATCGACGAGACTGTTCTCGCACCGGCGGGTCGTCGGCAGATCCTGGCGCGCATGCTGAACAACCTGCGCGCCATCTACGAAGTGCGCGGCGATCGTTGCCGGCTGCAGCGGATGCTCGAGCGCATGGCGGTTGTGCATCCCACCGAGGAGATTCGCAGCCGCCTGGAAGTTCTTGGCCAGAACGTGCCGCTGGCCCCGCGCTTAAGCGTCAACTGACGGCAGTCGTACTATAGTCGCCCCACGATGCGGGCCTGGCCGTACCTGTGGGTGATGCTGACGCTCGCCACGCCGGCGCTGGCGTGGGCCCAGGACACCGAAGACGAGGCGTCGTTCGACCTGCGCTACGTGGTCGAGGCGGTCGATGTGCGCGGCAACCGCAAGACAGACACCGCGTTGGTCCTGCGCGAGCTCGGGCTGACGACCGGCGACGTCGTCACCCCCGCGGACCCGCGCGTCGAGGCGGCCCGCCTGCGGCTATTGTCCCTGGGTTACTTCCTGGATGTGCGGCTGTCGCTGGCGAAGGGCCAGCGGCGGGGTGGGGCGATCCTCGTCGTCGATGTGCAAGAGCGCGGCACCCTCCTGATAAACGCCCTGCACCTGGGCAGCAGCGACGCGACAGCGCTGTGGGGTGGCCTGAATCTCGCCGAAACAAATTTTCTCGGGCGTGGCATTGGCCTCGGCGGCGGCTTCGTCCAGTCGAGCGGTCCTGCAGTGCCGGGGGCGACGGCCGCCCACGCGTTTTCGGCGCGGGCCTCCGGACCGGCGCCGCGCAATGGGGGCCTGGCCCTGTGGGGCAACGTGCTCTACAGCGACGGCAGCGAATTCTTCCGCGCGTCAGGGTCAACCGCCGACGCGGACCCGAACAACTTTGTGGCGCTGGGTCTGCGCCGCATGGGCGGCTCGCTTGGCTTCGGTCTGGATCTCGCGCGGGGCGCCCGGTTCAGCACCGAAGGACACGTCGAGGCGCTCAACGCGCGTTTCCCCGACGTCCGCACCCGCGCGCTCGGGTCCGGTTTCGCGCGGCCGATCTCATTCGGCATCGTCGATGGGGTCAGTCGTCTGGCGTCGGTCACGGTCACGCTGGACGTCGATACGCGTTCGGATCCCGTTCTGCCGGCCGACGGACGGCGCATCACCGTGTCGTTTGAAGCCGCCGTACCCGTGCTGGGTTCGCGCTACGCCTATACAAAGGGCGTGGTTCAGACGTCGTTCTACTTTTCCGCCTTTCGCGACCACGTCCTTGGATTGCACGTCTTTGCGGGCGGGGTTGCGGGGAATGCCCCCTACTTTGATCGCTTCTTCGTGGGCGATCTGAATTTCCTGCTGCCACCGCGCGCGCTGGGGCTGAACTTTTCGACCCGGCCATCGCGCAATTTTCTGGGCACGGGTATCGCGGACCACCGCTACGACGCATTCGCCTCCCGCGCGTTGGTCGAATACGCCGTGCCCCTGTGGCGTCGGCACCGCTTTGTGTACCGCGGAGACGCCTTTTTGGCCTTTGGGGCCTTCGCGATGGCCAGCGCCGACGATCTGCGCCTTCGCGACACCGACCTGCGGCACGCTGTGCCCATCGACCTGACGGGCGATCTTGGGCTTCGGCTCGACACCTATATCGGGATCTTCACCGTCTCCGTGGCGAACGCCCTGGGGCGATTCCCGTTCTGATGCGCGCCGCCGCCTTGCTGGTCGGTCTTGCGCTGGGCGAGCTTGTCGCCGCCGGTCCTGCGTGGGCCGCCGTCCCGCCCGAGCGCACAACGGGGATTGCGTTATGGCAAGGAAGGCTCGTGGCAAGTGTCGGCCTGCAGGACCTTTTTCTGCCCGCGGACACCGCGCGTCTGCGTTCGGGATTTGCGAGCCGCGTGTTGATTCGCCTGTATCTGTACCGCGTCGGTAGCACGGTGCCCGTGACCCAGACGCTGCGCAGAAGTGACGTCATCTACGACATCTGGGATGAACGATTCCGCGTGCGTGTCAGTGACGCGGCCGGCTTGACGGATGCGCAGGAGGTCGCCACGCCGGCCCAGGCGATTGCCCTGTCCACCGCGCTGGTGCGGTTCCCCGTCGCGGACCTGGCGTCCCTTGAACCGGGTGCCTCCTACCGTATTGGTTTTCGCGCCGACCTCAATCCCATCTCGCAGGAACTTGTGGGCGAGGTGCGGCGCTGGCTGTCACGGGAGCCCGGTCAGGATCGCAGCGACACCGGGGACAGCTTCTTCGGCTCGTTCGTCAGCATCTTCGTCAACCCCCGCATCGAGGACAGCGAGCGGCAGTTGCGATTCTTCTCGCAGCCCTTCGTCGTCGCGTCTGCGGAAAAGAAGCGATGAGACTGCCCGGCCGCTTCGAGTGGAAGATCCTTGGCGTGGTGTTGCTGGTGGCCGGGCTGTCGGTGGGCACAGCCGGGTTCGCGCTTCAGTACACGTTGCGCCGCCTGGCGGATTTCTCGGTTCACCATCAGGCCGACATCGGTGGCTCCTCCGCGCGTGCGGCCGAGGTGTTCCGTGCCTACTTTGCCCAGCGCAAGGACGACTTTCGCCGTCGCGCGGAGGAGATCGCGGCCACGCAGCCCGAGGGTCTGGACCGCCTGTCCAACGTCGAGGGCCTTTCGCACGCGCGCCTTTTGCAGGGCGACGACGTTCTTGACGAATGGAAGGCCCCGCCCAGTGTGGTCGCCCGATTGCGCGAAGCGCCTACCATCGTCACGGCGGTCAAGGGCGTCGGGGTTTCGGGTGATCCCGCGCGGATCCTGGAGCTGACCTTTGGTATCCCCCAGGAGGTGTATGAGGATTTCCTGCGACTGCGCGAGGCCATCGATCGCGAACAGGAACTGGATCGTGCCTATGGCGCCGTCGTTCCGCGCTTTCTGCGCGACTACCTACTGCTGGTCCTGTCGATCCTGACAGTCGCACCGCTGCTGGGCCTGGCCGTCGCCCGGCGCGTGACCAAGCGGATGGCGCGCCTGCGGGACGCTGCCCGTCGGGTGGGCCAAGGTGATCTCAGCGTTCAAATTGCGCCCACGGGCAAGGACGAACTGGACGAGGTGGGTCGGGCGTTCGATAGCATGGTGCTGGAACTCGGCGAGACCCGCTCGCGGCTTGAATATCTACAAAAGGTGTCTGCCTGGCAGGAGGTGGCTCGCCGCCTGGCGCACGAGATCAAGAATCCCCTGACGCCCATACAGCTGGCCGTGCAGGAGGTCGCGTCGAAATATCCGGGCGATGATCCGGCGTACCGGCGACTGCTGGACACCGCCGTCGAAATCTTGCACGAGGAGATCGCCGGCCTGCGCCGGCTGGTCGACGATTTTTCCGGCTTTGCAAAGCTACAGAAGATCGAGCCCGCCCCGCTGGATCTGGGTGCGCTGGTGGCCGAATTTCCGCGCCTGCACCCAGAATGGCAGCCGTTCCTTACCGTCATCGCGCCCGCGCAGGTGGTCACCGCCCCTTGCGACAAGACCCTGTTCCGACGGGTGCTGGCGAATCTGGTCGAGAACGCCGTCCAGGCGGCGCAGGCCGCTGGCAAGACACCGATGGTGCGTTTGGCTGTGACCGCCCAGCCCGCGCGGCGCCGCGCTGTCGTGACCGTCGAGGACAATGGGCCGGGTGTGTCCGCGCGGGACCGACGCAGCATCTTCGACCCCTACGTCACCAACAAAGAAGGCGGCACGGGTCTGGGCCTGGCCATCGTGAGAAAGATCGCGATCGATCACGGCGGGGACATTCACGTGGACGACGCACCATCGCCCCTCGGTGGCGCGCGCTTCGTGGTCGAGATCCCGTCGTAGCGGGCAGCGTCACGTCCGTGGTGTCCGCGCGGGTATGTCAAAGGTCCGGCCGCCGATGGTCAATCGGATCTGTCCGTTCGCCTCGCCGAAGTGATCAGCCAAGGCGCTGGTAGCCGCTGTGGCCAGTCGCGCTTCGAGGCGCCCCCGCCGAACAAGACAGCGCAGTACGCCGGCGGGGTCGATGGTCAAGGTCGAGACATCAAGAGGTTCCTCGTTGCCGTCGGACAGCGCCAGCAGGGGCTGATCTTCCTGCCAGCGCAGGGCGCGGGCGACAAGCGGCGTATCCTCAACGTCGACATAGGCGTGCCGATGTTCGTCCAGGCGCAGGACATAACGACCGTCGGGCCTGGGCAGTCGGTCAAGCCAGCGGAACAACGCGCGCCGCAGCCCCTCATGGCGGACGGTTTCGCCCTCGTGCCAGAACTGTCCGTCGCGATCGATGCGGATACCCGAACGGCGCAACCGCTCGATGAAGGCCGGATCCGATTCGACGGCGCTCACGTTCGTATCAGAGAGGATCTCCCGGCGGCCGGCTGTCCTTGCCGCCCAGGGTCAGCAGACGATCCTTGATGCGCAACTTCTCTTTCTTCAGGCGGGCGCGCTGAATTTGCTCGGCGGGGGTCAACGCCCGGCGGCGCTCCAGCGCGGCGATTTCGCCTTCCAGTTTTCCGTGTCGCTCCCTCAATCCCTCAATCTCCACCATGACGGCCTTCTCCATTCCAACCTCACTTCCGACCAAGCGCCGGATCTCTCTACAGTAGGGGGCGAACGTGGCATCGTCAAAAGGCGCAGCGCCCTTCGGGATCAGCCCTGCGGCTTGCGCGGTCGCTTGGCGGTGATGTCCGGTAGGCGCCCGTACGTGGGCACTGCGGTGTCGAGATCATCGCTATGTCCGCTGGCGAGCCGGCGCAGGGCCAGGGTGCCTACGGAGGTCGCGCTGGGACCCGCGACGTTGTGGCAGACTGCATCCGGGCCGAGTGCATCGACGAACAGATCCCGGTACCGGTCAACGCCGCTGCCGCCGATCACGATGCGTTCCCCTTTCGCCCGTGCCGCAAGCAACTGCTGGCACAAGGTCCGCGGGTCGAATGCGTCATGCTCGCCGAGCGGCGCGAAGTGGCCGACCCGTCCGCGGTACAGGCGCGCGTAGACCTGATCTTTTCCGGCGTCGATGCACGGAACGAAAAGACCCTCGCCCGTGACGCCGCCCAGATCCATCAGAAGTGCGTCGAGCGACGGCACCAACACGAATGGGATTTCGCGCGACAGCGCCAGGCCCTTCGCCGCGGCCATGCCCACCCGCAACCCCGTGAAGCTTCCCGGCCCCGCGCCACAGGCGATCGCGCCCAGGCCGTCCAACGTCAACCGCGCTGTGTGCAGGCATTCGTCGCACAGACCTAAAAGGTTGGATGAATGCCGCGCGGCTGTTTTCTCGGCGCTGGCCAGGACTCGGCCGTCGCGATCGAGGATCGCCACGCGCGCGGTGGGAACCGACGTATCCAGCGCGAGGATCGGTTTGAGGATCGGTTTGTCGTCGAAATTGGTCATGATTTACCGGTTCAGCAGGAATCGAACGACGTCGTTTTTGAGCGCGAAGGTCATCAACAGAACCACCACCACCAGGCCCACGTACGATGCGATCTGTCGGGCGCGCGCCGACGGGGGTCGTCCCTTGAGCAGTTCGATGGTGAAGAACATCAGCAGGCCGCCGTCGAGGATGGGGATGGGCAGAAAGTTCAAAAGACCAATGTTGATGCTGAGCAAGGCCATCAGCCACAGGTACTGGGCCAGACCCTGTTCCGCGGCCACGCCGGCGACGTAGCCGATCATGATGGGACCGCCCAGCGACGAGAAGGGCACCTGGCCGCGCACGATCTCGACGAATCCCTGGCTCATGGCCACGACGATCTGACCCGTCCGCGACAGCGAATGGCCAAGGGCATAGAAAAGCCGGTTGCGAATGGGCACGGGCTGGTCGGTTTTCCATGCGAAGCGGTTGGTCGCGCCGAACACCAGGCGCTGTTCTTCCTGCCTGTACGCGTCCAAGTGCGAACGGATCTCCTGTTTGAACGAAGCCTCCCGGCGCGTGCCCCCCGGTGGCATCCAGGCGATTTGGAACGTCCTGTCTGGATCGGCGGCCAGTCGCTGCCGCAAAATGTCCCAGTGAATCAGCGTTTGTCCGTCCAGCGCCAGCAACTGATCGCCGTGGCGGATCCCGATGCGATCGGCGGGGCTGCCAGGCTCGACCGAGTATACGAACAGCTCGGACGACAGCAGGCCGGTTTCAAATCGACGACGGCCCGACGGCTCGAACACCGCCTGCGGAATCACCACCGCGCTGCCCGGCTCTTGTACCTCGACGTGCGCGAAGGGCAGGGCCGAATGCGACCCGCGCAGGTAGCTGATGCGCAATGGCGAGGCGCTGGCGCGGGCGACCGCTCGCTCGAACTCGGCCCAGTGGGTGATGGCGCTGCCGTTCACCGCGGTGATGAAGTCGAAAGTGCGCAGCCCGGCCTGCGCCGCCGGCGATGCCGGGTCAGCGATGCCCACTTCGGGTAACTGAAAACGCGGTGACACGCCAATCCAGCCCGCCGTTTCGTGCAGTCGGAAGGTACCGCTGCGTTCGAGGCGCAGGGGCAGCACGTCGCGCTCCTCGGCTTCGAGACCCCGGCGGATGCCAAAACGCAGCGTCTTGTCCGGCGAGGCCGCGATGGTTTCCTCAAGTTGCTCCCAGTAACGAATCGCGTGGCCGTCGACAGTCTCGACGCGATCGCCCGGCACGATGCCGGCATTGGCCGCCGGCAATCCGGACAGCACCGTACCGATGGTCGGCGGCAGCAGCGTTCGCTGGCCGATGTAGTGGACGAAATAGATGCCGATGGGCAGCAGCAGATTGAACAGAGGCCCGGCGACGACGATGGCGTAGCGCTGCCACAGGGGCTTGGCGAACAGCGTTCGGTCCCGATCAATTTGGGCGACCAACTCGTCGGGATCTTCGCCCAGCAGGCGCACATAGCCGCCAAGCGGCACCAGCGACAGGCGATAGTCTGTCGCGCCCGCCGTCACACCCAGCAGCTTGGGACCGAAGCCCAGCGAGAAGCGCAGCACCTTTACGCCGAAGACCTTGGCGGCCAGGAAATGGCCAAGCTCATGCACGAAGACCAGCACGCCCAGCAAGGCCACCACCGCGGCGGCCCACAGGACCAGATTCACGGCGATAGCCTCGGTGAAGCGGCACCCACAGGCCCTGTTCTTAGCACGTCCCTTTCCAGGTAAACTGGCTTCCGTGAAGAAGGTGGCACAGCCGACGGGGGACTTGCCGCTGGACCTTGACGCGCGCTTCGACGACATCGAGCGCCGGTTGGAACGACTGCGGGGCCTTTACGAATCCTTCTTCATGGGCATCGAGCGCACGCCGCCCGCGGTGCCGCGTCGCGAGCTGAACCGCATCTTCGTCGAGATGCAGCAGGAGACGATCAAGAACGCCACGCAGCGTTTTCGCTTCAACTCGCTGTCGCAGCGCTGGGTGCTGCTGACGACCTACTGGAATCGCACCTTGCGCGAGATCGAAGCGGGGACCTACCGACGCGATGTCGAAAAGGCCCAGCGCCGGCTGGCCAAGAAGGGTGGCGAGCTAAGCGAGAACGACGCCATCGCGCTCGGCATTCCGGCCAATCGGGTCAAGGCCTTCATTGCGCGCCAGAACAAGCTGCGCGCGTCGATGTCTCCTGTGGTACCGGTCGCCGGCCCCGCGGCCGCGTCGGAAGTCCCGCGCGTGCCGTTGCCGGCCCCAGTCGCGGCCGTTCCCGGCGTCAGCGATCAGGAGCTGACGGAGTTTTTTGCGCGCTACGTGGGTGCCCACAAGCAGATCGGAGCGGCCCAGCCGGGCGTCACGCTGGATCAGATGAAGGCGCGCCTGGCCAAGGAGGTGCCGAAGATTCTCGCCGCGAAGAACTGCGCGCGGGTGCAGCTGGACGTGGTCGTCGAGGCTGGCAAGGTCCACCTGCGCGCCAAGCCCATCAGGGCCTAAGCCTGTCCTGGGCCCCGCGGGGCTACGCGCTGTTCAGCGCCGGCGCGGGAAGGTGACCATCGCGCCACAGGGCGTGCTCGACGGCCGCAAGAAGAGGTGCTGTCGTGCCGGGCTCGCTCGCCGCGATCAGCAGCGACCCGGCCAGGCGCTCGCGTTCCTCCGGCGGCAGCAGGTCGGCCTTGTTGTTCACCAGTAGCCGCGGCGTCGCCGCCAACCCCAGATCGCCCAGGATGCGCTCGACCGCCTCGATCTGTTGCTCGTGGTCGCTGTCGGATGCGTCGACCAGATGAATCAGCAGATCCGCCTCGTTCAGTTCTTCGAGCGTTGCCCGGAACGCCTGTGCAAGATCGTGAGGCAACTCCCGGATGAATCCGACGGTGTCGGCGATGATGATCTCGCGCTCGCGTGGGAAGCGCAGCCGGCGCGTCGTCGGATCCAGCGTCGCGAATAGACGATCCTCGGCCAGGACCTCGCTGCCCGTCAGGGCATTGAGCAACGTCGACTTACCCGCGTTGGTGTAGCCGACGATGGCCACGACGGGCAGCCCCTTGCGGACGCGCTGGGCCCGCCGCTCGACGCGTTGGCGGCCATAACGCTCAATCTCCTGCTCGAGCCGATGAATGCGCTCGCGCGCCCGCCGGCGGTTCTCTTCCAGCTTGGTTTCGCCGGGGCCCTGGCCGCCGATGCCGCCCGTCAGGCGGCTCATCATCGTGTTCTTCTCTTGCAGGCGCGGCAGTCGGTAGCGCAACTGCGCGAGCTCTACCTGCAACTTGCCGTCGCGGCTTTTGGCCCGCTGGGCGAAAATGTCCAGGATCAACATCGTGCGATCGATGACCTTGAGGTCGGTGAAGTCGGAAATGGCGTGCGCCTGCCCCGGCGACAGCTCGGGATCGAAGATCAGCATCCCCGCGTCGAGCTGCATCGCCCGCACCAACACATCCTCCAGCTTGCCGCAGCCTATAAGGTAACGGGGATCTGGCTCGGGGCGCTTTTGCGCGACCACATCCATGACGCCGATGCGAGCCGTCCGGCACAGTTCGCGCAGCTCCTGGATTCGTCCCGGAAGCGCCGCTGCGTTTGCGACCTGCGCCTGCCCCTGACGGGGCCCTTGGCGTCGGCGGCATTCGACGACGACCAGGATGGCCCGTTCGGCCGCGTCCGTTGCGACCGTCGATGAAACCGATCGCGCGAATTCTTCTTCCAGCGCGCTGACCAGTCCCGCCGCGTCGACCTTAGCGTGGTGGAACGGCACCGGCGGGATCACCGCCCAGGGCAGACCCTTGTCCGACGCCGGTAACAGGTGCGCAAGGTGCAGGTCGGCCGGCCGCCCGTCCCGGGTGACGCCCACGGCCGCCACGAGGTCCAGGCGCAGCAAGGCCAGGTCGACCAAATCGTCGCGCGACAGGGGCTCGTTGCGCAGATGCGTGTGGACCAGTCGAATGCCGCGAAAGCGCCCGCGGCCCGCCCCGATGCGTCCGATCTCGGGCAGCATGATGCGCGAGGCATCCCCGACGAACACCTGCTCGACGTCACCGCGGCGTCCGATCAGCAGCCCCACCTGTCGCCCGATGTCCCGGGACACGGCGCACAGGCTGGCGGCCAGATCGCTCGAAACGACATCTTCCGGGGCGACCCGCCGTCTGTAGATCCGTTCTAGTGCCTTGATCTCGCTCGGCTTGAGGCCGGTGAGGTTGCCCGTGACAGCCTTCACTCGGTTACGGGGCGCTTTCCTCGGACGGCGACTTCGTCGGCGTCGCGCCGGCCGGTGCCGCGCCGCGATCATCCAGCAGGCTCAGGGCGACGGCCAGGGCTCGTTTGGCCTTCTCGACGGTCTTCTCGTCTGCGCGCAGTTTCTGGAAGGCGCGCAAGATCTGATCCTCGTATTCGGTCGCCTTGCTTTCAAGCTGGGCCACCCGATCGCGGTTTTGCGCCAGCTTGACCTCGCGGTCGCGCAGATCGGCGCGTGCCGCATCAAGATCACCCTCGTGCCCCGACAGGCGGCGATACGCCTCGCTCAGTTCCTCGGTGCGTGCCGCCAATTCGCCCTCGGCGCGTGCCGCGCGCACGTGGGCCTGGTCGATTTCTGTCCGGTGGCGTTCCGACAATTCCGTCTTCTCGGTGAAATGGCGCCGGTCCATTTCGGCCACCACGGCGTGGTGCTGCTCGTCTCGCGACTGCAGCTCGGTCCGCCGGCGTGTATCGGCGGCTTCCAGCTCGACGGCATGGCGCGCCTGTGATTCCGCCAGTTCGCGTTGCCGACGCTCATCGGCGCTGACCAGCTCTTCCTCGTGGCGCCGACGCAGGGCCAAAAACTCGTTCTTGTGATCCCGCTCCTTGGCGTCCGCGGCGGCCTGATGCGCCTGCCTCTCGGCGGTGACCTGCACGGACTGTTCTTCCTTCAACGACGCGAGGGCCTTTTCGCTATCCTTGCGCAGCTTGGCCATCTCGGTGCTGTTCCGTTCGGACAAAGCCGCCATTTCTTCATTGGCCCGCCGCTGCACGGCCTCAAGGTCGATGTCGTGCTGGCCGGTCATCCGTGCCAGTTCTGTCTCGTGCTCCTTGACCAGGGCGGCCTCTCCCGCGGCGCGCTCGTCGTTCAGCTTGGCGATCTCGGTGCGGGCGTGCTCTTCAAGCTCGGCGATCCGGGACTGCAGCTCGCCGCGGATGCGCTCGATCTCGGCGCGCGCGCGATCCTCGCTCTGCCCCAGACGCCGCTTGAGCGCGTCGGCCTCGTCGTGGGCCTTCTGAATCTCCATCAGGGCGTCGTCGAGCCGGGCCTTCATGCCCTTTTCTCGCTCGATGGACTTGTCCTTGTCCTGTGCCAGCGCCGTGATGCGCTCGTTGCTCAGCATCAGGCCCTTTTCGATGCCGAGGGATTTTTCTTCCAGGTCGCGGCGCGCCCGCTCATGCTCGCGGATGCGATCCTTGTGGTCCAGGATCAGCCGTTCCTTCGCATCCAGCGAGTCGCGTAGGTCCAGGTTGTCCTTGTCCTTGCGGTTGATGATCTCCCGCAGGGTGAGAATGTCCTTTTCCTTCGAGACCGGCTGGGACTGCAGGCGGCCCTTGAGGTCCTCGACCTCTTGCGCCAGGCGTCTCCGTTCTGTTTCGAGTCCGTCGATTCGGGCCTGCAGTTCACGGGACTGCGCCTCCGCCAGGCGCGTCTTTTCCGCAGCACCGGCAAATGACTCCTGAACCGGGGCGTCCGTGAAGGTCGATCCGGCACTGATTTCGTCCAGACTTGGGGGAACATCGGCGGCGTCGAAGGAAAAAACGACGTCGTCAGCGGGGGACTCGATTGCGGCAGGCACCGGCGGCGCCGCCATGACTGCCGCCGTCACAACGGGGGCCGGTGTGGCAGTCGCGATGACGATCGGCGCTGGCGCGTTCACAATTGGTGGCGGCGTCGCCGCCATCAATTCAAGTTCGGACATGGACGACGCCCGCGTGCGTTCATTGTCCCAGTCGCTCGGCTCCTCGGACCACGGGGACGGTGCGGATGGCAGTGCGGCTTCCGCGCTGGCGATGGGGCCCGTCGCGTCGGCGTCTGCCGCCTGCAGGGCCGCAAAGGCGGCGTCGGTCTCTTTGTCGAAGATGTCGTCCAATTCGGGCCCGCCTGCAAATGGGCTGGCGGGTGGTGTCAGGCCGTCGTCCCCGTCCTCGTCCTTGGCGGCGACTTTGCCCTTCGCTGGCGGCGCCTGCGGCGGGGCGGCTGGCGAGGCCGGCGCCGGCGCCATGTCGTCCATGATGTCGCCGTCGGCGATGGAGATCTCGTCTGAATCAACCGTCAGAATGATTTCTTTCGAGTTCACCGGAACGGCTTCCATCATCAGGCCCACAAGTTGGTCGACCTTGCGCACCAGTTCTTCGGTGTTGAAGGGTTTCAGGATGTACTCGTTGGCGCGCGACTTCAGCTTCTTGTGCTGTTCCAGCATCTGCATCGTCTCTTCCGCCGATGCCAGGATGAGGGGAATGTCCTTGAATTCCGCGCTGCGCTTGATCTTGTTGCAGATGGCGTAACCGACCTTGCGCGGTTCAAGCGACACGATGAAAAGGTGGGGAACGTGGTCCTTACCCCATTCGAGCGCCTTGTCGACGTTGGCGAAATTCTTGATTTCGAAACCGTACGACCCGAGGGCCTCTCGAATGGCGGCCACCGCAGCGTCGTCCGGTTCAACACACAGCACAGTACGCATAGCCATGAAGACCGCGAAAAATACTACGGAAGGGAGTGGGGAACCAGCGCGAAGACGGGCTGTGAAGACGGGCTGTGAAGACGGGCGCGTCGGGTGACGCAGGCTACCGGTTGCCGTGAAAGGCGGCTTCCAGGAAGCCCGACAGCGAATCTTCGTCGAGATCAGCGGTCACAACGTAGTACAGGCCGTCGCGCCCCCGGTACGCGGCTGACCACGCCCCACGGCCGCCCATGAAGTAGACGTCCCGGCCGTCCAGCACCCGGTGGCGGGGCGCCACAATCGGCTCGTCGTCGGCATCCAGCACCATCACGCCCAGGCGGTGGCCGCTGGGCGCCTGATACCACAGGTAGGCACCCAGGCGATCCCGGCCCACATTTACCAGCCGCCCGCCCTGACACGTGGCCAGCTTCCCCATCGTCTGTGGTTGCACGGTGAAGTCCAGCTTCCCCCGGAACCACGACCCTATCAGGCTGCAATCGGAATTCGCGACGTCCATCGGCATGGACGCGTGGAACGTCCGCAACGCCTGGTCCAGCACGGCTGACGTTCGCCCTCGCGCCGTCACCATGATTGTCAGCAGAAGCACCGCCGCCGCCGCCGCCGGCATGAAGCGGGGGTAGGCCTGCCACGGCCAGCGTCGGCCACCCGGCGGCGTCGCGGGCAGGGCGGCCAAGATCTTTTCCTCCAGGCCCGCTGGCACAGAGCGGCGAAACAGGTGGCCCCGCACAGCCGCCTTGAAACGCGCCTGAAGGCGCCAGGCCCGGAGGCAATCGGGACAGTCCTGCATGTGTCGTTCGTAGCTTTCGCGATCCACGCTTGCCAGTTCGCCGTCCACATACGAATGCATGAACGTAACGGCCTCGGCGCATTTCATGGCCTGGCTCATGATCGGCCGCCCCCGTCGGTCTTACGATTGCGGTAGCGGTCCAAATCGAGCGTTCGCGTCGCCGGGTCCTCGGTGGGGGGCGGGGCACGGCTGACGATTCCTTGCTCAAGCGCGTAGTCGTAGAGCAAGTTCTGGAGAATTCTGCGGCCACGGTAAAGGCGGCTCATCACCGTGCCTGCCGGGCAGTCCATGATCTCCGCAATCTCCTTGTAGGAGAAGTCCTCGAGATCGGCCAGGATCACAGCCAGCCTGAACTCCGCTGGCACTGCCGCCAGCGCCTTTTCAACGTCGCCCGATACCATCCGCCCCAGCAGGGCCGTCTCGGTGTCCTGTGACGCGCCCGCCAGGAACTGGCTGACATTGGCCTCCGACGACTCCGCTTCGTTGATAATCTCCTTTTCCCGCTCGCGCTCCCGGTAGCGGTTGTTGAAGACGTTGGTCAGAATGCGGAACAGCCACGCCTTGCAGTTCGTGCCGGCCTCGAATGTGTCGAAAAACCGGTAGGCACGCAGCGTCGCCTCTTGCACTAGATCTTCCGCGTCACCTACGTTGTGCGTCAAACGCAGCGCCGCTCCGTACAGGGCCGGTAGGTGCGGCAACGCCTCGCGTTCGAAGTCGGTACGGGACGTGCGGCGATCGGCGCGGGGCATTGGCTCCTCGTTCTCAACCCGGGTTGGCCCCGAATTATTTCCTGCCCAAGCCTAGTTTGAAAATTCGAGCGGGCAATCCACCTTGATCAGTCGCCGCAGGTTTCCTGTGGAATTACCTGCGTCTCCGCCCGCATCCGCGGACCCCGATGGCGGCGTGCGAACCTGGTCGAGGTAGGTCGCGTAAAAGGCGTTGGTCACGGGCCAAGCGGCCACCGGGCCCACCTTACCCTCGGCCGATGGCAGCATCAGCTTGTCGCCATGAACACTGCCGAAAATGTTGATGCGCCAGACCTGGGGTCCCGCCGGCCGATCGAAGGTCAGCGTGAAGTCCTTCGCCATGCTGGCGACACAGGCAACGCGCGGCTGCGCCTGCGCCCCGCCGAAGTACACGGCCCCCACCACCAGCTTGGGGCTGGCGGCGTTGGCCTCCAGGTCGTATTCGGTGAAGAACGTGCCGTCTTCGGTTTGCCAGGCTACGCCGTAGCCCTTCGCCGTCGGCGATACGGTCGGGCACCCGGCCTGCTTGCTGTTGAGCACCAGGCGCAGCGACAGGCCAATACTGCCGTCCACCTTGAACTCGGTCGCGCGCCATGTCGGCGAGCTATCGCCGCCCTCCAAGAGGCTGACGGTCAAGTCCGACTTGCCAGGAGCCATTGCCAAGCAATCCCAGGGCGCCATGACCATCAGGGCCTGGGCCGAATTGGGCATGCTGGCGTCGGCGCGGACGATTTGTGACTGTAGTCCGCCCGTCTGTTTCGCGAAGCCCCATGCGATCACGGCGTGCATGCCGCTGCGCGAGGAGGCCATGGTCATGCGAAAGGCCTTGATGTCGGCGCCCGCCGGCAGGTCGAACAGCCGTTTCGGGGCACTGACGGCAGCGCCGGTGTCCTGGGTGACGGCGTCGATTTCCACCTGATCCGTCGCGCCCGCCTTGGGCACCGCGTACACCGCCACCAACTGATCGCCCGGGGCGTTCTTACCGACCAGGGCAAACCAGGGGCCCAGGCTGGCCAGGCGCCCGGGCAGCTTGAGGACTGATTCTGTTCCCAGCAGGCCGTCGGCGCGCAGCTTGGCCCAGCGAATCTGCTCCTTGTCGAGACCCAGCAGCGCGAAATCATCGCCAATGCGGTCCAGGCGCAGGTCGGGAAGTTGGGTCAGCTCGGTCTTGACGAGATCGCTTTGCTGCGCAATCCGGCAACCGGGCGGCGACGAATTTTGGCAGCCTGCGGCAACCAGGCCCGTTGCCAGGGCCAGCCCCACCGGAAGTCGCCACGTTCGCAAGCCCGTCTTCGTCATCTTCATGTCGCCGAAGAAGACTCCACACTACCATGGCACTTCTTGTACTTCTTGCCGCTGCCGCAGGGGCAAGGATCGTTGCGTCCCACCTTCGGTTCGGCCCGGCGCATGGGCTTGGCGTCCTCGGCCTCGCCGGCCGCGGCGGCTTCCGCCGGGGCGCCGCCTCCCGTTTCAACGGTCTTTCGGGGCGGCTTGCGGGTCGTGTCCGGCACCGCGGGAAGTGTGACCTGCGCCTGCGCCGAGCCTTGTTCGTCCCGACGCAGCTGCATGTGGAATAACTTTTCACAGACGTTGCGGCCGATGCTGCCCATCATCATGCCGAACACCATGTACCCTTCCTTCTTGTATTCCTGCTTGGGGTCCTTCTGCCCGTAGCCACGCAGACCAATGCCCTCGCGCAGCGCCTCCATGGACTTGAGGTGGTCGATCCAGCGCTGGTCGATTTCCTCCAGCCAGAAGTAACGCGCGAAATACAGGAACAGGGGCAGCGAAAACTCGGCTTCGCGGGCTTCGATGATCTTTTCGACGTCGGCCCACAGCGCCTCCGCCAGCATCGTCCGATCGATGATCTTGTCATTGACGGTGGCGTCGAAGCCGAAACGTTCCTTGAGGGACGTGGCCATCGCGTCGAGATCCCAGTCCTCGGCGTGCTGCTGCGGCCCACAGTGTTCGTCAAGGACGCCGCTCAGGACTTCCTCCGCCAGGTCAAGGACGCGTTCGCGCTGCTGGATCATTGACGAGGCCACTTCGCGCGCCAGGCGATCCAGGGCGCCGGCCCGGTCCTCGGTGATGCCGGCGACGTCCAGATACGCGCCGAACTGTCGGTAAATGGTGCCGCGGAAGCGGTCCGGATCGAGCGGGGTCGGCGCTGGCGATTCGTTGGACGGCACGGGCGCACCATCGGGACCTGTGGCCAGGGCCTCGGGTGGCGCCTGCGTCAGGGCATCCAGCATCTTCGCCAGGGTGGATCGCACCATGCCCGACAGCGAATCCACCGTGTGGCGGCCGGATTCTGCAGGGACGGGCACAGTCTTGTTCGACTTCGCATCCTCCGTCGACACGCCGGGCGAGTAGCGACCTTCGAGAACTTGCCGTCGCAGGGCGTAGATGGCCTTGCGCTGCTGGTTCATCACGTCGTCGTACTCGAGCAGGTTCTATCGAATATCGAAGTTGCGCGCTTCGACCTTCTTCTGCGCGTTTTCCACCGAGCGCGTAACCCACGGATGCTCGATCGGCACGTCTTCTTCCATACCGAGCGAATCCATGATCGCCTGCACGCGCTCGCCTGCGAAAATGCGCATCAAGTCGTCTTCGAGTGACAGGAAGAA
>JANXXE010000053.1 GCA_025350815.1 Myxococcales bacterium | reverse complement strand
CTTTGCATTGGCTGCGGCATCTGCGAACGTGAATGCCCGGTCATGGACGATCCGGCCGTGTATGTCACCGCCATAGGTGAGACGCGCTCGAAGGACCGCACGTTGTTGCTGGGTAGCCACAAAAAACAGGGGAGCTAGGCGCATGAAAAATGACAAGCCGACCGACAAGTTGCTGACGAGCCCGACCCGGCGCGATGTCCTGAAGACTGGGGCTGCCGGCGGTCTGGTGCTGGCGGCCAGCCTGGGCGTGGGACCGACGACGCTCGAGGCCGCATCGTTGCAGGTGCCGCGCCGGGTGCTGGGCAAGACGGGCGAGACCGTGCCGATCCTTCTGATGGGCGGGGCGATGCCGCTGGATCAGCGTTTCGATCCGAAGCTGGCCGAGGCCTATCGGTACGGCGTGAATTACTACGACGCAGCCGACTGCTACGCGGGGGGCACCTGCGAGACGGCCGTCGGTGCCTTCCACCAGCGCGCCAAGCTGCGTGACAAGATCTGGATCACCAGCAAAAGCGATGAACACGATCCCGCAGGCTTTGAGAAGACCTTCAACGAGAGTCTGGTCAAGCTGCAGACGTCGTACATCGACATGTACTTCCTGCATATGCTGCGCGATCCGAACAAGCTAAGCCCCGAGCTTCTGAAGGTTCTCGAAAAGTTGAAGAAAGAGAAGAAAGTGAAGTTCTTCGGCTTTTCTTGTCACCACGGCAACGTACCCGAGCTACTGCACAAGGCCGCCGCCACACCGTGGGTGGATGCCGTCATGTACCGCTACAATTTTCGCCAGTACGGCAACGCCGAGCTGAACAAGGCCATGGACGCGGCGCACGCGGCGAAGGTCGGCCTAATCGCGATGAAGACGCAGGGGTCGGCGGTGTCTTTCGAGGAAAAGCGCCACGAGTTCGAGCAGTCGGGCAAGTGGAACAAGTACCAGGCGGTTCTCAAGGCGGTGTGGGCGGACGAGCGGATCTCGGCGGCGGTTTCGGCCATGGACAACCTTGACAAGCTGCACGAGAACGTCGCGGCGGCGCTGGACAAGACCAAGCTGACGCAGGCCGAGAGCAATGAGATCTGGCGCTACGCCGCCGCCACGCGCTCACTGGCCTGCGATGGCTGCGATCATCTATGCGGGCCGCAGGTCGAGGCGCCGGTGCAGATTGGTCCGACGCTGCGCTATCTGATGTACCACGACGTCTACGGCCACGCGGACACAGCGAAGGAACTGTTTCGCGCGTTGCCGCCCGAGGCGCGGGAGTTCCGGCACGTGGACTTCAGGGCTGCCATGGCCGCGTGCCCGAATGGCGTCGATATCGAACGTCACATCAAGCGCGCGGCCACGGTGCTGGCGTAGCCGAGGTCGGTGCCCTAAGGCTTGGCGGTCAGATCGATCACCGCCACGCCCCACATTCCCCCGGGCAGGTAGGCCCGCATGCGATCCGTACTCAACCGAATGTAGTTCGACCCACCGGGTGTCCCCAAGAACTGCTTGAGGGTGGGCTTGGCCAGGTCGCTAACGTCGTAGACCAAGATGCCGTTGTAGCTGACCGATACGAACAGGCGTCCCGCCTCCGCGTGTCTGATGAAGGCCGAGCCGGACGGGACGTAAGTGCTGGACACCGGCGCGTCGGAGGCGCCGATGGCTGGCGCGCCCTTGGTTGTGTAGATGGTCCCGCCGCTGGCAACGCCCGCAATGGCAAGCTTCGACGTCATCTTCAGCGTGGCCGGGTTGGTCAGATCGACCGTGACCAGCTGGCCGTCGAGAATGGTGAACAGCGCCCTGCCGTCGTAGCCGAGACCGCCCCAACTACCGTCGAGGGAGACCTGCCCCTGAAGGTAGGCCCGGTCCCCGCCGGTCGGGCGATAAAGGGCGCTGACGACCAGACTTTGCTTGCCGGTGGCCTCGTCGTACTTGGGTTCGGCGACGAACCAGGCGTTGTCGGTCGAGCGGGCGCCGAAGAAGGCGCCAGGCACGTTGACCTTGGCCGCGACGATTGGCTTGCCGGGTGTCTTGAGATCGATGGTGGTGACGTAGAACCTGATGCCCTTGACGTAGACGATGTTGTTCTTGTCAACGCCGGGGATCTGTTCGTAGTGGTCCACGAAGAACGTCGTGCCGTCACTGCCAGCCGCGGCAACGCCAGCCGCGCCCTCGATCGTCAGCTTGGCGGCGACCGTCGGCGCATCGGGTTGGCTGAGATCGACGACCAGAAAGTCGAAACCGGGATCGCAGGTCTCAAGCGCCTTTTGTGTCGGCGCCGGCATTGACGGCGGGGATGGCGTGGGCGTCGTGCCGGTGGCCCCACCCGACGGGCCCGACGATGTGGCCCCGCTGTTCCGGCCCGCACCACAGTTTCGATCCCGTTGAACGGACAGGACCAGCGTGCTGCCGACCTGGGTGATGTCCCCTGCGATGGTTCCGAGTGCGCTTTCGCCGCCGTAATACCCGCTGACAGTCGGCAGTTTCAGCGAACCGCGCTTTCGGGGTTCCGCGCCACCCAGATCGACGACGTCCACCCGCCGTTCGTACGTGAAGCCCACGGCTCCCGGTGGGGCGGCGGTGGTTCCGCCAGAGGGCGCGCCGACGGCGACGTCGCTGCCGGGCGCCGGCTTGCCGCCAGTGGTGCTGCCGGTGCCGCCTGCAGGCACTTGCGCATCACCGACGATGTAGACCAGCGTTCCATTGGTGAACATGCGGGTTTGCGTGCGCTCAAGGTCCAGGTTCGCGAGCGGCGATGCCGTGTCCGGATCGGCCGCGGGAGCCACGTACAGCGAATCCCGTCCGCTGAACTGATCCGTCACCAGCTCGACCGCGGTGCTGCCCGCCACCGCGATGTCAGTGACGTTGCGGGCCAGTTGCAAGTTCGCTGTCACCTTCAGCTTGTCACGATCCTGCGCGTCCACGACCTGCAGATTCTCCTGCGACAGCGCAACGATGCGGCTGGACATCAGCACGGCGCGGTCGATGGTGCCTCTGTTCTCGATGTTGCCCCGCTTGGTCACGCTGCCCTTCGCCAGGTCGAAATCGAACAGCTGGATACCTGCGGTCACGCCCTTCATCGGGAAAGGGACGTCTGTGTAGAACGTTCCCTGGTGTGGCACCAGCACCAGGTTCTGATCGTCGACGACCTTGAAGACCTTCTCGATGTCGTCGCGGCCTCCCGGCAGCCAGTTCCATCCGTCGCCGAATAGCTGTCGGGTGGTCAGGGTCGGATGCGCGAGATCGCTGACGTCGTACATCGACACGTTCAGCTTCCACGGCAGGTTGTCGGCCTCGCGGTCGTGTCCCAGTGCCAGCAGGCGGTTACCGCGCACGACCATATGGTCCAGCCAGCCGGGCGTCTCGAGGTGACCGGCGACGAAGGGCTTCTCGGGATTGGACAGGTCGATATCCCACAACGGATCGATGCGTTGGAAGGTCACCACGAAGGCGCGCATGCCGTCGAAACGCGTGGCCGTCACCGTCTCGGGATGCGCCAGCGGAATGGTCACGGCGCCCAGGGCCGTCAGCTCGCCCGCGGTGGCCGCCTTGAAGGTCAGTATCTTCGGCGCGTCGACCGTTCCACCAGGGCCCACGGCACCGGCGCCCGAGCTGACCAGCACGCGGAGCACGCCGTCGTTCCAATCCATGTTCCAGCGGTCGAGGATGCGGCCCGCGACTTGAACGGACGCGCCCATCTTGATCTCGCCTGACACCGCGCCGATGTCGATGGCGGTGATGCGCGAACAAACGCTGGTCAGCACGGCCGGGCGGGCGACGGCCGTCCCGGGGGGCGTGGGGCCGCCGGCGCTTCCACTGCCGCCCCCGGCCCCGCTGCCTCCCATGGTGCCACCGGTCGTGTCGGTGGGCGCGGCCGGCGCCAAGCACGTGTCATTCATCCACACGCCCCAGCCCGACGACGCGACGTACAGCAGCTTGTCGGTGAGCTGGATGTGGTCTTCCCACGAGCCGCGCGGGATGGCCAGGCGTCCGGTTTCCTTCGGCAGTTGTGGGTTGCTGATGTTGATGGCTTGCACGACCGTCTGGTTCTGGTTGTCCTTGGTGTTGCCCACGTCATAGAAGGCGTAACGGGAGGCGACGGTATAAAGGACGTCTCCCACCAGTCGCGACGTCGACACCACGCCCTCGATGTCCAGCTTGCCCGTGACCAGTGCGGCCTGCGGGTTGCTGACGTCGATGATCGCCAGCGACGATCCATGAAAGGGCCGTCCGCTGCCCGGGCAGTCTGCGCATTGCAAGTACGTCCAGTAGTCGTTCACCAGCGCATAGACGGTCTTGCCCCGCACGTACATTTCCAGGGGCTGGCCGTACAGGGGCGCCGCCGAGACCAGGCGCGGCTTGTCGGGCTCGGCCATGTCGATCACTTGCAGGCCGCGGTACTGGTTGAGCACGTACAGCGTCGTCCCCGCGGTCTTCACGATGTCGCCCTCTTCAATCAGGCGCGGCGCGGCCGTCGGGGCGGGTGTCGGGCCGGCCGTTGCGCCCTGGCCGAGTGCGCCCGGGGGGGCCGAGCGGCTGTCGTCGACGGTGCCCACGCTGCCGCCTGCGTTCTTTGTCGCTGACCCGCCCAGCGAAGGGCCAGCGCTTTGTCCCGGCCGTATGGGGGTTTCGAACGACGACTTGCCGAGCGCGCGGGGATCGTCGTTGCCGCTGTCGCAGCCGCCCGCGCCGAGGGCGACGGCGAGACCGAGGGTGGTCAAGGTCTTCATTGTGCGCAAAGGCCCGGAAAGTGTCGTCATGGAGTCTCCTCGAAGGGCAGGCAAAGCAAGGTGCGGGCCAGCCGCCCGCCGCTGGTCGGGCGCAAGGATATCGCACAAAGGCTGGGGCATTTGCGCAAGGCCCTCGAAAATCCCAGACCCGGCCGCAGAAATGTCGCGGTTCAGTCCCGCAGAACCGCGTCGACGCTGTCACCCAGGACGGCCACCATGGTGCTCAGTTCGTCGCGGCTGACGACCAGCGGCGGGAACAGATACAGCGTGTCACCGAGCGGCCGCAGCAGGACCCCGCGCCGGATGGCCTCGCGCGAGACGCGCAGCCCGGTTCGCCGCGCGGGGTCCAGCGCCTGCCCGTCGGTGCCGATTAGATCGACGGCCGCCATAAGTCCCGCCGAACGCAGACCGCGCAGGGAAGGGCGCGTCTCGGTCAGGATCCCCGTCAGGCGCCGCAGGTGCGCGCCGCCCGTCCGTACGCGTTCCGCGATGTTGTCCACCGCGTACACGTCGAGCGCGGCCAGGGCCACCGCCACCGTCAATGCGTTGCCGGTGTGCGTGTTGGAATGAAGGAACGACTTGCCCTCGTGGTGGTCGCCGTCGAACAGGTCGTAAATCGTGTCGGTGGTCAGGACGGCGGCCAGGGGCAGAAAGCCGCCGGTCAGACCCTTTGCCAGGACCACGAAATCCGGCAGCGCTTCCGACGTAGCGGCGGGGTTGGCCAAATGCGTCGCCAGCATTGGGCCAAGCCGCCCCATCCCGGCGGCAATCTCGTCTGCAATCAGGTACACGCCGCGCGCGCGCGCCCATTGCCGCAACCGGGTCAGCAGAGCCGGGCTGTAAAGGCGCATGCCGCCGGCCGCCTGAAGGACGGGTTCATAGATGATCGCGGCCAGGGTGGGCGCAATGTCATCAAGCGCTGCCTGCCATACGGGCCAGACATCGTCGACGTTCATCCAGTTGGGATCGTCCGGTCCGGCGCGGTAGGGCAAGGGCCCGAGCTTCGTCACCGGGAAGGTCAAGGCGGCGTAGGGCGCAGCGTAGAGGCCCAGATCTCCGACCGATAGCGCCCCCACGGTCTCGCCGTGGTAGCCGTTGGCGAAGGACGCGAAACGCGTGCGCTGCGGCTGTCCGCGCTGCGCCTGCGCCTGCAGCGCCAGCTTGAGGGCGATCTCGACCGCGGTGGAACCGTTCTCGGCGACGAAAACTTTTCCGAAGTGCCCCGGCGATCGTCCTGGCGGTGCGTCCGGGCCCCATGCGGATGGGGGCAAACCGTTGGCGGCCGCCAGCAGTCGTTCGCACAGGCGCACCAGAGGCGGGCTGGTCGTGTTGGCGGTGATCACGTGTTCGAAGCGATCCGCCTGGTCCAGCAGTGCGGCGCGCAGATGCGGATGCCCATGCCCGAGCGACTTGCACCACCAGCTGGCGATGCCATCCAAGACCATATGTCCGTCCAGAAGTTCGATCTGGCAGCCGAATGCCCGGGCGACCGACAGCGGCGGGCATTCGCGTTGATCGTGCGTGTGGCTGCACGGGTGCCAGAACACGGCCCGATCGCGGTCGATCAGCGCATCAGTCATTTCACGGGCGCCCCGAGGGCAGCGTGGGCCCGCGCCAGACCGTCTTGTGCCTCGGGCATACGGGGATTGATCGCCAGTGCCTGTTCGAAGCGCTGCACGCTGTTCCGTGGGTTTCCGGAGGCCAGCAGCACCTCGCCGAGGTAATAAAGCGGCACGGCGTCCTTGCTGTTGAGGCTGATGGACCGCCCCAGTTCGATCTGCGCCTCCTGGTTGTGGCCGGCCTTGAACTGCGCCCAGCCCAGCTGCGTCCGCACGTACGGGCGATACGGATTCACCAGCGCAGCCTGCTCCAGCACGGGAACGGCCTCCGCGGCGCGACCCAACGACAGCAGCACATCCGCCAGCTTCAGGCGCGCCGACAGATCTTCCCTTTGTTCCAGATACGCCCTCACATGCCGGATGCCCTCGTCGGGGTTGTGCAGTTCAAACCAGATGGCACCTGCCGTCAGATGGGCGGCTGGATTGTCGGGCGCCAGCCGCGCGGCGACCAGCGCGTCGGGAAGGGCATCCTTGAATCGCTTCAGTGTGTACAGCGCGGCTGCACGATTGCGGTGCGCGTCCGCGTTCATTGGCACCAGCTGGATGGCGCGCTCGAAGTGCTCCAGGGATTCTTCGACCCGCCCGCTGTCCATCAGAAGGGCCCCGTAGTTGTTCTGCAAACCGCTGTCGCGATCTCCGCCCAGGCGAAAAGAATATGTCCACAGCGCGCCTGTGCTGTTCCAAACCCCGCACTGGCGGCGACTGGCCATGGCCAGCCCGGTTGCGGCAAGCAGAACGACCACAAGGGTCGCCAGCTGCACCAACCGATCACGGGTGCGCGACAGCGGACGCCACAACAGGGCCGCCAGGGCGACCATGAGCGGCACGGACGCGACGTACGCGTAGCGGTCAGCGGCGATCTGTTCGCTGATACGTGCGAGGCCTGAATTGGGCGCCAGGATCACCAGGTAAGCCGCCCAGCCCGCCAGAAAAGCGGGCCAGCGCCGGCGGGCCAGCACCGCGCCCACCGACACGGCCACGACGGCCGTGGCAGCCAGGGCGAATAGCGGCCGGCCAAGACCGAGGTCGTCGGGCCGTGGATAATAAGGCGACAGATCGAAGGGCCATAGCGTCTTTCCAACATAGAAGACGGTTGCGTAGCCGGCCTGCGCCACCCGCCGCGCAAGGCCGTCGTTGCCAAACGGCACGAGGGCCTGCGCACTGGCCTTGGCGCGCTCCGCGATGATTGCGAAGATCACGGCCGCCACCAACAGCGGTGCCTTTTCCAGCCACACGCGCCGCGCGGCCGCGCCCTTCCACCAGCCGCGATCACCGCCCAGGCGGCGGCCCGGGTACACGTCCAGTATAAGCAACAGCACGGGCAAGGTGGCAGCCACCGGTTTGCAGGCCATCGCCGCCACGGCGAAGGTCCAGGTCCAGATCTTCCGCCGCCGCAACTGGGCGCGCACCGCCAAGATCGAAAACAGCAGGGCGGGTAGGTACGGCTGGCACGAGGCCCACGCGACGGCCTCCGTGCGCAGCGGGTGCACCATCATCAACAGGGTGGCGGCGCCGGCCGCCAGGATCTGGCTTGTTTCGGTGCGTCCGTAGTTGGCCGGATCGGATTCCTCTAGCAGTTCGCGCAGAAGGCCGAACAACAGCAGCGCATTGGCGATGTGAAGCAGCAGACTGACCGCGTGGTAGCCCCGGGGATTCAGCCCCCACGCGCTGTACTGTAGTTCCAGAAGGATCCACGCAAGGGGTTGGTAGACGCCGACGTGAAATGTGGTGAGCGCCCATTTTAATTCCTGCCAACCCAAACCCCTGAAGGCCCGATTGTCGATGAAATTGCGATCATCGTCCCAGGCCACCAATCCGCCCGACAGGCTGGGCCAAAACGCTGCGACCATGAAGACGACCAGCGTGGCCGCCACGACGAGGCGCAGGGTGCCGGGCGCCACCCGCCGCGACGGTGAAGGGGCGTCGGTCGGCGTGTGGTCGGCGGGCCTATGGGTGCGTCGAGGTCGCGGCACAGCGGTTTCCAGCGTCCGGAAGGCCCGCAGTATAGATGCACAAAGGGTCGGGACTGTAAGCGGCGTGGTACATATCGGTCGTGGGCCGAAAGAGCAGGGCCAAGCGGGATGGCGTGGATCGTCCCCCGGCCGACGTGGCCCGGCCTGGACCTGCCCGCCCCCGGCCTTCCATCGAGGCCAGTCCCGCATGGCGCTGGGGCCCGCCCGTCATTGTGGCGCTGATCGTCTTCCTGTGTTTTCTGCCTGCGCTGTCGAGCCAGTTCACCAACTGGGACGACGAGATGAATCTGACCAAGAATCTCGGCTACCGCGGCCTGTCTGTGTCGCACCTGAAGTGGATGTTCACCGATCTGCATGGCCACTACATCCCGCTGACGTGGCTTACGTTTGGTGTCGACTTCGTGCTGTGGGGCATGAACCCCGCCGGTTACCACCTGACCAGCCTGCTGCTGCACACGGCGAACGTCGTCCTTTGCTATTTCTGGCTTTCAGCCTTGTTGCAGGATGCCCCCTGCGCGCAATCGCCATCGTCGACAGCGGCGCGCCAGCGGGGGGCCGCCGTGGTGGGGGCGTTGTTCTACGGCATTCACCCGCTGCGCGTGGAATCGGTCGTCTGGGTCACCGAGCGCCGTGACGTTCTGTCCGGTCTGTTCTTCATGCTGACGCTGCTGGCGTACCTGCGCATGCAGCGCGCACCCGCCGCCGGTCAGCAGCGTCGTCGCTGGCACCGATGGTCCGTACTGTGCTTCCTGCTGTGCCTGCTGTCGAAGTCCATCGGGATGATGTTGCCGCTGGTGCTGTTGGTGATGGACGTCTATCCCCTCGGGCGTCTGTCGGCCGCCCGGGCGAAGGCAGACCGCCCTGTGCGCACGCTGTTGGTCGAAAAAACGCCGTTCTTTGTCCTGACAGCGTTGGCGGCCGTCGTGACGATCGTCGCCCAGCGGGCGATCGGGGCGATGGGCGCCATGCCGTTGCGAGACGCACTCGAGCAGCCCGGCTATCGCCTGGCCTTCTACGCCTGGAAGACCCTGGTGCCGGTCCGCCTGTCTCCGGTCTACCCATTTGCGGTTTCGACCGGACGAATCGAACTGAAGTACATCGCCTGCGCGCTGGCGGTGGCGGGCGCATCGGTCGCGTTGGTTCACCTGCGCCACCGCTGGCCCGATGGTCTGGCGGCGTGGCTTGGCCACCTGTTCTTGATCGCCCCGGTGATCGGATTCCTGCAGGTCGGTCCGCACTTCGCCGCCGACAGGAATACCTACTTCGCGGCGCTGCCCTGGTCGGCCGTTGTCGCCGGTGCGGGCGTGCGCTGGGGCCGGCGCGTGCTTTATCCCGTTGTCGCCGCACTGGCCGCCTTCTGCATTTTGACGTTTCAACAGTCGCGCGTGTGGACGGACAGTCTGACGTTGTGGAACCACGCTCTTGCGCTCGATCCGACGGCCGAGATCGCCCTCAACGATCGGGGCCTTGCACGCGAGCAGAAAGGCGACGCGAAAGGGGCGCTGGCCGACTACGACACTTTGCTGGGGATCAATCCCAACAACGCGGGTGGACACATCAATCGGGGCAACGCCCGGACGACGCTGGGCAATCTTCGGGGGGCGGTCGCCGACTATGACGCCGCCATAGCCATCAAACCCCTCGCGCTCGACGCCTACAACGGGCGCGGCGTGGCCCGCGGGGCGCTGGGCGATCAGGACGGCGCCATTGCGGACTACAACGTCGCGCTGCAGATCAACCCCCGCTACATGGAGACCTACAACAACCGTGGCCAGGCGCGCGCGATGAAAGGCGACATTGCGGGCGCCATGGCGGATTTCGCGGAAGCCCTGCGGATCGACCCGCGTGCCGTCAAGGTGTACAGCAATCGTGGCCAGGTGCGGGGGGGGCAGGGCGATCTCGACGGCGCCATCGCCGATGCCACGGCGGCGTTGGCACTGGACCCGCGCCTGGCCGACGCCTACAATGATCGCGGCATCGCGTGGGCCCGCAAAGGCGACGGCAGCAAGGCGCTCGCGGATTTCGACCGCGCCCTCGGACTTCAACCCCGTTTGGCCAAGGCCTACAACAACCGGGGCCTTTTTCGCGCCTTGCACGACGATCTGGACGGCGGCCTGGCCGATTACGACAAGGCAGTCGAATGTGATTCTGCCTATGCCGATCCGCTCAGCAATCGCGGCGCAGTTCGTGCGCAGAAGGGGGATCTCGCCGGGGCGGCCGTCGACTTCGAACGCGCTTTGAAGCTGGCGCCCGCCGGCTGGCCGCAGCGACGACTGGTGGAAAGTCTGCTGCTGAGGGCCCGGGGCGGTCGCTAACGTCAGACCGGGGGCCCGGGGACGGCGGCCAAGATCCCCATTGTTGCAAGGCAAGCGGCGAACGTGCCTGACAGGGGCGCGTGGGCATTGATCGGGGCACCGGTGGATGGGTGTGGCAGGCGAAGATTCAGGGCGTGCAGGGCAAGGCGGTGCAGACCGAACTCCGTGCGGAAGAAGCGGTTGTGTTCCCCCTTGCCGTAGTTGACGTCGCCGATTACCGGGCAGGACAGATGCTTCAGGTGCCGGCGCACCTGGTGCAAGCGACCGGTGCGTGGAACGGCCTCGACCAGGGCGTAGCGCTGCCAGACGGCCAGGCGCCTGAAGGTCGTCACGGCGGGAACGCGCGGTCCGTCGGGGCGGTTGGCAATGGGATGATCGACGGTCACTGATTCAGGCGGGTGTCCGCGCACAAGCGCGATATACACCTTGTCCACTTCGCCAGCCGCAAAGGCACCGCTGACCGCGGCCGCCGCCGTGGCCGACAGGGCAAAGGCGGTCACCCCGCTGGTGCCGCGATCCAGTCGGTGGGCGGGCCACACGCGCCGGCGCATTTGTCGCTCGACCAGCACCACCAGACCCCCGTCGTCGTCGGCCCACCCTCGGTGCACGACGATGCCCGAAGGTTTGTCCACCAGCAGCAGATCGTCATCGACGTGCAGGATCGGGACGCTTGCGGGGTGTTGCGGGGAAAGGGACACGCGGGTGCCACCCTACGATGAAACCACCCCGGGGCAGAGATCAGCTCGGGCGGCGCGGTTCGACACCTCGTCGTCTGGACAGTTCCGGGCCGGGCGGGATACGTTCCCCCGCGATGGTCAACGTGTCGCCCGCGCGCCCCCGGGTTCTGGTCTTGCTGCCGATGGGGTGGTGTATCCGCAACTACCTGCACAGCGGCTTTCTGGCCAGACTGAAACGTACTATGCACGTCTCGGTGGCGGTCCGCTTTCAGGGCGAACCGCTGGACAGCATGTTGCGGCCGGTCGTCGATGAGCTGCACACGATTCCGGATGTGCCGGTGACCGGGCCCCTTCTTTTTTTGGAATCCGCGATGATCCGGGCCCACCTGTATCGCCACGACACCCAGGCATTCCGATCCCGTCGGGGAATAATGTGGCGGAACGCCCTCGGCGCCCCGAAAACGATTCCCAACCTGGTCTTCCTGGAAGCCAGTGGCCTGACCCTGTCGCGCTTGCCGCCGGGCCTTTATGCCAAGGCCGTGGCCATGGAAAATCGCCTCGCCATCGCCTGCTACCAGGGGTCGGGGGCCAAGGATCTGCTCGACCGGGCCCGGCCCGATGTGGTGTTTTCCACCGTGCCGCAGTACCACATCGAATGGCCCATCGTCCGTCTGGCCAGGAAGCGGCAGATTCCGATCGCCACGTCAATTCTGTCCTGGGATAACCTGGCCAAGGGGCGCTTCCCCGAGATCTTCGATCGCTACTACGTGTGGAGCGACGTCATGGCGCGGGATCTGCGCGGCGTCTGGCCGCAGGTGGCCGAATCGAGCATCGTTGTGTCTGGCACCCCGCAGTTCGATCTGCACGTCCGTGGCCGTGAACCGATGTCCCGCGCCGACTTCTTCCGTCGCCTATCGTTGGAGGATCCCGCCCGTCCCCTGGTCACGTACATGGCCTCGACCACCGCCTTTCCAGTCGGAGAAGAGGTCATCGTGCGCGATCTGGCCCTGGCGTTGCGGGATGGCAAGGTGCCGGGCAAGCCCCAGCTTTTGGTTCGCCTGCATCCACTCGACGACGGGGCGCGTTTCGTGGGGCTCGAGAAGCTTGGTGTCCGCGTTGTTCGTCCCTGGGCCGCCGACCCCCGCTCCCCCAGCTGGAGCTATCCCACGGCACAGGACATGGAGATGCTGTGGGGCACGCTGGCCCATACGGCGGTCAGCCTGAACTTCGCCTCGACGACAACGCTGGATTTTTCCGTCTTTCACAAGCCGGTCATCAACGTGGCCATCGAAACCGCCGAAAGCCGGGCACGCCGTGTGGACATTCCAGGCGCGTACGCCTACGAGCACTACCGCCGTGTGCTCGACAACAAGGCCGTCAGGCTGGTCACGTCGATGGACGAACTGCTACTGGCCATCCAGGACTACCTCGAAAACCCGACCGCCGACGAAGAGGGCCGCGCGCGCCTGGTCCGCGAGGTTTGCGCGCGCCTCGACGGCCACGCCGGCGAGCGCATCGCAGACGATCTCAGCGCGTTCCGGCAGTGGCCGTCAGTCCCCGGCTGATGCCGACGGGCCAAGCGACAGAACCGTGTCGTAGATCTTGAGCAGCCGGGCCCGCACGGCCTCGATGCTGTAGGCGTCAAGCACGCGCTGCCGGAAGGCCGTCCCAAGCTGCGCCCGGCGCGACGGGGATTCCAGCACCAACAGCAGCGCGTCGCCCAGCTTGTCAGCGTCGCCGCGCGGGACCATCAGGGCCACGCGGCCGTTTTCCACCACCTCCGGACACTGACCCGCATCCGTGGTCACGGTGGCCAGGCCCGCCATACCGTATTCCAGCAAGGCCAGGGGCAAGCCCTCGGACGCCGAGCTCAACACGCCGACGTCGCAGCCGTGGAGGATGGCCGGGACGTCGTTGCGGGAACCGAGCCAGGTCACATGGTTCGCCAGCATCCCGGACGTCATCTCGCGCTGGATTTCCGCGTGGTAGTCGACGTTGTCCACGTACCCCAGAAGAATCAGGTGCGCCTCGGGCACCCGGCGAAGGACCCGTCTCATCGCCCGCAACAGCGTGCCGTGATCCTTCTGAACGCGAAAGTTCGCCACACACACGATGCGCAGGCCGGGTCGACCGGGCAGGTCGACGGCGGCGTCGGTGCCGTCGGGTTCAAGAACGAAGTTGGGCAGGTACCATACGCGATGGGCAGGGACATGCAGGCTGGTCTTGGCCCAGTCGGCCAGTTGGGCGTTGACGGAGATAACGCCGCCGGCCCGCTGCACGGCCGTGGCATACAGAGCCGCCGGGCGCGCCTCGACGGCGTAGCGACCGAAATGGTCGTGCCAGATGATGCGGGGGAATGGCCCCATCAGCGACGCCAGTGCGACCAGGAACAGCGACGTCCCGTGTACGTGGACCAGTTGAACGTTGTGGTCGCGCACGTAATCCACCAGTCGCCGGGCAGCGGAGATGTCGACCCGACTTGTGCGGCCGAGCGAGGTGAGTTTGACGTCGTCGGACAAGGCCGGGGCCAGGGGCCCCACAGCGCGTGTCGTGCATACGTGGCTGCGGAACCGGTCGCGCGGCAGCCGATTCGCGATGTTCACAACCATGCGTTCAAGGCCCCCCAAATCGAGGGCTTCGCATACTTGAAGGACGTGGATCATGGTTTGGAGAACGGTTTCCCTACCTTGACCCTACCTCGACCCTACCTCGCCGGGCGTGGACTTCGATACTCGAAATGCATACCCTTGTCTGTACCCCCCTGCAGGAGAAGTCATATGCAGCACGGTCCTTCCCGGCCCCTGATACTCTGTCTGATCTCGGTCGCCCTGGCCGCCTGCGCTGGGGACAAGAAGCGCACGAGCACGGTCGACGACACCGTCGACGACGGTTCGGTTGGTTCCATCGACACCCAGTCCCCCAGCACGACTGTCCGGCTGGACAGCGCTAGCCCGTCTGGATCGCCCGACGCGGCCGTGGTGGTGATCCCCCAGGACGCCCAGTCCAAGGAAGTGGCGTCATCGGGCCCTGATGCGCCCACCGACAAGACGGCCGCGCCGGATGCCAGAGGACCCGACGCGCCGCCCGCCACCTTCGCTGCCGTGTCGATGATGCTTCAGGTGAAGTGCGTCGGCTGCCACGGTCCGACGGATCCAAACGCCTTCCTATTTTCCGCCACTGGGCTTTACGCCCGCCTGATTGCCGGGAAGCTTCCGACGAAGGCGCCTGCGGCGTGCAAGCTGCAGCAGATGATCGTACCCGGGATGCCGAGCAAGAGCCTGCTTTACAACATGGTTGTGGACGATCCGATGGCGCGGGGTGGATGCGGCGATCGTATGCCCTCGGGTTGCCAGACCGACGACACCTGCCTGACAACCGCGGAACTCAAGATGATCAGCGACTGGATCACCGCCGGCGCCAAGATGTAGCCCTCGCTAGCCGCAGCGCCTGACCGCCGAACGGGCCGGCGACGCTACGGCTTGAGCAGGCCGTACACCCGCAAGTACGATGGCGACGATAGGTTCACGTTCGCGAACGTATTCACGTAGACCTTGCCGTTGGCGACGGTGGGCGGGCTGAACTTGGCCAGGTTTCCCAGCGTGTCCCGGGCGGTGTTCGTCGTGCTCTCCCACAGCTTCGTGGCCGGGGTCATCGCGTCGAGCGCGATCAGGCCGCCCTTGGCGATGAAGTGCCAGGCGTCGCCAGTCGTGACCACAGTTGCCCAGACGATGCCCGTTCCTGCGGTGGTGCCATTCGACGAGATGACGACCGTGCCGCCCGGGTGTGCCGGCATTCGGCCATCGTAGGTGGCAACGGGGGTGGCGCTAAGCTTGTTGGCCGCGTACGAGAAGACGCGCAAGCCGGTGTTGTCCGGCCATACGTAAAGCCGCGAATTCCAGAAGGCGAAGTTGTGCAGTTCGGCCTGCGTTCCCTTGGGCACGTTCACCTTCTGCACGATCGCATCGGTCGCGTTGAAGTGGGTCATGTTCATCTGGTCGATGAGGTAAATGACGCATTCCTTGCCTCCCGCAACCATCTGGGTCGAGTTCGGTATCAGCATGACCCCGGCCGTCAGATCGGCGTCGTTGCCGTTCAGCGCATCCGCGTTCGACGGTGTGAACCAGTCAGCCAGCGTGTTGTCGGCCTTCAGTCGGACGACGCTCATGCCGGTGGCCTTGCCGTCACTGGTGTGGTCACCGTTGCCTGTCGTCAAGAAGACGCCGTTGGTGTTCGCGGCCAGACCAACACCGGACTGCCAGATCGCGCCGCGGATGCCGTTCGGCGTTGCGTTCCAGGCGCTGTTGAGCTTGAGTGTCATCGGGTCGTAGCTGAGCACCCAGCCGTGATACGGGTTGTCGTCGCAATGGCTGCCGACGCCGATGTACAGGGCCCCGTTGTGCAGCAGCAGGCCGGGACGCACCATGTGCCTCCAGCCGTCCAGCTTGACCATGCCGTTGACCGCACCGGCGCCGGTCCCGGGAACCGTGGCGTCGATGGTCACCGGGCTGCCCGCGACCTCGGCGCCTGTCAGCAGATCGATGGCGTGCAGCTTGTTGAAGTAGGGCATCTCCAGCTTGCCCTCTTTCGACACCACGTACATCACCTTGCGATCCAGGTCGATGACCGGGGTCGCCGTGATGCCGACGAAGGGATACATATCTTGGCAGGTGGTGTGGCCGTTGGTCTTCACCATGGCGCCGTCTGTCTTGATTTCGGCGGGCGGGGCCAGGAGGCGTGTCCACAAGGGCACCATGGCCGCCGGATCGTCAGCGTCGAAGGCATAGACGTTGTTGGTCGATGTGACGATAAAGACCACGTTGTGTACGGCGCCCTTGATCGTCAATCCGGGGACATACAGCGGCTGGCCGTAGGGGTTACCGTCGTACTGGCGCGAGAACACCAGGCCGAAGCCATCGGGGGCGCTGACGTTCGCCACTGTAAGGATCTTCTCGTTCGTGTTGGCGCCGGTGCGTAG
>JANXXE010000022.1 GCA_025350815.1 Myxococcales bacterium | reverse complement strand
GGACGCCGATCCGACGCTCCGGCTGCGTTGCTCCTCGTTACCGTACCTACGGGTACGCCTCCTCGTCGCGCCTTGCCGGACCGCCGGCTTGGCTTCCGATCACTGTCCGATCTTCTGACGTGAGGCACTAGGCTGGCGGCGCCAGCTTGACCCACTGACCCGTTTGGGCCGACGTCTCGATGGCGTCGAGGGCCCGCTGGTTCTTGAGGCCGTCCTCGAAATCGGGCTGCGGGGATTTGCCTTCGGCGACGCCCTTCAGCAAATCGAGCAGCGTGTGCGTGAAAGAATGCTCGTAGCCGATGATGTGGCCGGCGGGCCACCAGGCGGAACAGAACGGGTGACTCCGATCCGTCACCATGATGCGACGAAAGCCGCTGTTCGGTCCTTCCTCGATGTACACCTCGAGCTCGTTCATCCGTTCGAGATCCCACACCAGGCTGCCCTTGCTGCCGTTTATCTCGAAGCGATTGTGGTTCTTGCGACCGACCGCGAAGCGCGACGCCTCGATCGTGCCGACGGCGCCGCTGGCGAAACGCACCATCGTCATCGCGGCGTCGTCCACGTCGACCGGCGCCTTCGTCGTGGTGCCCGGTACTGGCCGTTCGGTGACGAAGGTCTTGAGCGAACCGGAAACCTCGGCCGGCTCACCAACCAGATAACGTGCGATGTCCAGCGTATGCGACAGCAAATCGCCCAGCGCCCCCGAGCCGGATTTGGCCTTCTGGAAACGCCACACCAGCGGAAAGTCGGGATTGGCCGGCCAGTCCTGCAAGTACACGCCCCGGTAGTGGTGAAGGGTGCCAAGCTTGCCTTCATCGATGAGCTGCCGGGCCAGCGTGACGGCCGGACAGCGACGGTAGTTGTGGCAGATCATGTTGACCACGCCGGCCTTGCGGACGGCCGCCACCATCTGCTCGGCCTCGACCAGGGTGTTGGCCAGGGGTTTTTCGCACAGGACGGTCTTTCGGGCCTCGGCCGCCGCGATGGCGATCGGCGCGTGAAAATCACCGGGGGTGCAGATGTCGATGAGGTCGATGTCCGGACGGGCAACGACATCTTGCCAGCTGGTGGCCGTCTCTTGCCAGCCCAGGGTCCCGGCGGCGGCCGTCAGACGGGCCTGGTTTCGCCCGACCAGCACCTTCATCACCGGCTCGAAGGGAAGATCGTAGAACCGGCCCACCTGGCGCCAGGCGTTGCTGTGCGCCCGGCCCATGAACTGGTAGCCGATCATCGCGACGTTGAGTTTCTTCTTCATGGGTAACCCTAGCTGACGTACGGCTGGCGGCCGCGGCCCTGTACGGGAATGCCCTGGGCGGCCAGGACCTCTTGCTGAAGCGCGTACATGCACGCCGCCGCCTCGTCGATCTTGCGCGTGAACGCCAGCGACCCTTGCAGGATGGGCCGCAACTTCTCCTTGTCCTGAATGCGCGCGCGCGGGTATTCGTGCTCGACGATCAAGAAGGTGTTGGCAACGTCCAGGTCCAAAAGCTCGCGCGCGGCCAGCTGGTGATCCAGCCAGTCGACCGAACGGTTCTGCAAGTACGCCAGCGGATCGTGACGGGCTGTGCCCGGCAGCTCGTGTTCAGCCAGGACAGTCTGTTTCTTCCAGGCGTTGCCCTGATCGGCCGGATTCGGCGACGGCTTGCCCTTGTGCCAATCACCCCGTTCCACCGTCTGCCCCCCGTAGCCCCACGCGGACACACCCTTGCTGTCGATGACCTGCCCCTTGACGTGAAATCCGCCGATAAGGAATCCGTAACCCTGGTCCTTCAGATACTGGAAGACGGACCGGGTGTCCTGCCCCATCAGGATGGAATGCGAGGGATCATAGTGAATGCGCAATTGATCGCCGACGCCGTGTTTTTCGCAAATTCGGTGCAGCGCGATCCAGGGCCCAGGGTTGTAGGCGATGTTGTTGTGAAAATTGTCGCCCGTGGTCCAGCCGGGCATGGGGCATTGCTCGACCCGGTAGGTCAGGCCACGCGCCTTGGCTTCCTTCAATAGCGGCACGAAAACCTCGGCGAAGAATTCGAGGTTCTGGTCCATCGTCAGTTGCTGGTTGCGGCCGATGAAGCCACAAACAGCGTCGGTCCCCACCAGTACAGCGGCGTCGAACACGCGCATCATGAAATCGAACTTCTTCTTCCGGATGGCAGTGTCGTGATGAAGCATGTTGTCGAAGTAGGAAAGATCGGACAGGCCGACGCGGGTTTCCTTCATCGCCGCCAGCACCCGCGCGGCGCGCGCCTTGTCGAAGGGCTTGCGCAGATCCAGGGTGTTGGCGACGGGGTCCAGCATCGCCTCGGCGGGAATATCCGATTCCGAAGGATGCAGCGCCCCTGAAAGCTGGACGTGGTCGGCGCCGATCTCGCGCGCGAAAACCAACCAGTCCTCGATCGCCCTGTCCGGATCGGGATCGCGAATCTCACGCGGGGTTAGCTCTTGCAGGGCGGCGGTAAGAATGCCCAGCTTCATGAATTTGGGGTCGAAGGTCTTGACGGTCATGCCGATTCTCCTGTGGCGTCTCTTGGTCGGAAGTGGCGGTTGTTATCGATTGCAGACGTTTCGTCAAGCCCGTCCTGTCGAAAGCCGACTGTGCTTCCGGCCGTACGCCAGGTAGATGACGCTGCCCACGGCCAGCCAGACGGCGAAGCGCACCCAGTTGGAAGGCGGCAAGCCGGCCATCAGGCCCACGCACGCAAGAATGGACAGGACGGGCGTCACCGGATAACCGGGGCAACGAAACGGACGCACCCGCCCCGGATCGCGCACGCGCAGGGCGATGACCCCCAGGGACACCAACACGAATGCGAACAGGGTCCCGATGTTGGTCAATTCCAGCGCCTGGTCGGGCGTCACGAAGGTCGGGCACACCGCAACGAAGGCCCCCGTCAGGATCGTGCCGGTGGCGGGCGTCCTGAATCGCGGGTGCACGCGTCCGAACAGCGGCGGCAACAGACCATCGCGGGACATCGCCAGGAAGATGCGCGGCTGGCCCATCTGGAAGACCAGCAAGACGGCCGTCACCGCTATCAACCCGCCGAACGACATGACCGTGGCCAAATGATCGAGGCCGGCGAGGCGCAAGGCGTGCGCCAACGGATCCCCCGTGCCCAGAAGCGACGAAGGCACCAGGCCGGTCATGACCGTGGCGGTGGCGATATAGATGACGGTGCAGATGATCAGCGATGCGATCATGCCGCGCGGCAGATTGCGCTGCGGATCGCGGGTTTCCTCGGCGGCCGTCGAGACCGCGTCGAAACCGATGTACGAAAAAAACGCCAGCGACGCGCCCGTCCATATGCCGGAAAACCCGTTCGGGGCAAAGGGCGTGTAGTTCGCGCGCTTGACGAAGAACGCGCCCACGCCCACGAAGATCAGCACCAGAACCAGCTTGAACGTCACCATCACGGCGTTGACGCGCGCGCTTTCGCGTACGCCCACCACCAGCAGGACCGTCAGGCAGGTGACCACAAGCGCCGCCGGCAGGTTGAAGGCCACGACGAAATGACCCACGTGCGGCGCGGCTGCGGCGATCGCCGGTGTGTGGGCCGCCGTCTGAAGGTCAGTGGCCATCCAGGCCGGGAAATCGACGCCGAATGCGCCCCTAAGAAACGAACGAAAATAATCCGCCCAGCTTTGCGCCACATAGATGTTGCCGATGGCGTACTCGATGATCAGATCCCAGCCGATGATCCACGCCACCCCCTCGCCCAGCGCGACGTACGAATAGGTGTAGGCGCTGCCGGCGACCGGCACCAGCGCGGAGATCTCGGCGTAACACAACGCCGCCAGGCCACAGGCCACGGCCGTCAACAGGTACGAGATGATCAGCGCCGGCCCGGCGCCCGGGTGCGTGGCACTGCCAGCCGCCATCTGCCCCACGCTGGAAAAGATCCCGGCGCCCACGATCGCCCCCACCCCCAGCATCGTCAGATCGAAAGCGCCCAGCGTGCGGCGCAAGGCGTGTTCCGGGCGCTCGGAATCCGCGACGGCCTCGTCCGGCGACTTGCGCCGAAAAAGCGTTGCCAGCAGGGTTCCCGGACCAGTCACGCGCCGACTATAACCTGCGCGCCCCTGGGGTTTTGGATCGCCGCGGAATCAGGGTAAAACCTGCCGCCTATGTCGACGGTGACGCCGGCTGCGATCGTCTTCTTCGGCCTTTGCGCCCTGGTGGTGGGCTGCGCCGGCGGCGTCGCCTTGTCGCGCAACATCTTGCACGCGGCTTTCCTGCTGCTGGGCACGCTGGCGGGAACAGCCGGGCTGTATCTGTTTATCGGGGCTGACTTTCTGGGCGTCGCCCAGATCTTGATCTACGTCGGCGGCATTCTGGTGCTGCTGCTGTTCGCCGTGCTGCTGACCAGCAAGGTGGGTGACACCCGGCTGTCCAACCCGTCGGCCGGCCTGCAATTCGGTGTGCCGCTTGGGGTGTTGCTGGCGGCGGGCCTGGTGTACCTCGTGTTCACGACGCCGTGGCCGCTGACGGAGGCCGTGGCCACACCTATGACCGGGCGGCCGGGCGAGGCGTTCCTGGGCGAATACCTGCTGCTGTTCGAACTGGCCTCCGTGGTGCTGCTGATGGCTCTTGTCGGCGCGATGGTCCTGGCGCGGCGGGCGGTCAAGGGCAGATCCCCGGACGCCGCGTCGGGCGGCGCCGCCACATGAACGGTCTTTTCACCATCGGTCTGCCGCACTACCTGACCGTGTCGGCCGTGCTGTTCGCACTGGGACTGATCACGGTCGCCACCCGACGCAATGTCGTTGCCATCTTGATGGGCGTCGAATTGCTGCTGAACGCCGCAGCGATCAATTTCGTCGCCTTCTCGCATTTCGTCCACGGCGCCGTGGCCGGCCAGGTGTTCGCGCTGTTCATCGTCGTCCTGGCCGCGTCCGAGGCCGTCATCGCGCTGGCCATCGTGCTGACCCTGTTCCGCAACTTCCGCACCGTGGACGCGGCCGCCACCGCGACTCTCAGGGAATAGGCCACGTGGAATCGTTGACCGGCGACATTCAGGCATTTTCCCGAAGCCAGATCCTCTGGCTGATCCCGCTGTTTCCTTTGCTGGGGGCGCTGATCAATGGCCTGTGTGGCCGGTCGGTGCAGGCGCGCTTCGGGCGCCGCGCGGTGCATGCGATCGCCCTGGGCGCGATGGGACTGTCGTCGCTGCTGGCCATCGTCGCGGTGTGCAAGCTGACGGCGTTGCCACCGGCGGCGCGCTTCCTGCTGGATCGCCGGTGGAACATGCTGTCGGTGGGCGCGCTGCACGTCGACCTGGCGTTCGCGCTTGATCCGCTGTCGGCCGTGATGATCCTCATCATCACGCTGGTCGGGACGCTGATTCACGTCTACTCGACCGGCTACATGGCGCGCGATCCGGCGGGCTGGCGCTTCTTCGCCTACCTGAACCTGTTCGTGTTTTCCATGCTGGTGCTGGTCCTGGGCGATTCACTGTTCCTGATGTTCTTCGGCTGGGAAGGCGTCGGCCTTTGCTCGTACCTGCTGATTGGCTTCTGGTACGGGGATCTGGCCAAGGCACGCGCGGGCAAGAAGGCCTTCATCACCAACCGCGTCGGGGACTGGGGCTTTCTGGTCGGTCTATTGCTGCTGTTCCGGGGCCTGGGCGACGGGCGCGTGCCACCCACGGTCGATACCGACATCGCGGGCGGCCGCGTGGCCGTTGGCCCGATGCTGAATGTCCGTGAACTTCACGACCAGATGTCCCTGCACGACGCCGGCGGGAAGCACGTCTTCGCGGCGGCCCTTGCCGGCAAGACGGTCCTGGGAATTCCGCTGCTGTTTCTGGTCGGCCTGGCACTTTTTCTGGGTATCGCCGGCAAGTCGGCGCAGCTGCCGCTGCACGTGTGGCTGCCGGACGCGATGGCGGGCCCCACACCCGTCTCGGCGCTGATCCACGCGGCGACCATGGTCACCGCCGGCGTGTACTTGATTGCGCGCCTGTCGTTCTTGTTTTGCCTCAGCCCCCACGCGCTGACCGTGATCGCCGGGGTGGGGCTGGCCACGGCGCTGTTCGGCGCCGCCATCGCCGCGACGCAAACCGACATCAAGAAGGTGCTGGCCTATTCCACCATCAGCCAGCTGGGGTTCATGTTCCTGGCCGTCGGCGTGGGCGCGTACTGGGTGGGCGTCTTTCACCTGCTGACGCACGCGTGTTTCAAGGCCTGTCTGTTTCTTGCGGCGGGCTCGGCCATTCACGGCGTCGAGCACGCCGACGACGCGGGCACGATCGACGCCCAGGATCTGCGCAACATGGGGGGACTTGCTGCCCTGATGCCGAAAACGCACCTGGCCTACTTACTGGGATGTGTGTCCATCGCGGGCTTCCCGGTCGCGGCTGGTTTCTATTCGAAGGACGAGATCCTGTGGAAGGCGTTCACGCAGGCGCAGGTGTTCGTACCGGGCGGCGTGTTGTGGGCCATTGCGCTGCTGACCGCGGGGCTGACGGCTTTCTACATGTTTCGCAGCTACTACCTGGCGTTCTGGGCGCGCGCGCAACCGGCCGCCGCGCACATCCACGAATCCCCTGCGTCGATGACGACCGTTCTGGCCATATTGGGTGCGGCCGCCGTGGTCACGGGCCCCTTGCTGGGCTGGCCCGAGGCCTGGGGCGGCCACCCGTGGCTGGAACGCTTCCTGGCACCGGTATTCGCCGACGCTGACGCCGCCGCGCGATTCGGCGCACACGCGCACGTCCTGGTCTTCGTCTTTCAACTGGCCAGCGTTGTCGTCGCGACAGCCGGCTGGGCCGCGGCGCGGGGGCTGTACCGGGATCTCGCACGCACCGAGGCGCGCCTCGAAGGGTGGCGACAGGCGTTTTTCCGCCTGCACCGCGTGGTACAGGGGAAGTTCTTCATCGATGAGGCGTACGAAACAATGATCCTGGTCCCGATGCGCGACATATCCCAGGGCTTGGCCTGGGCCGACCGCCACATCGTCGACCGCATCGTTCGCCTGGCCGCCCGCGCCACGCGTGGCATCGCCACCCTCGACGGGTGGTTCGACCGCCACATCGTCGACGGGGCGGTAAACGCCGTGTCGACCGTCGCCTTCGCCGGGGGCCGACGACTGGTCCGCCTGCAAACCGGCCGCATCAACAACTACGTCCTCGGCATGACGATCGGGGTGGTGGCGCTGGTGGCCGTCTCGTGGTTCATCGGATGAAGAGCCAAAACCGCGTCGTGCCCGGCCTGCTGGCACTGTCGATCTGTTCGACTTTGGCGACTTTGACGATTTCGGCAGGTTCCGCCGCCGCCACCCCCGGGCCGCGCCTGAGGTTGGAGCCGGCCGCGCTGACCTTCACGCACGCCGGCGAGGTTCGCGAAGTCACCCTGCGAAACACGGGCACGAACGTTCTGCGCATCGGGTCCACGCGCGTATGGCACGACGGAAGCGGCGTTCCGGTGTTCACCGCAGATCCGCTTGAGGCCACGGGCCTGTTGCCCGGCCAGACGGTGGCGCTGCACGTGCGTTTTGTCCCCACTGCCGCCACGGCCCCGCTGCCCCCGGGCGGCGCTTTCGGCGCCCTACTGGTGCCCTGCGACGACGACACCCTGCCCGGCGATCCCAATCCGGGCGGCGGCGCCTACATCGGCAGCGTGGCGCTGCGGTCGTCACAGGGACCACCGCTGCTGTCGTTGATCGTCTTCTTTCCGCTGCTCGGCATCCCGTTCATCTTGTTGGTCCCGCGCGGCCGGGAATCGCTGACCCGCATTGTCGCGCTGGTCACCACGGCGGTACCGCTGGGTCTGGCGCTGTGGATGATTCGCCAATTCGATCCCACTGTCACCCGCACTGCCGGCACCTGGGGCCTGCAATTCGTCGAGCACCACGGCTGGATTCGCGGCTTCCCGGTCGAGTATTTCCTGGGCGTCGACGGCCTGTCCGTCACGATGGTGCTGCTGACGGCGCTCATCACCGTGATCGCCGTCGGCGCGTCGTGGTCCATCCCCCTGACCCAGCACATCCGCGGTTACTTTGCGTTGCTGCTGCTGCTTGAAGTCGGAATGCTGGGCGTGTTCTGCGCGCTCGACTTCTTCCTGTTCTACATGTTCTGGGAGGTGATGCTGCTGCCGATGTATTTCCTCATCGGCATCTGGGGCGGGCCACGCAAGGAATACGCGGCAATAAAATTCTTCCTCTACACGCTGGCCGGGTCGGTGCTGATGTTGCTGGCCATCATCGCGCTTTACTACAGTTCGAAGGCCACCTACCTGGTCGACGGGACGCCGACCGCCCACACTTTCGACATGATGAAACTGGCGTGGGCCAACGACTTCGGGGCCGAGTCCCCCATCGCCGGCTTCGCCTTCCCCAGGATCGTCTGGCTGGCTTTCTTTGTGGCATTCGCCATCAAGGTCCCGGTCGTGCCGCTGCACACCTGGCTGCCCGACGCGCACGTCGAGGCGCCCACCGCCGTTTCGGTCATCCTTGCCGGCGTCCTGTTGAAGATGGGCGTCTACGGCATGATGCGCGTCAACCTGTCCATCCTGCCCGAGGCCACCCACTGGGCCGCGCAGGGGCTCGCCGTCCTTGGCGTGGTCGGCATGCTGTACGGGGCGCTCGTGGCCATGGCCCAGACCGACCTCAAGCGCCTGGTGGCCTATTCATCGGTCAGCCACATGGGTTACTGCCTGCTGGGTTTGTCCGCGCTGACGCCGACCGGCCTGACCGGCGCCGTCGCGCAGATGTTCAACCACGGCACCATCACGGCCATGATGTTCTTGCTGGTGGGCGCCCTTTACGATCGCACGCACACGCGTGAGCTGTCGCAGTTCGGCGGCGTCGCGCACGTCATGCCACGCTACGCCACCGTCTTCGGTTTGGCCTTCATGGCGTCGCTGGGCCTGCCGGGTCTATCGGGTTTCATCGGCGAGGTTCTGGTTTTCATCGGCGCCTTTCCGGCGTGGCAGGCGTTGACCATCACGGCCGCCCTGTCCGTCATCATCACGGCCGCCTACCACCTGTCAGCCATCGAGAAAGTCTTGCTGGGGCCATTCAATGAACGCTGGCGTTCGGCGCTGGCGGGCTTCGATCTCGACCTGCGCGAGGCGGCCACCCTGGTTCCGCTGGCCATCATCGTCATCGTTCTCGGCTTCTGGCCGGCGCCCCTGCTGACGACCATCACCGCAACCGTGCAGGATCTTCTGACGGCCGTGGCAACCCCTTAGATTCGAAATCGATGACGTTGGCCAACCTGCCCAGCTTCCGCCACCTCGTGCCGGAAAATATTCTGGTGCTGGGGATCCTGGCCTTGGTCGGCCTATCCCTCGCACGGCGGCCGGCCTCGCGGCGCCTGGCCGGTGCGATTGCGTTTCTGGCGTGCCTGGCTGCCCTCGCAGCGACAGCGCTGACGGCCGAATCGCAGCCGCGCGTGTTGTTCCACGGCCTGCTGGCGCGCGATCTTTTTGGCGATTTCTTCAAATACCTGGGCCTCGTGACCACGGCGTTCGTGATCCTGGTCGCCCAGCGCTCGCGCGATGCGATCGACTACCGCAATGAAGACCGTGAGGCACCCGAGTTCTATGCCCTGCTTCTGTCGGCGGCGCTGGCCGTCAATCTGATGGCCGCGGCCAGCGATCTGCTGACGGCCTACGTCGGCCTGGAACTGGTTTCGGTCATGTCGTACATCCTCGCCGGCTTCACCCCGGGCTCACGCCGTTCGGCCGAGGCCGCCCTCAAGTACGTCGTCTACGGCGGCGTGGCGTCGGGCGCGATGCTGTACGGCATGTCGTTGCTGTACGGTCTGGCGGCATCGACGGATCTGGCCACGATCGGTCGGGCCGCGGCGACCGCCCCCGCCCTGCCCGTTCTGTTCGCGGCGGTGCTGTGCCTGGCCGGCTTCGGCTTCAAGATTGCCGTGGTCCCCTTCCACATGTGGTGCCCCGACGTCTACGAAGGCGCACCCACGCCCGTGACGGCGTTCCTGTCGGTGGCGCCGAAGGCGGGCGGCTTCGCCCTTTTGCTGCGTGTCTTCGGGCAGATCTCTGGACACGCGCAGGGTCTTGCCGATCGCTCGCCGTGGCTGCTGGTGCTGCTGGTTGTCGCCGCGACCACGATGACCTGGGGAAATCTCGCCGCTCTTGGTCAGCAGAATCTCAAGCGTCTGCTGGCCTATTCGTCGATTGCACAGGCCGGCTACGTGCTGCTGGGCGTGGCCGCAGGGGGCGTCGCCGGACAGGAGGCGGTCCTGTTCTACCTGGCGGTGTACCTGTTCATCAGCCTGGCCGCCTTCACAGCCGTGGCCGCCGTCGCCGACAGCGGCGGGGGCGAATCCGTCGCCGAATACGCGGGCCTCGGTTATCGCATGCCGCTTGTGGCCTTTGTCCTCAGCGTCGCGCTGTTCGCGCTGACCGGCTTGCCGCCAACGGCGGGCTTCATCGGAAAATACTATCTGTTCGCCGCGCTGATCGAGCGCGGCCACAACGGTGGCGGGGCGGCCTTCTACATCGTCGCCGTGGCCGCCGTCCTCAACAGCGTCGTGTCGCTGTACTACTACGCGCGCGTACTGCGGGCGATGTACATCGATTCCGCTTCGGCCACACACCAGACCGTGGCCGTCGCCGCTGTCCACCGCGTCGTGCTGGTTGCTCTGACGGTTCCCACGATTCTGCTGGGCGTGTACTGGTCCCCGCTGCGCGACCTGGTGCACGCCGCCGTCGGCACCTGGTAGGCTGCGCCCCATGATCCGAACCAGTTTTTGGGCCCTTTGCGTTTTTACGTTCTTTGTCACGTCTTTCACCGCTTCTGCCAGCGCCCAGGCGCCCGCTGCCGCGCCCGCTACCGCGCCTGCTACCACTCCTGCTACCACGCCTGCTACCACGCCTGCTTTCCTGGGCCAGTGGGCGCCCTGGCCCCAAGGCCAGAAGTTCCCCGTGTGGTCCAAAGGCTGCGAACGATTCACGGTTCCGACTGAAAAGCTGTCATGCCTGGCCTTCGTCAACTCGGACTTTGCCCGGCGCGACCGCTACGCCGCTTCCAATGCTGCGGCTCGGCCCCCGGGCAAGGGAGAAAAGCGTGTCGTCTTCATCGGCGACTCGATCACCGACAACTGGTCCAAGCCGCCGGCGGGTGGCTTCTTCCCCGGCAGGCCCTATTTCAACCGCGGTATCGGCGGACAGACGTCGGGCCAGATGCTGCTGCGTTTTCGCCAGGACGTCATTGCCCTGCAGCCCCAGGTGGTTGTCATCCTGGCGGGCACCAACGACATCAGCGGCAACAACGGCGTCGCCCCCGTCGAGACGATCGAGGAAAACCTCGCCAGCATGGCCCAGCTCGCCGCGGCCAACCACATCAGGGTCGTCCTGGCGTCGGTGCTGCCGGTGTGCGACTGCATCGAGCAAGACGGCAAGCCGGTGAACCGCACCACGGATCGGCCACCGCAGACAATCAATGCGCTCAACACCTGGATCGCCGGTTACGCCCGTGCAAACAAGCACACGCACCTCGACTACTTCAGCGCCACCG
>JANXXE010000219.1 GCA_025350815.1 Myxococcales bacterium | reverse complement strand
TCCCCGCCTCGTCGCGCCGGCCGCTTTCCATCACCATTTTCACGCTGCCCGCGGTGTCATACGCGGGCACGACCTCGAATTGTGGGTGGGCCTGCAGGAAACGCTCGCACTGGGCCAGCGCCACTGGGTGCGAGTACACGCGGCGAATGTCCGCCAGTGCGGCGCCGGGGTGACCGATGAGGTTGTGCACCACCCGCAGCGCGACTTCCCCGACGATGGTCAGGTCGTACTCGATCAGCAGGTCGTAGTTCTTGATGACCGACCCGGCCAGGGTGTTCTCGATGGGAACGATGGCGCAGTCGGCGGCCCCCTTGGCGACGGCGTCGAAGATCTCGTCGAAGGTCTTGTAAGGACGGGTCTGGGCGTCACGGCCGAGGATCAGAAGGGCGGCCGCCTGGCTGAAGGCGCCGGGTTCCCCCTGGTAGGAAACCGTTAATTTGCCGCTACTGACCGTCACGCTCCGGGTGCCCGCATCTTGTAACCCACGTGGCGAACAGTTTCGATCATGTCGCCTCCGGGGCCAAGCTTTGCGCGCAGACGACGTACGTGAATATCGACCGTGCGGGTGTTGCCGGTGTACCGGTATCCCCATACCCGGGACAGCAGCTGTTCGCGTGAGAACACCCGGCCCGCGCCCGCCGCCAGGAACTTCAGAAGCTGGAATTCCTGGCGTGGCAGCTTCAAGGGCCGGCCGCGGTACGTGGTCTCGACCGCCACGGTGTCGATGACCAGATCGCCCAGCTTGATCCGGCCGGCGGCCCGAAAGGACGACAGGCGCCAATCCAGCTGCCTGACCCGCGCGTAAAGTTCGGGCGCGACAATGGGCGCCAGCACAAAGTCATCCACGCCCAGTTCCGGATCCAGGCCCGGCAGGCGCGAGACCTCGATGCACAGCAGAATGGGAATGTCCGCCAGCGAGCTGACCTGCCGCACGCGGCGAATGGCGGCCCGGCCGACTTCCAGATGCGCGCCGGCATCCACCACCACCACGGACGGCCGGATCTGTTCGACGTCATCAGGCAGATCGTCCAGGTCATAGCCCACGGGAACGACATCGCAGCCCAGTTCCCGCAGGGCGGCGGCCGGCGAATCAGGTTCGGAGGTGGCTGAAGCAGGTCTCGATGTGACGACTACGGCTCGCATGATTTGGAAACACGTGCAGTGTACTCGATAATCGTCAGTCATTCCGCGTAGAAAGGTAAATTCTTTGTTTCTATATTTTCTAGAAACATTGGAATACTAATGTTTCCAATACCTTCCGGCCCGTCCCCTGGCAAGAATGCGCCTGCCAGGCGCGGACTGCGATTTACATCCCGGATCCCAGGGTGCTAGGCTGTGCAGTTCGAAAGGTGGGACATAGGCCGCCCCGATTACCGAAGGTGGTCATAGGTGGCCAATAGCCAGATGAAAGCTCCTCTTAAGCAAGGTCTTTACGATCCGAAAAACGAACACGATGCCTGCGGTGTGGGGTTCGTGGTGGATGTCCGGGGCCGCAAGACGCACAAGATCGTGCGTGACGCCGTTCAGGTGCTGCGCAACCTGGGTCACCGGGGTGCCTCGGGCTGCGAAGAGAACACGGGGGACGGCGCGGGGATCCTGCTGCAGATGCCCGATGCGTTCCTGAGGGCAGCCGCCCAGGCGGAAGGCATCACGCTACCGGCTGCGGGCCAGTACGGCGTCGGCATGGTCTTCTTGTCCACCGACAACGCCGAACGGGCGCGGTCCGAAGGTCTGTGCGAGCAGGCTGTGCGCGAACTGGGCCAAACGGTCCTTGGCTGGCGAACGGTCCCGACTGACAACTCGAAGATCGGCAAAAGCGCCCGCGACGCAGAACCTGTCATTCGCCAGCTTTTCGTCGGGCGTGGTCCCGGTCAGACCGATGACGCGGCCTTCGAACGCAAGCTGTACCTTATAAGGCGCGTCGCCGAGAAGCTGGTCGGACTGCCCGGCCGGGACCTGTTCTACGTCTGCAGCCTGTCCCAGAAGACGATCGTCTACAAAGGCATGCTGACCGCCGATCAGCTGGACGAGTATTTTCCCGACCTGCGCGACGAACGGGTGGCCTCGGCCATGGCCATCGTCCATTCGCGTTTTTCGACCAACACCTTCCCGAGTTGGGCGCGCGCGCATCCCTACCGGACGATCGCGCACAACGGCGAAATCAACACCCTGCGCGGCAACGTCAACTGGATGGAGGCGCGGCAAAGCGTCCTTGAATCCCCGCTGTTCGGCGCGGACATCAGCAAGGTCAAGCCGGTCATCGACCAGTCGGGCAGCGACTCGGGCATGCTGGACAACGTCCTTGAACTGCTGACCCTGGGGGGCCGCTCGCTGCCCCACAGCGTGATGATGATGGTGCCCGAGCCGTGGAGCGGCCACGCCACCATGGACGCGCAGAAGAAGGCCTTTTACGAGTACCACTCGTGCCTGATGGAGCCGTGGGACGGCCCGGCGGCCATCTGTTTTACCGACGGTGTCCAGATTGGCACCGTGCTGGACCGCAACGGTCTGCGGCCGCTGCGTTACTACGTGACCAAGGACGATCTTGTCGTCATGGCGTCCGAGGCGGGCGTGCTGGACATCCCGGCCGAGGACGTCGTGCTCAAGGGCCGCATCCAGCCCGGGCGCATGTTCCTGGTCGACACGGCGGCCGGCCGCATCGTGTCCGACGAGGAAGTGAAATCCGCCATCGCGTCGGCCGAACCGTACGCCCAGTGGCTGGCCGAGCAACTGGTGAAACTGGAAGATCTGCCGGCCGGCGCGCCGTCGATCGAGCCCGACCACGCCACGCTGGAGATTCGGCAAGAGGCCTTCGGTTACACCTCAGAGGATCTGAAGCTGTTGCAGCCGATGGGCGCCGAGGGCGGCGAGGCCATGGGGTCGATGGGCACGGACACGCCGCTGGCGGTGCTGTCCGACCGGCCGCAGTCTCTGTACAACTATTTCAAGCAACTGTTCGCGCAGGTGACGAACCCGCCGGTGGACGCCATCCGCGAGGAGATCATCATGGCGGTCGAGACCGCCATAGGTCCCGAACGGAATCTGTTCGATCCGCAGCCGGAATCGGCGCATCAGATTGAACTGCCCACGCCTGTGCTCAGCAACGAACAACTGGAACGCCTGCGCGCGCTGGACGGCTCGGTGACTTCGCACGGTTTCCGCTCGACGACGCTGCCGACGTTGTTCGACGTGGCGGGTGGTGGCAAGGCGCTTGAGGATGCCCTGGCGACGCTGTGCAAGCGGGCCTCCGACGCGGTTCGCGACGGCAACCACATCATCATTTTGTCGGATCGTAACCACGGCCGGCAACACGCGCCGATTCCTGCACTGCTGGCCTGTTCCGCCGTGAACCACCACCTGCTGCGCGAGGGCAGCCGCACCCGCGTGGGTCTGGTGGTCGAAAGCGGCGAGCCGCGCGAGGTGCACCACTTCTGCCTGCTGGTCGGCTATGGCGCCAGCGCCGTCAATCCGTACCTGGCCTTCGAGACCATCGCCGATATGGTCAACCAGAAGGTTCTGCGCGTCGACGTCGACAAGGCCCGCAAGAACTTCACCAAGGCCGTCAGCAAGGGCATCGTCAAGGTCATCTCGAAGATGGGGATCTCGACCGTGCAGAGCTACCACGGCGCCCAGGTGTTCGAGGCCATCGGCCTTGCCGCCAGCGTGGTGGATCGTTACTTCACGTCGACGGCATCCCGCATCGCGGGCGTCGGGATGGATGTCATCGCCGGGGAAGTGAAGCTGCGCCACGATCGCGCGTACCCCAGTCGCCCGCTGGCCCGACTGGGTCTGGCGGCGGGTGGGCAGTACCAGTACCGCAGCGACGGCGAATACCACCTGTTCAATCCCGAGACCATTCACAAGCTGCAGGCCGCCTGCCGGTCCAACAACTACGACACGTACAAGCAGTATGCGCGGCTGGTGAACGACCAGTCGACGCGGCTGGCGACCTTGCGAGGCCTGATGGCCTTGAAGGCCGATCGCTCGCCGGTGCCTCTTGACGAGGTGGAATCGGTCGATTCGATCGTCAGGCGATTCAAGACCGGCGCCATGTCGTACGGCTCGATCAGCAAAGAAGCGCACGAGACGCTGGCCATCGCGATGAACCGCCTGGGTGGGCGCAGCAACACCGGCGAGGGCGGCGAGGATCCGGCGCGCTTCGTGGCGGACGCCAACGGCGATTCGCGCAACAGCGCCATCAAGCAGGTGGCATCGGGACGATTTGGCGTCACCAGCAACTACCTGACCAACGCGCTGGAACTGCAAATCAAGATGGCCCAGGGCGCGAAGCCGGGCGAGGGCGGCCAGCTGCCCGGCACGAAGGTCTACCCGTGGATCGCGAAGGTGCGCTATTCGACGCCGGGCGTGGGCCTGATTTCGCCGCCCCCGCATCACGATATTTATTCGATCGAGGATCTGGCGCAGCTGATTCACGATCTGAAATGCGCCAACAACAAGGCGCGCATCAGCGTCAAGCTGGTGGCCGAGGTGGGCGTGGGGACGGTGGCCGCGGGCGTGGCCAAGGCGCGCGCCGACGTCGTTCTGATCAGCGGACACGATGGCGGCACGGGGGCGTCACCGTTGACCAGCATCAAGCACGCAGGCATTCCGTGGGAACTGGGCCTGGCCGAGGCGCACCAGGTGTTGCTGCTGAACAATCTGCGCAGCCGCGTCACCGTCGAGACGGACGGTCAGCTAAAGACGGGGCGCGATGTCGTGGTGGGCGCGTTGTTGGGCGCCGAGGAGTT